>JBDTVU010000059.1:0-19888 GCA_040007035.1 Betaproteobacteria bacterium | reverse complement strand
GTCCGCGTCGGCCGCCAGGTCTGGGTCGCCGGCACCACGGCCACCGATGCCGGCGGGCACGTCGTCGGCGCCGGCGACGCGTACGCGCAGACGCGACAGGCTCTGGCCAACATCGCCGCCGCGCTGGCGAAGGCCGGCGCCGGACTCGAGCACGTGGTCCGCACGCGGATCTACGTCACCGACATCGCGCAGTGGGAGGCGGTCGGCCGCGCGCACGGCGAGGTGTTCGGGTCGATCCGCCCGGCGACGGCGATGGTCGAGGTCGCGCGGCTGATCGACCCTGCAATGCTGGTCGAGATCGAGGCGGACGCGGTGATTCCCGAGCTCGAAGACGCGCATGACCGATGACGGCTGGATGGCCGAGGCGCTGGCGCTGGCGCACGCGGCGCAGGCGCGCGGCGAAGTGCCGGTGGGCGCGATCGTCGTCAAGGACGGCGCCATCGTCGGGCGCGGCGGCAACGCACCGATCGCCCGCAGCGATCCGACGGCGCATGCGGAGATCGCGGCACTGCGCGACGCCGGTCGTGCGCTCGGCAATTACCGGCTGCCCGGCTGCGAGCTCTACGTGACGCTCGAGCCCTGCGCGATGTGCGCCGGCGCGATCATGCATGCGCGGATCGCCCGGCTGGTGTACGGCGCGCGCGACCCCAAGACTGGCGCCTGCGGCTCGGTGGTCGACCTGTTCGCCGAGCCGCGCCTCAACCACCACACGGCCGTGACCGGCGACGTGTGCGCCGACCAATGCGGCCGGCTGCTGTCGACGTTCTTCGCCGCCCGGCGCGAGGCAGACGCGCGATGACCGACCGCACCTGGGGCATCGGCCTCTATGCGCCCGCAGGCTTCGCGACGGCGCCGGAGGCCGTCGAACGCGCCATCGCGCGGCTTTCGGCGGCGGGGCACCGAGTCGTCGTCGACCCGACGTGCACGTCGCGCTGGCAGCGCTTTGCCGCCACCGACGACGAGCGGCTCGCCGCGATCGGTCGCATGGCGGCAGACCCGGCGGTCGAGATCGCGATCGCGGTGCGCGGCGGCTACGGCTGGTCGCGGCTTCTCGACCGGCTCGATTACGCCGCGCTCGCGCGCGCCGGCAAGCGCTGGCTCGGCCACAGCGACTTCACCGCGTTCCAGCTCGCCGCGCTCGCGCACGCCGGCATGACGACGTACGCCGGGCCGATGGCCGCGTACGACTTCGGCGCCGCCGAACCGTCGGCGTTCACGCTCGCGCATTGCTGGGGCCTGTTCGACGCCGATCGCTACGCGGTCGAATGTGCGCTCGACGGGCCGGACGTCGCCGTCCTGGGCACGCTGTGGGGCGGCAACCTGGCGATGGTGGCGCACCTGTGCGGCACGCCGCACCTGCCGCGTATCGACGGCGGGATCCTTTTCCTCGAGGACACCGGCGAGCACCCCTACCGGATCGAACGGATGCTCCACCAGCTCCATTTCGCGGGAGCCCTCGGCCGGCAGCGGGCGCTGCTGCTCGGCGCGTTCGACGGCTATGCGCCCGGTCCCAACGACAATGGCCACGACCTCGATGCGGTGGTTGCGCACGCGCGGCAGCACTTCGGCGTGCCTGTGTTCACGGGCCTGCCGTTCGGCCACCGTCCGGACAAGTTGACGCTGCCCGTCGGCGGCCGCTGCGCGCTCACCGTGGCGGATGGGCGGGCGCAGCTCGCATTGCGCGACTATGGCCCGCGCCGGTGAGTCCGGCGTTCCGGGTGCGGTAGGCCGCGGGGATCGCGGTCAGCGAAGGTCGAACGCGAAGCGGGCTTCGCCGGTGACGCGGCCGGCGGCGTCGAAGCTCCGCTCGGAAAATCGCAGCCGGCCGTCGCGGCCGAGGGCTACCACCGTCGACGACCGTGTCCCGTAGCGCTCGCCGACGATGAACGGCGCCGACAGCGCGCGCTCCCGTTCGAGCGGAACGCCGGTCGACGGCAGGTCCGCGTCGGGCGCGCAGACCCGGTCGGCAAGCAGCGCCAACAGCCCTTCGAGTTCGTCGTCGCCGGCGTCACACCAGCGCGCGAACGCAGACTTCGTCCGCGTCACCTTGGGCCACGGCGTGTCGAGCGTCGCATTGGACAGGCCGTGGATCCCCGGCACCGCGAGCGTCGCGCCGGGCGCGCGATTGGACGCGAAGTGCGCAAGCGAACGGTCGCCGGCGACGAGGTTGAAGCCGTTGTGTGCGGTCGCCGCCGCGACGATTTCCCCCAGCGCCGCGTCGACGGCACCATCATGTGCCAGCACCGACGCAACGAGCGCGCCGCGCGACGGCGCGTGCGGGTCGTGCCGGGCGGGCTCGCGCACGTTGGTGAGGAGCGCCCAGCGCCCCTGCCGGGTGACGCCGAGCCACGTGCCGCCCGCCTCGAGGTCGCGACCGGCGAGCCAGCCTTCGTCCCACCAGTCGGCAGCGACGGTCGGGCGGGCGTGGAACTCGTCGCGGTTGGCAGCGACGACCAGCGCGTAATGAGGATGCGCGTCCAGCGCGATCAGCGCGAGGCACATGCGAGGGCCGGTCAGCGGCGGCCGCGGCGCGCCGGCAGCGCGGCGAAACGCTCGACGTGCCGGCGGCCGTCCTCGGCCACGGACGCGGCGTCGTGGACGGCGACGGCGGTTGCGAGCGCGCGCTCGAACGCGGCGACGCGGGTCACCGGCTCGTAGATTTCCAGCCAGGTCTGCGGATCGTCGCGCCGGGCGAGAAGGCGGCCGGCGACACCGGTACGCCGCTCGATCTCGGTGAGCATGGCGCCGATGGCGGCTCGCGCCCCCGCCGTGTCGCGGACGACGCGGTAATACACATAGACGTGCGTCGGTCCGCGCACAGCCATCGCCGCCTTCAGCCGACGCGGCCGCGGGGCTCGACCGGCGCCGGAATCGCGTACGGCAGCGGAAGTGCGACGAGCGGAGGCCCGTCGGGCGCTCCGAGCCGGACGTCGCCGGCGGCGGTTGCAGCGAGCTGGACGACGGCAAGCAGATCGGTGCCGCCCGCCGGGGCCGGCGCGGCGTTGACCACGGTGCCGCAGGCCTGGTCGCCGAAGGCCGCGCTGTACAGCCGGTCGCCGGCCGCCGCCGGTGCGCCGTCGACGTGGAACAGGTGCGTGCGCTCCTTCAGCCGGCCGAGGTACTGCATCCGGGCGATGATCTCCTGCCCGGTGTAACAGCCTTTCTGGAAATTGACGCCGCCGAGCAGGTCCCAGTTGGCCGCTTGGGCGACGAACTGGTCCTGCGTTGCCGTGGTGACGACCGGCACGCCGGCGCGGATCGTCAGCCATTGCCAGACATCGAACGGGGCGGGGGCCGCGTGGCGCCGCAGCGCGTCCCGCATCGAGCCGGCGGCCGCAGCGGGCGCAACGACGACGAATCGCGGACCGGGCAGGCCGAGCATCGTCGCGCCGCCGGGGAGCGCCTTCACGCCGAACGCGTCGGGCGCCTCACCGCACGCGGCGGCGACGGCCGTGGCGGCGCCCGGGCCTCCGATGCCGAAGCGCACCGTGTCCGCGGACGCGTCGGCCAGGACGACCTTCGAGCGCAGCACGTACATCGCCAGCCTTTTGCGGACCGGTTCGGCGAGATCGGCCGGCAGCAGCGCGCGAAACCCGTCGCCGTGGCGCCACAGGACGAAATTGGCGAGCACCCGACCCTTGGGCGAATTGAAGCTCGTGTACTGGCACCGGCCGGCGGGCAGTCCGCGGACGTCGCTCGACAACTGGCCGTGGAGGAAGTCGGCGGCGTCGGCACCGGAGACGGCGAGCACCGCGAGGGGGGCGAGCTCACAGACGACCGGCGCGGCAGGTGCGGCCGGAAGAGCGGAGGGAGCGTCTGGCATGGCGGACAGGGTTCCGGTGGGGGCGGGGGACGGGCGGCGATCGAGCCGGTGCGGGCAACGGGCAGAGCGGAACGGGACTGGGCGGAAGCGTCAAATGCGTGTTAAAATCATATGTTAGCTCGACTTGCCAACGCCTGCCTCGGTTTCAGCGGGCGGCGGCGCGGGACGGGCCGACGTGCAGCAAATTCGCAGACCCGCACATTTCAGGGTGCCCGAACAGTGACCGGCGTGAAGTCCGCGCCGCGGTTCGAGCCCGATTGCGGGTCGTGGCTCAACCCTGAATGGAGTACCTGAATGTCCGTCACGATGCGTCAGATGCTGGAAGCGGGGGTCCACTTCGGCCACCAGACCCGCTATTGGAACCCGAAGATGGCCGAGTACATTTTCGGCCAGCGCAACAAGATTCACATCGTCAACCTCGAGAAGACGATGCAGATGTACCAGGAGGCGATGAAGTTCATCCGCCAACTGGCCTCGAACAAGGGCACGATCCTGTTCGTCGGCACCAAGCGCCAGGCGCGCGACATCGTCGCCGAGGAAGCCCGTCGCTGCTCGATGCCCTACGTCGACGCTCGCTGGCTCGGCGGCATGCTGACCAACTACAAGACGGTCAAGCTGTCGATCAAGCGGCTGAAGGACCTCGACCAGATGCACACCGACGGCACGTTCGAGAAGATGAACAAGCGCGAGGCGCTGACGCTGCAGCGCGAGCTCGACAAGCTCAACAAGAGCCTCGGCGGCATCAAGGACCTGAACGGCCTGCCCGACGCGCTGTTCGTCATCGACGTCGGCTACCACAAGATCGCGATCACCGAAGCGATGAAGCTCGGCATCCCGATCGTCGCCGTCGTCGACACCAACCATTCGCCGATCGGCATTGCCCACGTGATCCCGGGCAACGACGACTCGAGCCGGGCGATCCGGCTGTACGCGCGCGGCGCCGCCGACGCGATCCTCGAAGGCCGCAGCCAGGTGATCACCGAGATCGTCCAGGCCAGCGACGAATTCGTCGAGGTCGCGGAGGACGCGACGAAGTAACCGCGCGCCGCCAAAGGGGGCCGCGGCCCCCTTCTTTCTGACCCGCGACCGGCGCTTGCCGGGACGCGAACGGAACTACCGGCGCTGCCGGTGTTCCGAATACCGAACGACGCGACACAACGCGACACGGAGTCTCGAGATGGCGGAAATCTCCGCAAGCATGGTGATGGAACTGCGCCAGCGCACCGGGCTGGGCATGATGGAATGCAAGAAGGCGCTGGCCGAAACCGGCGGCGACCTGACGAAGGCCGAGGAGCTGATGCGGATCAAGAGCGGCGCCAAGGCGTCGAAGGCCGCCGGCCGCGTCGCCGCCGAGGGCATCGTCGGCGCGTGGCTCGCCGCCGACGGCCGGACGGCGGCGATGGTCGAGGTCAACTGCGAAACCGACTTCGTGTCGAAGAACGACGATTTCCGCGCGTTCGCCGCCACTCTGGCGAAGCTGGTCGCGGACAGGAACCCGGCGGATGTCGCGGCGGTTTCTGCGTTTCCGCTCGACGGCGGCACCGTCGAATCGGTGCGCCAGGCGCTGGTGCAGAAGATCGGCGAGAACCTGTCGATCCGCCGCTTCGCCCGCTTCGCGACGACCGCGCGCCTCGTCCAGTACCTGCACGGCGGCGGCCGCATCGGCGTCACCGTCGAACTCGAAGGTGACGAGGCCACCGGCAAGGATGTCGCGATGCACGTCGCCGCCGGCGCCGCTCCGGGCGCCGTGCGCTCTGTCTGCGTGTCGCGCGACCAGGTGCCGGCCGACCTGATTGCCAAAGAGCGCGCGATCTACACGGCGCAGGCCGCCGACACCGGCAAGCCGCCTGAGATCGTGGCGAAGATGGTCGAGGGCCGGATCAACAAATTCCTCGCCGAGGTCACGCTGCTCGGCCAGCCGTTCGTCAAAAATCCGGACGAGACGGTGGAGAAGCACCTGAAGGCGAAGGGCGCTGCGGTCAAGGGCTTCGTGCTCTACGTCGTCGGCGAAGGCATCGAGAAGCGGAAGAACGATTTCGCCGCCGAGGTCGCGGCGATGGCCAAGGCATAAGGACCGTCGCTCGCCGCCCCCCCCAAGAGCCCAGCACTCCACCGACCGGAGTCCGTCGCCATGAACCCGCCGTCCGCCGCCACCCCGATCGCCGTCGCCGTTGCGAAGTCGGAACCCGCGTATCGGCGGATCCTGCTGAAGCTGTCGGGCGAGGCGCTGATGGGCGACGACCCATACGGGATCAACCGCGAGACGATCGACCGGATCGTCGCCGAGGTCGGCGACGTCGTCCGGCTCGGCGTGCAGGTGGCCATAGTGATCGGCGGCGGCAACATCTTCCGCGGCGTCGCGCCCGGTGCGGCGGGGATGGACCGCGCGACGGCCGACTACATGGGGATGCTGGCGACGCTGATGAACGCGCTCGCGCTGCAGGACGCGCTGCGCCGCGCCGGCGTCGAGTCGCGGGTGCAGTCGGCGCTGCGGATCGACCAGGTCGCCGAGCCGTACATCCGCGGCAGGGCGCTGCGCCATCTCGAAGAAGGCAAGGTCGTCATCTTCGCCGCCGGCACCGGCAACCCGTTCTTCACCACCGACACCGCCGCCGCGCTGCGCGGCCGCGAGATGGGTGTCGACATCGTGCTGAAGGCGACCAAGGTCGACGGCGTCTACACTGCGGACCCGAGGAAGGATCCGACCGCAAAGCGTTACGCGGACCTCACGTTCGACGAGGCGATCGTCAAGAACCTGAAGGTGATGGACGCGACGGCGCTGGCGCTGTGCCGCGACCAGAACATGCTGCTCAAGGTATTCTCGATCTTTGCGCCGGGGGCGCTGAAGCGCGTCGTGCTGGGCGACGACGAGGGAACGCTGGTGCATTGCTAGGATCGCGTCCGGCGCCGGGCGCAGGACGTCGGGCACAAGCCTGCGTGCCGCTCGTCTTCGGTGAGCCTGCGCCTGACGCCCAACCTGGTTTCGGAGAACGCCATGATTGCTGAAATCAAGAAATCGGCCGAGCAGAAGATGACGAAGTCGGTCGACGCGCTGAAGCACGACCTGGGCAAGGTCCGCACCGGCCGCGCCCACACGGGTCTGCTCGACCATCTGCACGTCGAGTACTACGGCTCGCCGATGCCGCTCAACCAGGTCGCCAACGTGACGCTCGCCGACGCGCGGACGATCGCCGTGCAGCCGTTCGAGAAGAAGATGATCCCGGTGGTCGAGAAGGCGATCCGCGACGCCGACCTCGGGCTCAATCCGGCGACGTCCGGCGACATCGTCCGGGTGCCGATGCCGGCGCTGACCGAGGAACGCCGCAAGGAGCTGATCAAGGTCGTCCGCCACGAGGCCGAGAACGCGCGGATCGCGGTCCGCAACATCCGCCGCGACGCCAACGAGCACCTGAAGAAGCTGCTGAAGAGCCACGAGGTCGCCGAGGACGACGAACGCCACGCGCAGACCGACGTCCAGAAGCTCACCGACCGCTCCATCGCCGACATCGACAAGATCCTCGCGGCGAAGGAAGCGGACCTGATGGCAATCTGATCCCCGGCGCCGCGGTGGCGCCGCGGCGTTGCCCGCCCGTGTTCTCCAGCTCCACGCGCGACATCCCCGCGCCGCGCGACGTTCCGCGGCACGTCGCCGTCATCATGGACGGCAACGGCCGCTGGGCGAAGCGCCGGTTCCTGCCCCGCGTCGCCGGCCACCGCAAGGGGGTCGAGGCGGTGCGCGGCGTTGTCCGCGCGTGCATCGAGCGCGGCGTCGAGTACCTGACGCTGTTCGCCTTTTCGAGCGAGAACTGGCGGCGACCGGCCGAGGAAGTCTCGATACTGATGGAGTTGTTCCTGCGCGCGCTGGAGCAGGAGGTCGCGAAGCTCGACCGGAACGGCATCCGGTTCAAGGTCGTCGGCGACACTTCGCGCTTCGACGTCCGCATTCGCGACCTGATTGCCGCGGGCGAGGCGCAGACGGCCGCCAACACTCGGCTGATGCTGACGATCGCGGCAAACTACGGCGGCCGCTGGGACATCGCCGAAGCGGCGCGTCGCCATTTCGCGCTCCATCCGGAGACATTGCACGACGGCGGCGGGTTCCGCCCCGAGGCACTCGAGCCGTTCCTCGCGATGGCGTACGCGCCGGAGCCGGACCTGTTCATCCGCACCGGTGGCGAGCGGCGGATATCCAATTTTCTGCTCTGGCAGCTCGCGTACAGCGAACTCTACTTCACCGACCTGCTGTGGCCGGATTTCGACGCCGCCGCGCTCGATGCCGCGATCGCGTGGTACCGCGACCGCGAGCGCCGCTTCGGCCGCACCAGCGAGCAGTTGCAGTCCGCGGGCAGCGAATGACGCTCGCCGCTGCCGCGCCCCCGGTCCCGACGCGCCGTGCTACAACGTGCGGCAGCGCCCGACGCGCCCGCTGACTGCCCGATGCTCGCCACCCGCGTCCTCACCGCCCTTGTCCTCGCCTCGCTCGTGCTCGCAGCGCTGTTCCTGCTGCCGCCGCGCGGCTGGGGGCTGGCGGTGCTGACAGCGATCGTCGCTGCGTCGGCCGAATGGGCGAGCCTCGCCGGATACACACGGTGGCCGTGGCGGCTGTTCGTCGCCGGCACGATCGCCATCGGTGCCGCGCTGTTGTTCTCGCCGATCGCAGGTTTCGATCGCGGCTGGCCCGACATCGTCGTCGTCACGATCTGCGGTGCCGCGACGCTGTTCTGGATCCTCGTCGTTCCGTTCTGGCTCGGGTCCCGCTGGCGGCCGTCGTCGCGCCTCGTCATGGCCGGCGCCGGCTGGCTGGTGCTGATCGGCGCGTGGGTTGCCCTCGTCGCGTTGCAGGCGCGGTCGCCGTGGATCGTTCTGGCGGCGATGGCGATCGTCTGGGTTGCCGACACCGCCGCGTATTTCGCGGGACGCGCGTTCGGGCGGCGCAAGCTCGCACCCGCGATCAGCCCGGGCAAGACCTGGGAGGGCGTCTACGGGGCGCTCGCCGCGGTCGCCGTCTATGCGCTCGCGCTCGTGCCGCTGGCGACGGCCGCCGGCTACCGGGGGCCGGTGTCGGCGCCCGTGGTTGCCGCGTGGGTCGCACTCGCGCTCGTCCTCGCCGCGCTGTCGGTCGCGGGCGACCTGTTCGAATCGCTGCTGAAGCGCCATGCCGGGGTCAAGGACAGCGGCAAGCTGCTGCCCGGCCATGGCGGGGTCCTCGACCGCACCGATGCCCTGCTCGCGGCGATGCCGCCCGCGGCGCTGGCGGCATGGGCTTTCCTGCGATGACGACACGCCGGCACATCGCACTGCTCGGCGCGACGGGCTCCATCGGCGACTCGACGCTCGACGTCGTCGCGCGCCACCCGGACCGGTTCGCGGTCGCGGCGCTCGCCGCGCATCGGCAGTGGCAGAAGCTGGCCCTGCTCTGCCGACAATTCCGGCCGCAGATCGCGGCGCTTCTCGACGCCGATGCGGCGAAGGCGCTCGCGCAGGACCTCGCGGGCTCGGGCCTGCCGACGCGCGTGCTCGCCGGCGAGGCCGGCGTCTGCGAAGCGGCGGCGCTGGCCGGCGCCGACACCGTCGTCGCCGCGATCGTCGGCGCGGCGGGGCTCCAGCCGACGCTGGCGGCGGCGCGCGCCGGCAAGCGCATCCTGCTCGCGAACAAGGAGGCGCTCGTCATCGGCGGCGCCGCGTTCATGGCCGCGGTCGAGGCGGGCGGCGCGACGCTGCTGCCCGTCGACAGCGAGCACAATGCGATCTTCCAGTGCCTGCCCGCCGGCTACGCCCGCGATCCCGGCGCCGCCGGCGTCCGGCGCATCCTGCTGACCGCCTCGGGCGGCCCTTTCCGCACGACGCCCGTCGCCGACCTCGTGCGGGTCACGCCGGAACAGGCCTGCGCGCATCCGAACTGGGCGATGGGCCGCAAGATCAGCGTCGACTCGGCGACGATGATGAACAAGGGGCTCGAAGTGATCGAGGCGCACTGGCTGTTCGGCGCCGCCCCCGACCGGATCGACGTCGTCATCCACCCGCAGAGCGTCATCCATTCGCTGGTCGAATACGTTGACGGGAGTGTGCTCGCCCAGCTCGGCCATCCCGACATGAGAACGCCGATCGCGCAGGCGCTGGCGCATCCGGACCGCGTCGACGCAGGCGTCGGTGCGGTCGATCTCGCCCGGCTCGGGACGCTGACGTTCGAGCCGCCCGATCTCGCGCGATTTCCCTGTCTCCGCCTCGCCCGCGACGCGCTCGTTGCCGGCGGCAGCGCGCCGGCGGTGCTCAACGCTGCCAATGAAATTGCCGTCGCCGCGTTTCTCGACCGGCGAATCCGCTACACCGACATCGCGTCGGCGTGCGCGGAGACGCTCGCGCGGCTGCCCGCCACGTCGGTCCGCACGCTGGCCGACGCTCTCGCCGCCGACGCCGCCGCGCGCGTCGCCACCCGCGAGTGGCTGAAGCTGCCGGCGTCGCCGCCGCTCGCCGCCTGATGGACATCCTCGGCAAGATCGTCGCGTTCCTGGCGGTGCTCGGGATCCTCGTCGTGATCCACGAGCTCGGCCATTTCGTGGTCGCGCGCTGGTGCGGGGTCAAGGTGGTGCGTTTTTCGGTCGGCTTCGGGCGCGTCGTCTGGTCGCGCCGCTTCGGTCGCGACCGGACCGAGTGGGCGCTGTCGGCGGTGCCGCTCGGCGGCTATGTCAAGATGGCAGACGAGCGCGAGGGCGACGTCGCGCCGTCGGACCTGCCGCGCGCGTTCAATCGGCAGGGCGTGGGAAAACGGATCGCGATCGTCGCCGCCGGGCCGATCGCCAACCTGCTGCTCGCTGTGCTGCTGTTCGCCGGCACGTTCGTCGCCGGGATTCCCGGGCAAAAGGCGCTGCTCGCCGAGCCGGCGCCCGGAACGCCGGCGGCGACCGCCGGAGTGCGCGACGGCGACCTGGTGACCGCCGTCGACGGCGCGCCGGTGCAGAGCTGGCAGGATCTGCGCTGGCGGCTGCTCAGGGTGTCGGGGGCCGCCGACGCGGCGCTGGAGGTCGAGCGTCCCGACGGCTCGAGGTCGACACGCGTCCTCTCGCTCGCGATGCTCACCGCGTCCGACTGGGAGGCCAACTTCATGCCGCTGCTGGGCCTGAAGGCCGACTTCGGCACGCCGCTCGTCGACGACGTCGCGGCCGACAAGCCGGCGGCGCAGGCCGGCTTGAAGCGCGGCGACCGCATCGTCGCCGTCGACGGCGTGCCGGCGCGCTCGCCGGCAGACGTCGCGATGCGGACCAACGCCAGGCCGGCGGCGCCGGTCGTGTTCCGCATCGCGCGCGACGGCGGCGAATTCGACGCGACGGTGATCACCGAGGCGGTCGAGCAGAACGGCCGCCGCATCGGCCTCGCCGGCATCCGGCTGAAAGTCGATCCGGAAGTCGCGGCGAGGCTCGGCGTCACCGTCCGCTACGGCATCGTCGACGCGCTCGGCCAGGGCGCGCGCAAGACGTGGGAACTGTCGGTGTTCACGCTGAAGATGCTGGGCCGCATCCTCATCGGCGAAGCGTCGGTGAAGAACATCAGCGGGCCGATCACCCTCGCCGACTACGCGGGCCAGTCGGCGCAGGCCGGCGTCCTCGTGTTCGTCGGCTACCTCGCGCTCATCAGCATCAGCCTCGGCGTGCTCAACCTGCTGCCGGTTCCGCTGTTGGATGGGGGTCATTTGCTGTATTATTTCGCCGAAATCGCCAAAGGCAGTCCTGTCTCCGACCGCACGTTCGAGGTCGGACAGCGCATCGGCATGGCCGTGCTGGCGATGTTGATGGCGCTGGCCCTGTTCAATGACCTTTCCCGCCTGTTCTGATCACGGCCGCCTCGCGGCCGCATCGGCGCGTGCGCCGCGCGCCGCGCGTCGCCACGGCGCTGGATTTTCCGGCCGCCTGCGCGTCGTGTCGGCGCTCGTCACCGCGCTGTTCGCATCCGCGGCAGCGCCCGCGGCGTGGGCATTCGAGCCGTTCGTGGTCAAGGACATCCGGGTCGAGGGCGCGCAGCGCACCGAGGCCGGCACCGTGTTCTCGTACCTGCCGATCAAGGTCGGCGACCGGATCGACGACGCGAAGGCGGCGCAGGCGGTGAAAGCGCTGTTCGCGACCGGCTTCTTCCGCGACGTCCGGCTCGAGGTGCAGGACAACGTGCTGCTGGTCGTCATCCTCGAGCGCCCGACGATCAGCCGCGTCGACATGACCGGCAACAAGGAGTTCGACACCGAGACGCTGAAGAAGGCGCTGAAGGACATCGGTCTTGCCGAGGCCCGGATCTTCGACCGCTCGGCGCTCGACCGCGCCGAGCAGGAAATGAAGCGGCAGTACATCACCCGCGGCAAGTACGCGGCCAAAGTGACGACGACGGTGACGCCGCAGGAGCGCAACCGGGTGGCGATCAACTTCACGGTCGAGGAGGGCGAGTCGGCGAAGATCGCCCGGATCAACGTCGTCGGCGCCATCGCGTTCCCGGAGAAGACGCTGCTGGACGAAATGACGCTGACCACGCCGGGCTGGACGACGTGGTACACGAAGAACGACCAGTACTCGAAGCAGAAGCTGCAGGCCGACCTCGAGAAGGTCAGGAGCTTCTACCAGAACCGCGGCTACCTCGAGTTCAACGTCGACTCGACGCAGGTGTCGATCACGCCGGACAAGGAAGACATCTTCATCACGGTCAACATCACGGAAGGCCCGCAGTTCACGGTCTCCGAGGTTCGCCTCGCCGGCGAGCTGATGGCGCCCGAGGCCGAGCTGATGAAGCTGGTGCAGTTGCGGCCCGGTCAGGTCTATTCCCGCGACCGGCTGCAGGCGACGGTGAAGCAGATCAGCGACCGGATCGGCGCCGAGGGCTACGCGTTCGCCAACGTCAACGCGATTCCCGAGGTCGACAAGGAGAAGCGGACCGCGTCGTTCACCGTGTTCATCGACGCCGGCCGCCGCGTCTACGTGCGCAAGATCAACATCAGCGGCAACGTCAGGACCCGAGACGAAGTCATCCGCCGTGAGATGCGCCAGCTCGAGTCCGCGTGGTACGACGGCGCGCGGATCGAACGGTCGAAGGTGCGGATCAAGCGGCTCGGCTACTTCGACGACGTCAACATCGAGACGCCGCCGGTGGCGGGCACGACCGACCAGGCCGACGTCGACGTCACCGTCGTCGAGCGTGCGACCGGCAGCCTCAACGCGGGCGTCGGCTACTCCACCGCCGACAAGCTGGTGCTGACCGCGTCGATATCACAGCAGAACATCTTCGGCAGCGGCAACGCGCTGACCGCCGCCCTCAACACCAGCAAGACGTCGCAGCTTTATACGCTCTCGTTCACCGAGCCGTACTGGACGGTCGACGGCGTGTCGCGGACGCTCGAGCTGTACCAGCGCAACGTCGACCCGACCGGCCTCGCCGTGTCGCAGTACTCGTCGCGGACGTTCGGTGCCGCCGCGGCGTTCGGGGTACCGATCACCGAGACCGACGCGATCAACTTCGGCTTCCGCGTCGAGCACACCAGCCTCGGCCTGTTCCAGAACAGCCCGCCGGCATACATCGCCTTCGTCAACGAATTCGGCTCGGTGACCAACACCTACATCGTCTCCGCCGGCTGGTCGCGTGACACCCGCGACGACATCCTCTATCCTACGAAAGGCCGGCTGCAGAGCCTGCTGTTGGAGGTGGGGCTGCCGGTCGGCGACCTTGCGTATTACAAGGTCAACTACCTCAACCAGTGGTTCGTGCCGGTGTATTCGGACTGGGTGCTGATGTTGCGCGGGGACCTGGGCTACGGCGACGGGGTCGGCGGCAAGCCGCTACCGTTCTTCAGGGCGTACTACGCCGGCGGCGCCGGGTCGGTGCGCGGCTACGAGACAAGCTCGCTGGGACCGCAGGACATCTACGGCAACGTCACCGGCGGCAAGCGCAAGATCGTCGGCAACGCGGAGCTGTTCTACCCGGTCTTGAAGGGCGACAAGTCGGTGCGGGCGAGCGCGTTCTTCGACGTCGGGCAGATCTATCTGAACGGCACCCAACCCGACTACGAGTCGTTCCGCTACTCGGCCGGCGTCGGGCTGGCGTGGAACTCCCCAGTCGGACCGCTGAAATTCAGCTACGCGTACCCGATCAAGACCGAGCCGCGCGACCGGATCCAGCGCTTCCAGTTCCAGGTCGGCACCGTGTTCTGACCGGTGCCGTCCGCACGCAGGAGAATCGATTGAACCGACACTTGCCACGACTTGCCGGCGCCATCCTGGCGGCGGCCGCATTCGCTCTTGCCGGGAGCGCCACCGCGCAGGCTTCCGACTACAGGATCGGCTTCGTCAACACCGAGCGGCTGTTCCGCGACGCGGCGCCGGCGAAGCGCGCCCAGCTGAAGCTCGAGAAGGAGTTCGCCGCGCGCGACGCCGACGTGCAGAAGCTCGGCAAGCAGGTACGCGACCTGCAGACGGCGCTCGAGAAGGACGGCGTCACGATGGCGGAAACGGAACGGCGCAACAAGGAGCGCGACCTCGCGAACCTGTCGCGCGACCTGCAACGCTCCCAGCGCGAGTTCCGCGAGGACCTCAACCTGCGCCGCAACGAGGAGCTCGCGAGCGTCCAGGAACGCGCGAACAAGGTGATCCAGCTGATCGCCGAAGCCGAGAAGTTCGACCTGATCCTGCAGGACCCGGTCGTCTTCGCCAGCCAGCGGATCGACATCACCGACAAGGTGATCAAGGCGCTGGCCGACAAGTAGGCGGCGGCCGCACCGACCGCCCGCGCGATGCCGTCCGTCCCCGCCGGGCTTCCGCTGTCCGAGCTCGCCGCGCGTACCGGTGCCACGGTCGAGGGCGATGGCAGCGTGCGCATCGTCCGCGTCGGGACGCTCGAGTCGGGCGGCGCCGGCGCGATCGCATTCCTCTCCAATCCGCGATACCGCGCGCAACTCGCGGCGACGCGTGCGGGGGCCGTGATCGTCGCCCCCGGTGTGCCGACGCCGCCGGCGCTGCCGCGGCTGGTGGCCGCTGATCCGTACGCGACGTATGCGCGCATTGCCGCAATTCTCCATCCGTCCGCCGCGCCAGAGCCGGGCATCCATCCGTCCGCCGCCGTCGATTCCGGCGCCCGCGTGGCGACGTCCGCGTCGATCGGTGCGCTGGCCGTCATCGGTCGCGGCGCGACGATCGGCGAGCGCACGCAGATCGGCGCGGGCTGCGTGATCGGCGACGACGCGACCATCGGCAACGACTGCGCGCTGCACGCCAACGTGACCGTCTACCCGCGCAGCGTCATCGGGCCCCGCGCGCTGATCCTGGGTGGCGCCGTCATCGGCGGTGACGGCTTCGGCATGGCGGAGGAGGGCGGCCGCTGGCTGCGGATCCCCCAGATCGGGCGCGTCGTCATCGGCGCCGACGTCGAGATCGGCGCCAACACGACGATCGACCGCGGCGCGCTCGACGACACGATCGTCGAGAACGACGTCAAGCTCGACAACCAGGTGCAGATCGGGCACAACTGCCGGATCGGCGCGCACACCGCCATCGCCGGCTGCGTCGGCGTCGCCGGCAGCACGCGGATAGGGAAGAGCTGCAAGATCGGCGGCGCGGCGATGATCGGCGGCCACCTCGAAATCGCCGACGGCACGGTGATTTCCGCGGCGACGCAGATCTACGATTCGATCACCGAAGCGGGCATCTACACCGGGGCGTTTCCGGGATTGCCGCATCGCGAATGGCAGCACGTGGCGTCGAATTTCCGGCGGCTGCGCGAGCTCGCCGGCCGTGTCCGGGCACTGGAACGCAAGGCCGGCGTCGTCGCAGGTGCAGACGGCCCGCACAAGGAGGAGCCATGACGACAGCCGACCCGTCCGGTGCGATGGACATCAACGAGATCATGCGCTGGCTGCCGCACCGCTATCCGTTCCTGCTGGTCGACCGCATCGTCGCCTGCGATGTCGGCAAGATGATCCGCGGCATCAAGAACGTGACGATGAACGAGCCGTTCTTCCAGGGACATTTCCCGGGCTATCCGGTGATGCCCGGCGTGCTGGTGATCGAGGCGCTGGCGCAGATCGCGTCGCTGCTGGCGTGGAAGATGGCCGGCGACGAGCCGGGCGGCAATCGGCTGATCTTCTTCGCCGGCATCGACAACGCGCGCTTCCGCCGTCAGGTGGTCCCCGGCGACCAGCTCGTGCTCGAAGCCGAGGTCAACCGAATGGTGCGCGGCATCGGCAAGTTCAGTGCACGCGCGCTCGTCAACGGCGAGGTTGCGGCGGAGGCCGACCTGCTCGCGGTGCTCAAGAACACCGGCGGCGCGCCCGGGGCGCCGGCGCCGGCCGGCTGACCGCATGGCGAAGATCCACGCCACCGCGCTGGTCGACCCGAAGGCCGAGCTCGCCGCCGACGTCGAGGTCGGCGCGTATTCGATCGTCGGGCCGCAGGTCAGTATCGGACCGGGGACGGTGATCGGCCCGCACGTCGTGCTCGCCGGCCGCACCACGCTCGGCGCGCGCAACCGCGTGTTCCAGTTCGCGTCGGTCGGCGACATCCCGCAGGACCGCAAGTACGGCGGCGAGCCGACGACCACGACGATCGGCGACGACAACGTGATCCGCGAGTACGTGTCGATCCATGCCGGCACTGCGCAGGACCGCGGCAACACCGCGATCGGCGATGGCAACCTGTTCCTTGCCTATGCGCACGTCGCCCACGACTGCATCGTCGGCAACCGGACGACGTTCTCCAACAACGCGCAGATCGCCGGCCACGTGACGATCGGCGACTGGGCGGTGCTCGGCGCGTTCGGCGGCGTCCACCAGTTCTGCCGCGTCGGCGCCCACGCGATGGTCGCGGCGTTCGCCGTCGTGCTGCAGGACGTGCCGCCGTACGTCACCGTCCAGGGGTATCCTGCCAAGCCGCACGGGACCAACAGCGAGGGCCTGCGGCGGCGAGGCTTCACGCCCGGGCAGATCCTCGCCGTCCGCCGCGCCTACAAGAAGATCTATCGAGAGGGGCTCGCACTCGATGCGGCGCGGACGGCGATCGCCGAGTCGGCGGCCACCGAGCCCGTGCTGGCGCCGCTTGCCGAATTCCTCGCCGATGCCGGGCGCGGCATCGTGCGCTGACGCGCGGTGCCGACGATGCGCGACACGATCGCTCCCGTGCGCGGTGTCACCATCGGCATCGTCGCCGGCGAAGCGTCGGGTGACGCGCTGGCAGCGACGCTGATCGGTGCGGTGCGGGCGCGGATGCCGCAAGTCCGCTTCGTCGGCATCGCCGGGCCGCGGATGCAGGCGGCCGGCTGTGAAGCCTGGTATCCGCTGGAGGCGCTGTCGGTCCGCGGCGTCGTCGAAGTGCTCGGGCGGCTGCCGGAGCTGGTCGCGATGCGCCGCGCGCTCGCGCGCCGCCTTCTGGCCGAGCCGGTGTCGCTGTTCGTCGGCGTCGACGCGCCGGACTTCAACCTCGGCCTCGAGCGCAAGCTGAAGCGCGCCGGCGCGCGCACGGTCCACTTCGTCAGCCCGTCGGTCTGGGCGTGGCGGCGCGAGCGGGTGCACAAGATCGGCCGCTCGGTCCACCGGATGCTGGTGCTGTTCCCGTTCGAGCCGCCGATCTACGAGGCGGCCGGGGTGCCGGTGAGCTTCGTCGGCCATCCGCTGGCGCAGGACGCAGCGGTCGCCGGTTCGCGGCGCGAGGCACGCGAGCAGTTGAAGCTGTCGCTGACGCAGCCGGTGTTCGCGCTGCTGCCGGGCAGCCGGGCGTCCGAGCTCGACATGCACGGCGACCTCGTGCTGCAGACGGCGGCGGCGCTCCACGCGGCGCGCCCGGACGCGCGCTTCCTCGTCCCGCTGGCGACGCGGCCGACGCGCGACCGGTTCGAGGCAGCGCTCTATCGGCTCGGGCTCGAGCAGTTGCCGCTGACGCTTCTCTACGGCCACGCGACCGACGCTTTGCGCGCGGCAGACGTCGCGCTGGTGGCATCGGGCACGGCGACGCTGGAAGCGGCGCTTGCGCGCTGTCCGCAGGTGATCTTCTACCGCGTCAACGCGCTGACGGCGCGAATCTTCCGGCGCATGGTGCTGCTGCGCTGGGTCGGCCTGCCCAACGTCCTCGCCGACCGCTTCGTCGTGCCGGAGCTGCTGCAGGACGACGCGACCGTCGACAACCTGACGCAGGCTGCGCTCAACCTCTACGACGACACGGTGACCCGGCGGCGGCTGGAAGCGCTATTCGCCGGCTTCGCCGCGACGCTCGCCACCGACACCGGAGCGCTCGCGGCAGACGCCGTCGCGCAGGAATTGCGCGCCGCCGGCGTGCCGGTCTGACGCCGGATGCACGCGCGGATCGCGGGGATCGACGAGGCCGGGCGGGGTCCGCTCGCCGGGCCCGTGTACGCCGCCGCCGTCATCTTTGACCCGGCGCGGCCGATTGCCGGGCTGCGTGACTCGAAGCTCCTCTGTGCGTCGGCGCGCGAGCGCCTCGCCGTCGAGATCCGGATCTGCGCGCTCGCCTGGTGCGTCGCTTCGGCCGACGTCGCCGAGATCGACGAGATGAACATCCTGCAGGCGACGATGCTCGCGATGCGCCGTGCCGTCGACGGGCTGTCGGTGATGCCGACGGAGGCGCTGGTCGACGGCAACCGCTGCCCGCCGCTGCCGTGCCGGGCGCGCGCGATCGTCAAGGGCGACCGCGACGTCGCCGTGATTTCGGCGGCGTCGATCCTCGCCAAGACGGCGCGCGATGCGGTGCTGATCGAGCTCGACCGCACGTTTCCGGGCTACGGGTTCGCGCGGAACAAGGGCTACGGCACGGCGGAGCACCTCGCGGCACTCGGCCGCCTCGGGCCGTCGCCGGCGCACCGGCGGAGTTTCGCGCCGGTGGCGCAATCGCGCTTCGGATTCTGACCGGCCCGCGAGCGGCGGGCGTGGCGCGCGCAGTGCGGTCACGCGTTGGCGAGCTCGTTCCAGTATTCGTGACGCGTGGTGTCGACCAGCGACACGCGGTATTCGACCGGCGCGTCGTTGTAGGTCAGCGCGACACGGCGGATCTGCAGCAGCGGCGCGCCTTTCGGCAACCCGAGCAGCGCCGCTGTCTCGGCATCGGCCTCCGTCGCCCGCAGCCGCTCGCGGATGCGCACGACCGAGATCCCGAACGCATCCTGGTAGAGGTTGTAGATCGTCGACGGCCGGTCGCGGAACTGCTTCTCGGCGAGGCCGGAAAACCGTGCCGCCGACAGCGCGATGTCGTCGAGGATCACCGGCGCGCCCCCGAGGCGCAGCAGGTTGCGGATCCGGAACACCGGATCGCCGGGCTGCAGCCCCAGCCTGTCGGCGGCGACCCGGTCGGCCTTGCCGCGGCCGAACTGCAGCAGTCGGACTTCCGGGTATTCCTTCGGCCCTTCCTCGGCGACGACGTGGAAGAAGTAGAACAGCAGCCGGTCGCGGTTGTGGCTGGCGACGAACGTGCCGCGCCCCTGCTGCCGGATCAGGATGTTCTCGGCGACGAGCTCGTCGATCGCCTTCCTCACCGTGCCGATGCTGATGCCGAATTGCTCGGACAGCCGCCGTTCCGCAGGGATCGCTTCGCCCGGGCGCCATTCGCCGCGCGTCAGCAGCGCCATCATCTGCCGCTTGACGTCCTTGTACAGCGGACCGGCGAGGGGCACGCCGGGAGACGTGGAGTCGGGGAGCGTATCTGCCATCGTCGTGGCGGCGCCGGGCCCGTGCCCGGGTCCCGCGTCCGTGGCTGCCGACGAGTGTAGTCGCCGCGCCGAACTGATGCAAATCATCCAAGTCATCTAGATGATATAGTTGACTGTCGGCGAGCGCCGGCGTTACCATTGCAGCTGGCGTCGCCGGGGCGACCGCGGCCCGGGCGGCGCCTCCGAACGGCTCCCTCCCGATCAGGCAAGGACTCCCGATGATCCACTGCGTATTGCACGACCCGCAGGACTCGGTCGCCGTCGTCGTCGTCGAAGGCGTCAAGGCCGGGTCGACGCTGACCGGCCTCATCCTCGACCAGGACAGGACGGTCACGCTGCCCTGCGTGCAGGACATCCCGCTCGGCCACAAGGTCGCGCTGAAGGACATGGCCG
>JBDTVU010000058.1:0-20155 GCA_040007035.1 Betaproteobacteria bacterium | reverse complement strand
TGCCGAGCCCGCGCGCGTCGCACAGCGCGACGCGCATTCCGCCGCGCGCGAGGCCCAACGCCGCCGCGGCGCCCATCACGCCGCCGCCGACGACGATCGTGTCGTATCTCGGGATCATCGCGCGTTCAAGTGTCGAGCTTGTCCGGCAGCGGGATGTCCGAGTACTCGAACGATCCGGTCAGCGAATCGAGCGGCACCGGCCGCAGCGGCGTGCGCGCGGTGAGCCGGCCGATCTCGGCGAACGGCACGCCGGCGCATTCGATCGTCGCCGCCATCGCGTCGGCGCACATCCGGCCGCCGCACGGACCCATCCCGCAGCGCGTCGCCGCCTTCACCGCGTTGATCTCGCGCGCGCCGGCGGCGACCTCGGCGCGCAGTGCGCCGGCGGTGACGTCTTCGCAGCGGCAGACGATCGTGTCGTCGGGCACACGCTCCATCGCCGTCGGCTTTGGCGCGATGAGCCGCGACATCGCGCGACCGAACCGCGCCGCACGCGAGAGCTCGTGCGTCGCTGCGTCCTGCTCGCGGCGGTGCGCGTCGGTGTCGAGGCGGCCGAGGTCGAGCGCCGCCGACAGCGCGGCGATGCGCCCGGTGAGCGGCGCCGCCGCCGCGCCTTCGAGACCGGCGCCGTCACCCGCGCCGTACAGCCGGCCGATGCTGGTGCGCCGTCCGGCGTCGAGCACGGGCACCCAGCCGCCGGCCGCGCCGTCGTGCCGTTCCTCGGCCCCGAGCAGCCGGTAGATCTCCGCGGCCGGCGTGAGGCCGTAGCCGAGGCACACGGCATCGGCGGTGATCGTCTTCTCGTGCGCCCCGGCGACGGGCCGCCACTTCGCGTCCACCGGGCCGACCGTCACGGTCTCGACGCCGTCGGTGCCGTCGATGCGGCGCACGTCCCAGCCGCGATACGCCGGCACGCCCTTGACGACGAGCCGCGCGAGCCACGTGCTGCCCTGCGCCATCAGCCCGGGCCGCCGCGCGACGCCGGGCATCGCCGCGAACCACGCGCCGAGCGGATTGGGGTCGATCAGCGCCGCGACCTTGCCGCCGCCGCGGATGATGAGGTTCGCCACCAGCGGCGCCAGCGGACCGGGTCCCGCGACGACGACGCGTTTGCCCGGCAGCAACCGCTGCGACTTCAGCATCACCGTTGCCGCGCCGAGTCCGATCACACCGGGCAGCGTCCAGCCGGGGCGCGGATAGAAGCGCTCGACGACACCGGTGGCGACGATCAGCGCCGCGGCCTGCGCCTGCACGAGTCCCTGCGGGCCGACGGCGGCGATCTCGAACCGCGGAGGCTGGCCGTCGGGCGCGGCAACCTGCGCGACGTGCCACACGCGGTGGTCGAACGCGATGTCGGCGCCACAAACGGCGAGGCGCGCACGCAGCGCGTCGCCCTCCGGTTCGGCGGAGGTGACGTCGGCATCGGGCGCGCGGTAGACGAGCCCGCCGGCGGCGCGCGCCTCGTCGAGCACGAGCACCGACAGTCCCAGCGCCGTCGCCTTGATCGCAGCTTCGGCCCCGGCGGGACCGGCGCCGATGACGATGATGTCGTAATCGGGTTTCACGATAGGGCGGCGTCCGCCGAATGCGGGACGAATATCACTTCGTTAATGTACGTCAACGTGACCGGCTCCGTGTTACAAGTTCTCGTAGTTCACGAAAGGTTGAGGTTTCATCATGGCAACCAACCGGAAGGCGCTGCTATTTGCAGGTACCGGATTGCTTCTCAATGCGCTGGTGGCAACTGTTGCCGCAGCGTTTGTTCCAATTATCGTGACGGTGCAGGGACAAGCGGTGCAGGGAAGAATCGTCGTTTATATTGTCGACGAGATTCCCGGGATCCCCCAAGGCAACGCGACTTATGCGGTTTCGCGTGACGGATCCAATATCACCGTGTGCATATCACATACGTACACGCCGGGGACCGCGCCCACGGAAGTAACCGTACCTGTCGATCTTGGCACTGGCACACTTACCTTGGGTAACTATCAGTTGAACTACCTTGTCGCCAACCAAGCGGGTGGGCAGCCGGTTCCTGAATGTAGTTTGCGCTCCTCGATTCCGTTTCCCGTGCTAGCAGCGGCTTCCGTGCGCGAGACCGTCGAGTATTACGACGCGGCGCAGGACCACTATTTCATCACGGCCGATCTCAATGAGATTGCTTTGCTAGATTCAGGTCATTTCCCGGGTTGGGTGCGCACCGGAGAAAAGTTCTATAGCTACGTTCCGTTCGGAACGCCGGCTTCGACGCTTGCGGCGGTTTGCCGCTTTTACGGGAGACCGGAAGCAGGGCTCGACTCCCATTTTTTCACCGACAACGTGGACGAGTGTGCATATGTTCAGCAGCATTGGTCCTACGCATGGCAACTGGAGACGTTAAGCGCTTTTTATGTCACGCCGATCAATCCGGCCATCAGCGGATGTCCGCCTTCCACACTCCCGCTCTTCCGCCTATACAACAATAAGCCCGATGTAAACCATCGTTACACGCCTGATTTCGCAATACGAAACCTAATGGTGTTCAAGGGGTGGCTCTATGAGGGGCCGGTATGGTGCACAATTAATGCGCAATAGAACAAACGCTGGTCGGTCCTCACGATGGGGCGGCGTCCGCTGCGCGCGGGACGGAGGTCACGTCGAGGCCGGCGGCGATCTGCGTGGTGCACGCCGGCTGACGGCGTCCGTCGACGAGGACGACGCATTCCTGGCAGACGCCGACGGCGCAGAACATCCCGCGCGGCGTGCCTCGCGTGGGGCTGTGCCCGAGCGTGCGGATGCCGGCGGCCCACAACGCCGTCGCGATGCTCTCGCCGGCGCGGCCGGAAACGGGCCGGCCGTCGAAACGGAAGTCGACCGTCGTCACGGGTGCGCCGTCGATGCGCAGCGAGCGGTCGGCGGCGGGTTTCATCGTCCGGACGGCGGCGACGGCGTTGTGTGCGCGAGGTCCATGCCGCGGGCGGTCAATCCTCGAACCGGTAGCCCCGCTCGCGCAGCACGCCCTCGATCGGCCACGGCTGCCACGCGGTGAGGCCGCGCTTCTTCACGTGCTCCTCGGCCAGCTCGGCGACGACCGTCTTCGCGATCCGGATTGCCTCGGCCTGCGGGACGACCACCACGCCGTCGTCGTCGCCGAGCACGAGGTCGCCCGGATTCACGGTGACGCCGTCGCAGACGATCGGCACGTTGACGCCGCCGTGGTCGCCGCCGTACGGGTAATGGTAGTTGCGCGCGGTGATGCCCTTGCAGAACACCGGGAACTTCATCTGCCGGATCACCGCGGCGTCGCGCACCGCACCGTCGACGACGATGCCGGCCATGCCCTTCAACTGCATCCGCAGCGCGGTGATGTCGCCGAAGCACGCGTGGTCGATCACGCCGTCGGCGGCGATCACCAGCACGTCGCCCGGCTGCGCGAGGTTGATCGCCATCCGCCGCACCTCGAGGTCGGCGCCGAGGACCGTCGTCGCCGGGCCGCAGACCTTGAGCCCGTTCGCGATCGGCTTCAGCGCCGGGCTCATCATCCCCTGCTTGCCGGTGCGGTCGATGATGAAGCCGGTGTAGCACTTCGCGAACGCGGCGACGACCTCCGCGGGCGGCCGCGGAAACGTCTTGCGGATGACGCCCTGATGCGGGGAGCGGAACAGTTCTTCGGCCATGGCGGGGGCTTCCTTCGCTGCGCGGATCGGGGAGGACGGAGTCAGGTACTGCGGATCGGCTCGCGGCTGCCACGCGGACCGGCCCATCTGGGTGACGCATGACGTTGCAAGTCCACTTCCTAAGGTGATGCGAAGGAAACCGTGTCGATGAGAAGAGTGTTGTCGTCCCCGTAGGGATTGACGCCTCGTAACTGGATTGTGTGCGTTCCCGCCGCGACCGAGAACGAATCGGACACGTAGAGTGCGTAGGTGGTGCTGTACGGTTGAATCGGTACAGCATTCTTTGGTACACCATCTATGTAAATCTGCAGTTGCAGTACATGCTGGTTCGTGAACCGTTGCGCAGCGTAGAATTCAATGTGGTACGTACCTGTCGCCCCGAATGCAACACTCTGCGTGACCGTAGCAATGCCTTGTATGAAGGCGACTTGTCCCCCACTTGGCGCGTCGGGGTTTCCAACGGTGACGGCGGAGTTATTCCCGGCCACGCCAGACCCGCCGTATGCAGTCGCGGGCGTGTATGTCCAATAGGGACTAGCTGGGTTATACGAATAATTGCCCGCCCCTACTAGCGGCGTTTGGAAGCCCGCGTCTTGGAAAGTGGGCATACCGGCGACTGTGACCGTAGTAATCGTTGAGGCCTTAATTGCACCGCGATTGTCAACCGCTATGGCTGTAAGATGCCAAGTCCCTGGTTGTACTGAAGGCCACGTAACTTTGTAGGGAGATGTCGTGTCTTCGCCAAGTAGTTTCTGTTCGAGATAAAAGCGGACCTTGCCAATCGACCCGTCGCCATCAGACGCCGAGGCCTTCACGCCGACATCAGTGCCGGCGAGCAGAACCGCCCCATTGGATGGGCTGGTGACACTGACCGTTGGCAGCGCATTGGCCGGAACGGGACCATAGGTTGCAGTGGCCGGAAGCACCCACCCAATCCAGTCGGTTCCGCCCGCTGTGTCGCCATAGTTGCCGCCCGTATAGCCGTCCGACGTGGCCGAGCAATCTGTTCCCGAAACGCCCGACCCCGTGAACAGCACGTAGTCGTCCCGCGTGGAGTCATATTTTCGGCATAGCTTCACGGTACCGCTGGGTTGTGATGTTGCGTTCGAGTAGAGGAAACCTTCGATGCCGTCGAGGGCATAGCCCAATCCCGGATAGCTCGGATCCTTGATGCCATTAGTGGCGTATCCCGTATAGAGGCGAACAGCCACTTCGTCGGTCGCATAGAAATGGCTTAGGTGAGCCGGCGTCGAAATGCATACCGCGTTGACCGGATTTGGTGGGGTTGTAAGTTGCTCATCGCCGCAGCGATAGCTCATGCGGTACAGGGGGACCAAATCTGCTCCGCCGGACGGGCCCACATGCGTCGTGTAGAGAACCGCAATCGCGCGCGGCGTGTTCGAGCACGGTGTCGGGCTACACGTGGTAGTTGGAAACGCCACGTACTGGCTTGAGGTCACCCCGATGCCCTGATAACTTATCGACGTTCCATTCAAGGGCTGCGGCCGAAGAGCGCCTTGAGCAAGCGCCGCCATAGCCATCTGAGGAACGTAGGTGTAGAAGTGGTCTAGCGCAGCGCTAGAGTAAAAGCTGAACAGCGGACTCGTCCTGTTCAACACATTTGCCCCACCCAGTGCCGCAATTACAGCCGCTGTTGCATCTGGGATACCAAGCTGGCAGTTCGCGCTCGTACAAGCCGAAATGTTGCTCGTCGCCGCAAGGACATTCCGCACTTCCTGCTTCGTCGACAACGGCCAGACCGACCGAATGAGCCCGGCCACGCCAGCAACGTAGGGCGCCGCCATGGAGGTCCCAGTACAGGTCCCATAACCGGGCGCGAAGCTAGCCGGAAGGCTATCGCCGCAATAGAACGGCGGGTCGGGAGCCCAATCAAACCCGGTGTACATGGAAGAGATCGCCGTCACGGCGGGAGCAACGAACTGCTGGGCCACCGGTGTGACGCTCCAGTTTGATCCTATGCCATTTCCGCCCGACCAAAATTGAGTGGGATATTGAATTCCGCCAACAGCGATTACGTCACCCGACTGCGTTGCAGGAAACTCGAGGTTCTGGACAGCATGATTGCCGGACGCGGCAACCAAAACGACATCCCGCGCCGTCGCAACGGCCAATGCATCGCATACGGCCTGCTGGGTACCACAGGTGGCTAATGCATTTCCAAAGCTGATGTTGATTACTTGAATTCCCCGTCTTGATAAGTCGCTGAGGCCTTGGGCCACCAGTGACAAATCCGGATAGATGTAAGGGCCAATGATATCGCCGAGTTGTTGCCCCGACGGTAAGACAGCGGAGATCCGGCCGGACGCGAAGGAGCAATTGCTACAAACTCCGGAGCCGCCTAAACCGTTATCGTTCTTCGCCGCTAAGACCCCTGCGGTGTGGGTCCCGTGGCCGGCAAACATATAACCAGAGAACGGCGTTTCGTCGAGATTGTCGGGTGCCGATGAAACTCCATCGGGGCCATTGTTCCAAAAGCCATAGTTGTATGAAAACTGCTTTCGGTAGTTTGCCACCAGGTCCTCATGCACGCCGCCGCTTGTCTTTATGCCGTTATCGAGCAGCGCGACGTATGCGCTTCCCCGTGTCTTCGCCCAGACTCCAATCGGATTGCCGGATTGGATAACATTCATTGCATACAGCCCCCATTGGTACCTCCATGTGTCTGAGACAATGGGTATCAAGGGGTCTGTCGAATAGCGTGCCGCCGCATTTCGGGAAATTGAAAGAACACCCTTGTCTCGCGCCAGAATCATGATGGCGCGGTCAGTTGCTTCGTCGTCGGAAAATGCAAGGACCACGCGATTCTGCAACCGATATTCGGGGTCGTAATCCGCCAAACTGAATAGCAGTTCATCGGGTAAGCGCAAACTCTCCAAGAGTCGCACTGATTGTGGGCTGGCGAAGCGTACGTACAGCGAACTCAATGGCCCGGCGCGTTGAATTTGGCTAACCAAATTTGGGACCGAAAGATTCAACGCGATGGGATCGAGTTGTACGATCAGTTCGTTTACCTGGAAGTCTGACGCTGCCGCACCGCCGCCAGGCGCGGCATTGGCGATGGATCCGGCTAGGAAAATGGCAAGAATACTAACAACTGTGCGCTGCGTTCGCAGCCACCGACAGTCAATCACGTGCCCCCCTCGTTTGCTAGTACATGCCCCAGAAGCGAAACGTACCGACCCCGAAACGCAATGACCGCACGAAATCGAATCCGCGCGCGGATCTGCATTTTCTAGTTGGAGCTATTGACGCACATCGCCACACCCAGATCCCCGAATCCTTCTGGAACCCACCCACTTGCAATCATTTGCTGCCGGATAGCGATCGACGTCGTGTACCGATGATTGACGTCAGGGCGGTTGTTAAATATTCGATACAGCGGCGATGTGCCGAACAAACAGGTTCCGTCCGTCGTACTGGGAAGTGCAACCCAATATGCGGACGGCGTTTCCAATAGCCATTGGGTTGGCCACTTCGCGTGCACAGCGGCGCATTCAGAAACGAAAGCGGAAAAGAAATGCGTATCAAGGCCGGCGTCGGGAAGGCCGTAGTACCGGCATACGGGGACAAGGACGGGCGGCAACTGCGTGCCAGCTGACGAAACGTAAACGGGGTAGCTTTGTCCGGTGCGTGCCCACCCGGGGAAGATGCCGCCGTCGAGTGCCGCGATTTCGGTTTTGTCGGCCGTTTGGAAATAATGACTTCGGGACGGGTTGAAGTATTCGACCGCGCTGCCGAGAACCGAATCCTCTACAACCAGAAAATCGAGCGTCCCGTAGAATGTGGGGCCCTGAAATTCCGTCGCCGGCGTGGTCCGGTCCATCGTGTAAAGCCGCGCCGTGTAAGCGCCGGCGGGAAGCGAAGTCACCGCCGCTGTCGCGGAAATTTGCTGCGGTGTAAAGAAACTTGACCCGTGATTTACATAGATGGTGAAGTCGACAAAGCTCCCTTGCAACTTCACCTCGGTTTGGACAACCGTCAGTGGCGGACCAACAAGAACGGCCGTTCCTCTGATTTCGAATGTGACTTCTGCCACGGGGACTGGCGGGCCCACTTCCAAAGTGAAGCCTTCGACAAACGGCGGGTGTGCGAGAAAGCTCCCGAATCCAATGGCGACAAGTAGGAATCGCGTAACACCGCTTCGCATCTCAATTCCCACTCATGATTTAGAGCACCCGCGCGGTCCGGCCAATTGCGCTAGCGACATCGGGCCACAGCGAACGCGTAATTCGCACCGACTGTTGCTAGGGCGATGGCGCCATGAGCCACGAGCGGCGGCCGGAAAACAATTTGCATACTACACGCTACTTCATCTGAGGCAAGTCGTTGCGACAATTTGCCGCTGGCGGGCGCGGCGCTCACATCGTCGACTCAAATGGGCGAATACTTGACGCCAATGCTCGCATTGGACCTGCTCGGAGAATGTCGGATCGCGGCTTACTCGAAAGACCTGACTACCTACTTTTGGGCATCCGCCCGAGCAGGTAGAACTCGTCGTTGGGCCGCATGCCGATCAGGTTGGCCATCCGGTTCGACAGCGCGAAGAACGCGGCGATGGCGCCGATGTCCCAGATGTCCTCGTCGGTGAAGCCGTGCGGGCGCAGCGCGGCGAAGTCGTCGTCGCCGATCTCGGCGCTCTTCAGCGCGACCTTCAGCGCGAACGCCAGCATCGCCTTCTGCCGCGGCGTGACGTCGGCCTTGCGGTAGTTGGTCGCGACCTGGTCGGCGACGAGCGGGTTCTTCGCGTAGATGCGCAGGATCGCGCCGTGGGCGACGACGCAGTAGACGCAGTCGTTGGCGCCCGAGGTGGCGACGACGATCATCTCGCGCTCGGCCTTGGTCAGGCCGCCGTCCTTGAGCATCAGCGCGTCGTGGTAGGCGAAGAACGCGCGGAACTCCGCCGGCCGGTGTGCGAGCGTCACGAACACGTTCGGCACGAAGCCGGCCTTCTCCTGCACCTCGACGATCCGGGCGCGGATGTCGTCCGGCAATTCGTCGAGCGCGGGAATAGGATAGCGCGAGATCGCCGGTGATGCGGCTGCGGTGTTCACGGCGGCCGCCTCAGGGATTCGGCGGGACGTAGCCGGCGGGCTTCTCCGCGCCTTCGCCGAAGAAGTGCTTCTCCATCTGCTCGGCGAGCCACTTCCGTGCGCGGGCGTCGGCCAGCGACAGCCGGTTCTCGTTGACGAGCATCGTCTGGTGGCGCAGCCATGCCGCCCACGCCTCCTTCGAGACGCTCTCGTAGATCCGCTTGCCGAGCTCGCCGGGGTACGGCGGAAAGTCCATTCCCTCGGCTTCGCGGCCGAGCTTGACGCAATTCACCATCCGGGCCATGCCAGTCTCCTACAGATCCTTGCGATAAACCTGCGACTTGCGCTGGTAGTTGTAAAGCGCCTGCTTCTGCTTCGGCAGGTCGGCGATCGTCGCGTTGCGGAAGCCGCGCTCGAGGAACCACTGCGACGTCCGCGTCGTCAGCACGAACAGGCGGGCGAGCTTGAGCTTCTTCGCCCGCGTCTCGATTTCCTTCATCAGCGTCTCGCCGTAGCCTTCGCGGCGAAAATCCGGGTGCACGGCCAGCGCCGCCAGCTCGCCGACCTTTTCCTCGGGGAACGCGTACAGCGCCGCGCAGCCGATGACCACGCCGTCGTGCTCGGCGACGACGAAGCGCTCGATCTCGGTCTCCAGCCGCTCGCGCGAGCGGCGGACGAGCACGCCATCCTCCTCCAGCGGCTCGATGATCGCGATGATGCCGCCGACGTCGTCGATCGTCGCGCTCCTCATGTGCGCGAGCGGCGCCGCGGCGATCATCGTGCCCACGCCGTCGCGGGTGAACATCTCGAGCAGCAGCGCGCCGTCGAGATGGCGGCTGATGAGGTGCGCGCGCTTGACGCCGTTATCGCACGCCTTGACCGCGCACGGCAGGTAGTGCTGGACGTCGGCGGGCAGCTTGCCGCCGTTCGCGGCGAGCAGCGCCTCGGCATCCTTCGTCGACAGCTCGGTCAGCAGTTGCCGGCGGCTGCCGCGCACGCCCTCGGTGTCCATCAGGAACACCAGCTTGTGGGCGTTCAGGCGCACGGCGACCTGCGTGGCGACTTCCTCCAGCGCGAGGTTGAAGATCTCGCCGGTGGGTGAATAGCCGAGCGGCGAGATCAGCACGATGTCGCCGTCGTCCAGCCGCTGGTGGATGGCGTCGGTGTCCACGCGCCGCACTTCGCCCGTCAGCATCATGTCCACGCCTTCGACCACGCCCATCGGCTTGGCGGTGAGAAAGTTGCCGGACGACACGCGAATCCGCGCGCCGGCCATCGGCGAGTTGGCGATCCCGAGCGAGAGCAGCGCCTCGATCCGGCTCCTGACCTGCCCCGAGGCTTCGAGCACGCAGTCCATCGTCTCGGCGTCGGTGACGCGCAGGCCGAACGCGTAGCGGCTCTCGATGCTCTGCTGGGTCAGGATCGCCTCGATCTGCGGCCGCGAGCCGTGGACGACGACGAGGTGGACGCCGAGGCTGTGCAGCAGGTTGAGGTCGTGGACGATGCCGAGGAACGTGTCGTCGGCGACGACCTCGCCGCCGAACGCGATGACGAACGTCTTGCCGCGGAACGCGTGGATGTACGGCGCGGCGAGCCGGATCCACTGGACGAACGCGCGCGTGGTCGCCGAGTGGGCGGCGGGCGCGGCGGGTGCGGCGTTGGCTTTCTGCGGCATCGGGGCAGCGGGCGGAGGGCGGGCGCGGGACGGGAGGGCCGCAGCGATTATAGCGTCCCGGCGTCCGCCCGCTCCTCCGGCTCCGCCGGGCCAGCCACTATAATCGGGCCTTCCTTTGCGCGGCGGCGCCCGCGTCCGTCGTCTCCATGTCTTCCACCCTTCTCGCCAACCTCAATCCCGAGCAGCTTGCGGCGGTGACGCTGCCGCACCACTCGGCGCTGATCCTCGCCGGCGCCGGCAGTGGCAAGACGCGCGTGCTGACGACGCGCATCGCGTGGCTGCTCGCGACCGGGGCGGCGTCGCCGCTGTCGATCCTCGCCGTCACGTTCACCAACAAGGCGGCGAAGGAGATGCTCGTCCGGCTGTCGGCGATGACGCCGGTCAACATCCGCGGCATGTGGATCGGCACGTTCCACGGCCTGTGCAACCGGATGCTGCGCGCGCATTACCGCGACGCCAACCTGCCGCAGCTCTTCACGATCATGGACACGCAGGACCAGCTCGCGCTGATCAAGCGGCTGTACAAGGCGCACAACATCGACGACGAGCGCTTCCCGGCGCGGCAACTGCAGCACTTCATCTCGGGCTCGAAGGAGGAGGGGCTGCGGCCGAACCAGGTCGAGGCCGGCGACGAGTTCACGCGGCGGCAGGTCGAGCACTACGCGCTGTACGAGGCGATGTGCCAGCGCGAGGGCGTGGTCGACTTCGCCGAGCTGCTGCTGCGCTGCTACGAGCTCCTGCGCGACCACGAGGGCCTGCGCGAGCACTATCGGCGCCGCTTCTCGCACTTGCTCGTCGACGAGTTCCAGGACACCAACGTGCTGCAGTACAAGTGGCTGCAGCTTCTCTCGGGAACGCACACCGCGGCGTTCGCCGTCGGCGACGACGACCAGTCGATCTACGCGTTCCGCGGCGCCAACGTCGCCAACATGCAGCACTTCGAGCGCGACTTCGCCCGGCCCGACATGCCGGTGACGCTGGTCAAGCTCGAGCAGAACTACCGCTCGCACGGCAACATCCTCGACACCGCGAACGCGCTGATCAAGCACAACCAGTCGCGGCTGGGCAAGAACCTGTGGACGAGCGAGGGCAAGGGCGACCCGGTGCGGGCGCTGGCGGCGCCGTCGGACATCGACGAGGCGGCGTTCGTCGTCGACATCGCCAAGGGGCTCGCCGACGAGGGTCTCGTGCTGTCCGAGGTCGCCGTGCTCTACCGCTCCAACGCGCAGTCGCGGGTGCTCGAACACGCGCTCTTCAACGCCGCGGTGCCGTACCGCGTCTACGGCGGCATGCGCTTCTTCGAGCGCGCCGAGATCAAGCACGCGCTCGCGTATCTGCGCCTGATTGCGACGCCCGACGACGACGGCGCGTTCCTGCGCGTGGTCAACTTCCCGCCGCGCGGCATCGGCGCCCGCTCGCTCGAGACGCTGCAGGACGCCGCGGTTGGGCAAGGCACGACGATGTGGCAGGCCGCGTGCGGCGGCGCGGTCAAAGGCAAGTCGGGCACGGCGATCGCCGCGTTCGTGAAACGGGTCGAGGCGATGCGCGACGCGACGAAGGGACTGCCGCTGCCGGAAGCGGTCGAGCATATCAACGCGGCATCGGGCCTCGTCACCCACTACAAGACGGAGAAGGACGGCCAGGACCGGCTCGACAACCTCGAGGAGCTGGTCAGCGCCGCCGACGGCTTCCTGCGCGAGGCCGATCTCGCCGTCGATGCGCCGATCGCGGTGGCGCCGGCGGCCGGCGCGTCGCCGGAGGAGGTCGCGCAGGCCGCCGCGCAATCCGGCGCCGTCGATCCGCTGACGGCGTTCCTCGCGCACGCGGCGCTCGAAGCCGGCGAAACGCAGGCGGCCGAGGGCCGGTCGGCGCTGCAACTGATGACGGTCCACGCGGCGAAGGGCCTCGAGTTCCACACGGTGTTCGTCACCGGCCTCGAGGAGGGCCTGTTCCCGCACGAGAACAGCCTGTCCGAGTTCGACGGCGTCGAGGAGGAGCGCCGGCTGATGTACGTCGCGATCACCCGCGCGCGGCGCCGGCTCTACCTCACGCATGCGCAGAGCCGGATGCTGCACGGGCAGGTCCGCTACAACATCGCGTCGCGTTTCCTCGACGAGCTTCCGCGCGAACTCGTGCAGTGGCTGTCGCCGCGCCGGCAGCCGCGCTACGGTGCGGTCGACGTCGACGTGGCGGAGTGGGGCGCGGGTGAGCGCGCGGCGCCGGCGTGGGCGGAGACGACATCGGCGTCCGCGTCGACGGCACGCGCGAGGGCCGACAATGGACCGGGCTGGCGGATCGGACAGAGCGTGCGCCACGCCAAGTTCGGTCTCGGCATCATCATCGACGCCGAAGGTCGCGGCGCCGACGCCCGCGTGCAGGTCAACTTCCGCGAGGCGGGGATGAAGTGGCTGGCGCTGGAGTACGCGAAGCTGGAAGCCGCGTGACCGCCCACATCCGAGGCCCGACAGCGCTGCCCGCGACGCGGATCCCGCATCGCGCAGGCGCAGCCGTCCTTCGCGCCCGACGCCGCGCGCTCCGCCGGGCTGCTGCGGCCGGAATCAGTGCTTGATCAGCGGGGCCGCGTCGCCGGCGTGCTTCTTCTGCTGCTTGGCCGTCTTCTTTTCCTTGGGCGTCAACTGCGATTTCTTCTTGCTTTCCTTCGGTGGCTTGTGGGACATGCTGTCGCTCCTCGTGCGCCGATGAAAGGGCCGGCGCGCCCATGACTATAAGCCAATGTCCGGCCGGGCGCTGAACCGGGGAGGCGGCGCGGCGCGCCCCGCCCCCCGGTACCGCGACCCGAGGTCAGCCGCCCGGCGGCCGGTACGCGACGGACTTCTTCGTCGCTGCGTCGGTTTCCTCGCACGTCAGCAGCACGACGGTCTTGGTCGACGCCACGCCGGATTGGCTGACGGCGAGCGCCACGGCCGCCGCGGTCACGTTGTCGGGAAGGTCGGCGATGACGTAGGCGTCGACGCCGCCGAACGCGAAATGGAACGATTCGAGCCGCCCGCCGAGTCCCGCGAGCGCCTTCTCGACGGCGGTGCGGCGGGCCGTGCCGCCTTCACGGATGATCGCCTTGGCCCCTTCGGCCGTGTAATTTGCTTCGAACAGATATTTCGGCATCGTTTGTTTCCTCCTCGGTTGTGCGCCGTCGATCGCGGACGCGATCGGGGCACAGTCACGTTACTGGTTCTTGATGGTCGGGTCCCAGCTGATTGTCGCGGGAGGGTCGTGGGGACCGGTTCCGTGCCTCGCCAGGTTGATCGTATACCGATGCGTGCGGCCCTTGGCGAGATACTTGTTCTGCCATGTGCATTTCCCTGCCGCATCGGACTTGTACTCGTACTGGCGGTGCTTGTGGCCGATGCCGTGCTCGTCGTGAAAATCCCAACCCGCGGTGCTTCCCGGCGCAATCTGCCACTCGATATCCGTCGGTGCGTTCACGTCGATCGGGTCCGGCGAGACTTCGAGAGTGATGATCCGTTTCTTGTTCGCGGCGTCGTACTGCTCGGTCACCTTGACGTCTACTTTGATTGCCATTCGGGCTCTCCTCCTCTTTCGGTGCGGTTCGTGTCCAGGTGCGGAGATCGCCGCCGCGCCCGCCGTGCCGGTCGGCCAACCGGCCCGTCGGTTAGTCTAACGGCAATCCGGGTCGAGAGGTCGCGGCCCCGCGTCGGAGGAGGGCAGTGAGCGAGACTTGGGACGTCGTCGTCATCGGCGCCGGCGCCGCCGGCATGATGTGCGCCGCGCAGGCCGGGCAGCGGGGCCGGCGGGTGCTGCTGATCGAGCACTACCACGTCGTCGGCGAGAAGATCCGCATCTCCGGCGGCGGCCGCTGCAACTTCACCAACGTCGACGCCGGGCCGGCAAACTACCTGTCGCAGAATCCGGACTTCTGCCGCTCGGCGCTCGCACGCTACACGCCCGCGCATTTCATTCGCCTCGTCGAGAGCCACGGCATCGCCTGGCACGAGAAGAAGCTCAGCCAGCTCTTCTGCGACGACTCCGCACAGGACATCATCGCGATGCTGAAGACGGAATGCGAGCGCGGCGGCGTGGAGTGGCGGATGCCGGTGGCGGTGAGCGGCGTCGCGCGGCGCGGAGACGGCTTCGCGGTGGCGACCGCGCAGGGCAGCGTGCATTGCACGTCGCTGGTGATCGCCACCGGCGGCCTCACCGTGCCGAAGATCGGCGCGACGCCGTTCGGGTACCGGATCGCGGAGCAGTTCGGGCTCGCGGTGATCCCGCCGAGGCCGGCGCTGGTGCCGCTTGCGTTTGCGCCCGATGCGCTCGCGCGCTACGGCGACCTGTCCGGCGTCTCGGTCGACGCCGAGATCACCTGCGGCGAAGGCCGGTTTCGCGAGAATCTGCTGTTCACGCACCGCGGGCTGTCGGGTCCCGCGATTCTTCAGATCTCGTCGTACTGGAATGGCCGCGAGCCGTTGGCGATCGACCTGCTGCCAGGGCTCGATGCCACCGCCTGGCTCAACGCGCGCGCCCGATCGGAAGCGCGGCTCGAGAACGTGCTGGCCGAACGTCTGCCGAAACGCATGGCGCAGCAGTGGTGCGCCGCCCACGGCGTCGCGCTGCCGATGAATGCGCTGGGAGACGAGCGGCTGCGAACCGCGGGCGCGCAGTTGAACCGATGGGAAGTGCTGCCGTCGGGCACGCTCGGCTACAACAAGGCCGAAGTCACGCTGGGCGGCGTGGACACGCGCGGGCTGTCGTCGAAGACGATGGCCGCGACCGCCATTCCGAACCTCTACTTCATCGGCGAGGTCGTCGACGTGACCGGCTGGCTGGGCGGCTACAACTTCCAGTGGGCGTGGGCGTCCGGGCACGCGGCGGGGCAGGCGGCGTAGTCGCCGCGCACGCCGAGCGGGGAAGGGCGCCGGCATCGCGAAATGCCGAGGCACCGAGCCCCGGTCGTGGCCTCTCGGCTTGTCGCATGGGACAATGTCGGCATGAACGCCGGCAACGATGCGCACGACGCGGACGAAAGAGCGGAAGTCTCCTGCGCGACCTGCGAAGCCTGCTGCTGCCGGCTCGAAGTCCTGCTGATGGGCGATGACGACGTCCCGCCGGAATTGTCCGTCGAGGACCGGTGGGGCGGCTGGGTGATGCGTCGCCTCGACGACGGCTGGTGCGCGGCGCTCGACAGGGCGACGATGCGCTGCACGATCTACGAGCGCCGGCCGGGCGTATGTCGCGACTATCCGGTGGGCGACAGCGAGTGCCTGGGTGAACGCTTGCGGATGCTCGCTCCGCCGGCGGACAAGCGCGTGGTACGGGTGATCCGCCCCTAGCGTTTCCGGCGCAGACTTCGCGCCCGCCGACATGCGCCTCGAACACCTCCGCAATCGCCTGCGCGACCTGGGCGCCAAGCCTTGCCATGAGCAGGCCGTGCTCCGGGCATGGACGCAGGCGCTGCCATTGGCGGAGAGCTCGCGCCCGGCCGAGGATTTCCATCCCCGGCAACTGCGCAACGGGCTGGCTGCGATTGCAACCGAGCTCTCCGGGCTTGCGCGGCTGCGATCCGAACACGCTGCCAAGGATGGTTCGTCGCGACTGCTGGTCGAGCTCGCCGATGACCGGACGGTCGAGTGCGTGCTGCTGCCGCGCGACGGCGTGTGCATCTCGACGCAGGTCGGCTGCGCAGTCGGCTGCGTGTTCTGCATGACGGGGCGCGACGGTCTCGATCGCCAGCTCGGCAGCGCGGAAATCGTCGCCCAGGTCGCGCTCGCGCGCTCCCTGCGTGCGGTGAAGAAGGTCGTGTTCATGGGGATGGGCGAGCCGGCCCACAACCTGGACAACGTCATGGACGCGATCGACCTGCTCGGCAGCGAGGGCGCGATCGGGCACAAGAACCTCGTCTTCTCGACGGTTGGCGACCGGCGCGTGTTCGAACGGCTGCCGCGAGGGCCCGTGAAGCCGGCGCTCGCCCTCTCGCTGCATTCGACGTTTGCGAGTCGGCGCGCGGAGCTGCTGCCGCGTGCGCCGCGCATCGATCCCGCCGAGCTGGTCGAGCTGGGGGAGCGTTACGCGCGCGCGGCGCACTATCCGATCCAGTATCAGTGGACGCTGCTCGACGGCATCAACGACAGCGCGGACGAGATGGACGGCATCGTGCGTTTGCTCGCCGGGAAATACGCGGTGATGAACCTCATCCCCTGCAACCCGGTTGCGGGGCTCGCCTACACGCGTCCCGCGTCGGAACGCACCGCGGCGATGGCGCTGCGCCTCAACCAGCGCGGCATCCTGACCAAGCTGCGCAATTCGGCGGGGCAGGACGTCGACGCCGGCTGCGGGCAATTGCGGGTGAGAGAGATCCGGCTGCAGCCATTGACGACGAGCTGAGCAAGCGCGCTGCCCGGTCTGTCGCCCGATCCTCGCTCTCGCGGGCTACGGGCAACCGCGAGCAGATTCCCGGTGTCGTGCCGAAACGCGTGCTACGCGGGCGCGTGCCAGCCGGCGGCCGAGACGGCCCCCACAATCGTCGTGCGAGATCGATCAGCGCAACGCCCGGTCGTCAGGAACCCGAGCGTACCGCCAGGCGAGTCGCCGGGGAGGCTTGTGCCTGCCGCTGCCGGCGTCGCCGGTTTCCACCCACATGCTCCTGCCGTCACCGGGAGCAGGGCATGGCCAAGGCCGCGACAGCGCGCTTGCCGCAGGAATCTGCCGGTTGACGTGACCACCTAAACCGAAATCCCTCGGTCCGTGCGGCTGAACTTCCTTTCCGTGGCAGCCCGTGAACCGGGCGTCCCGTAGCGTTCAGGGTCTTTCCTTTATTTCGACCTGCAGCGACGAGAACCAGGCCGCGAGACTGGCGATCTCGTCGTCGGTCAGCGGCTTGGCGATCAACGTCATCATGTCGTTCACCCGCTTTCCGCTGCGGTAGGCCCTGAGCTGCTCACTCAGATACAGCTCGGGTTGGCCGGCCAGGTTCGGCGTGTTGGGCATCGTCGCCAGGCCCAGCGGCCCATGGCAGGTGGCGCACATCTGCGCCCTCTGGCGGCCCGCCTGGAGGTCGGCCCGGGTCGGGCTTCCTGCGAGAAGGATCGCGACGGCAAGCACGAGGCGTGTCACGAAGACCGGCATCGGACCCTCTGTTGCGGGATTCAATGGGGAACGGGCCGGAGCGAGGCCCCGGCCCGTTCGTTATGGGCCTCCGTTCGATGCCGGAAGCAAAGCCTACTTCGCGACGCCCACGTAGGTCACGCGGTACAGCGCACCGGCGAAGTCATCGCTGATGAGCATGGACCCGTCCTTCATCATCGCCACGTCGACCGGCCGGCCGCGGTACAGGCCCGTCTCCGAGTCAAGCCAGCCATCGGCGAAGACTTCGGTCTTGTCGGCCGTGCCATCGGCCTTCAGGCTGGTGAACATGATGCGCGCGCCGATCGGCGTGGTGCGATTCCACGAGCCGTGCTGGGCCGAGAAAAGGCCCCCCTGGTACTTTGCCGGGAACACCTTGCCGGTATAGAAGGCCAGGCCCAGGTCGGCGGCATGCGCGTCCATGTAGACCTGCGGGTCGGTGATGTTCGGTGGCAGCGGATCCTTGTCGTAGCCTTCGTCGGTGATGCGCGTGTGGCCCTGCTTCCACGGGTAGCCGAAGAACTGGCCGGCCTTGGTGGCGCGGTTGATTTCACCCTCGGGGATGAGGTCCCCCATGCCGTCGGTCTGGTTGTCGGTGAACCAGAGTGTTTTGTCCTTCGGGTTGAACTCGATGCCCACCGAGTTGCGAATGCCGGTGGCGTAGACCTCGCGCTTCGAGCCGTCGAAGGCGTTCATGCGCACGATGCCGCCAATGCCGACCTTGTTGAAGAGGTCCAGCTTGTTGCGCGGCGGCACGTTGAACGGCTGACCCATCGCGATGTAGAGCATGCCGTCCGGGCCGACACGGCAGACACGCGCGTGGTGGTTGTACGATTCTTCTTCCGGTGGGATCAGCTTGCCCTGCGGCACGGTCTCGATCACCGCGACGTCGCCGCCTTCATAGAAGAACTCGGCGGCCGGAAAGTTGAGCACGCGGTTGTGCTCGACCACGATCAGGAAGCCGTCCTTGGTCCAGCAGACGCCGTTGGGCACGTGGAACTTGGCCGACGGCGCGAAGGGCTTGACCTCGGTGGCGACGTCGCCGCTGTTGCGGTTGGTGACGGCCCAGACGGTATTCTTGCGCGTGCCGACGAACAGCATGTTGGTGCTGGGCGCCACGGCCATGTGGCGTGCGTCGGGCACCACCGCGTACAGGTCGATCTTGAAGCCCGGCGGCAGCTTGATGCGCTTCAGATTCTCGCGCAGCGCGGCGGCGTTCTTGCCCTCCTGCGGCACCGGCGGCATGCTGGTGTCCACTCCCGACAGCTTCATCTGCTTGAGATTTTCGATCTGCGCCTGTGCCTGGGCTGCGCCGGTGCCGAGCAGGGCCGCGGCGGCCGAGAATGCGATCAGTGCGAACGTCTTACCGTTCTTCATGCCTGTCTCCTCGCTGTTCATGTTTGACTGGGCGCGCTTGTAAAGCGTGCGCTCCGGTGCTTGCAGCGGCGGCCGCGCTCTGCGAGCATCGCTTTCGTGTCGTAGTGCCGATCCTCACCGCGGGACGAGCACGAGAGGGATCCGTGGCCACGCGCGAATCCGTCACCGGCACGGATTCGTGGTCTTGTGCGACAACCGCTGCGCCAGGGCGCTGGCGGCCGGTCACCACCGTGGCAATATGCCCTAACCACGAGCAAGTGCATAGGGTACTCCCGAATATGCTGCACTGCGGGCCGACTGATCGAGGCCGATTCTGGCGTACGCGCGCCAGATTCCGGCCGTCGTCTTCGGACAGCGGGCAACGGATCCCGGTGACCCGGCACCGTCTGTTTGGCTGTCTGCTTTCTGGAGCGGTCCGAATGACTGCATGACCCCGACGAATGACCGCAGGGGCAGGCGGCGTACTCTCGCGAGCGGCGACGGGCCAACAGGGGCCGTTCGTCATGGCACCGGTTTGAAGCAGCCGCCCAAAGCACTGATGAGGCGAAACACCTGACCCGACTCCGATGCCGATGACGAGAGAGGCCGGCTGGTATTCTGTGCCCCGATGCAGCTTCACACGCCCGATCCAGGATTCACCAGCTCGGCGCGCGCTCGGGCCAACTTCCGACTCGCGGTGGCGATCGTGTCCGGCTTCGTCGCGCTGATCTGGTTCATCGCGTTGTCGAACTGGGCGCTGGATCTGGGGCCGGAAGACTTCGGCGTCCGTCCGCGGCAACTGGCCGGGTTGCCCGGCATCCTGTTCGCGCCGCTGATGCACGCCGGGTTCGACCACCTGATCGCCAACACACTGCCGCTGCTGGTGCTGGGCACGGCGATGCTGTACCTCTATCCGACGGCAGCGCTGCGGGTGCTGCTGGCGATCTATCTCGGGCCCGGCATCGCCGTGTGGCTCTTCGGCAGGGGATCGGTTCATCTCGGCGCGAGTGGATTGGTGTACGGCCTGGCCACCTACGTCTTCGTCGCCGGCCTGATCCGCCGCGACCGGCGCGCGATCGGCGCGTCGCTGCTGGTCTGCTTCATGTACGGCGCGCTGGTCTGGGGAGTGCTACCGATCGAGCAGCGTGTCTCCTGGGAGACGCATCTGGCGGCTGCGCTGATCGGATTGGTGCTCGCCATTCTGCTGCGTCATCGGGACATTCCGCCGCGCCGACGGTACACGTGGGAAGACGAACGGGAAGGCGAGCGGGAAGGCGAGCGGGAAGGCGAGCGGGAAGGCGAGCGGGAAGGCGAGCGGGAAG
>JBDTVU010000057.1:0-20202 GCA_040007035.1 Betaproteobacteria bacterium | reverse complement strand
GCTAGGGGCGCGACACGCTCGGGTTCGGTTTCTACCTGCTGGGGAAGCCGTCTCGATCGCCGCCGTACTCCTGAGCGAGGCCATTCGCGTCGATGCAGCGGTACTGCGCGCCCGGTGCCGTCCGGGCGCCGATCGAACTCAGCGCGCCAACGCCTTCGCCGGCTCGAGGATCGCGTCGCCGGCGACGGTGACGGTCACGTCGGTCGTTCCGCCCTCGGCGGCCACCGGCGCGCCGGCGCCCATCGGCGCGGCCTGCGCCCGCATCAGCATCGGCTGCGGCCGGCCGAAATCGTTGGTCTGGATCGCGACGCGGCCGGTGCGATAGCCGGTGAAGCCGAAACCCTGCGCAGCCTGCTGCGCGCGCAGTTGCCAGGCTTTGATCGCCTCCTGCGTCAACTGGTCTTCCGTCTTGCGGCGCGTCGCGTCGGCGAGCGCGAACTGCATTCCGGACAGCAGCATGCCGTCGGTCGCCTGCAACCGGGTGACGAGAGCGGACAGCGCGTCGAAGTTGGCGCTCTCGAGGCCGAGCGTCTGTGCGGCGCGCCAGCGCGGCGGCTGGCCCTTCTCGGCGATCTGGTACGTCGAGTAGCCGAGCGTCCGCGCGTCGACGCCGGCGACGGCTTTCGCGCGTGCGAGCGCGGTGGCCATCTTTGCGTTGACGCTGGCGCCGGCGGCGGCGGGGTCGGTGTTCTCCGCTTCGGCCCGCAGCCACGCGTGCATCCGGTCGTTGGCGACGGTCGCGGTGGCCGCGGCGTTGACCGCGACGATCGGCGAGGCCGGCGGTGCCGGCTCCTGCGCGAAGGCGGGCGGCAGGCAGGCGATGCCGGCGGCTACGGCAAGAGCGGCAGCGAGTGTGCTGGCGGCAGCGGGTCGGTGGGATCGGGTCGTCATGTTGCGCTCCTTGGAAAAATCCGCTGCGGCAACTTCTCGATCGCCGCGCGGTTGGACCATGAAAAGCATTTCGCCGTGGCGTCGCGCCACGGCAGCCACAGATGCTGCAGATGCTCGCGCGGCTCCAGCACGACGGGCACCGGCGCCGGCACTTCGAGCGCGAACACGTGCTCGGTGTTGTGCGTCGTTCCGGTCGGATAGCGATACCGCCACTGCGGATAGATCTCGTAGACGTTCGACAACTGCCAGTCGACGAGCCCGCCGTGATCCGCGGCAACGATGCCGGTTTCCTCCGTCAGCTCGCGGCTCGCGGTGGCGACGAGGCTTTCGCCGGGCTCCTGGCTCCCGGTGACCGACTGCCAGTAGCCGGGGAAATCGGCGCGCTCGATCAGCAGCACGTGCAGGTCCCGGGTGTGAACCAGCACCAGCGTGGAGACGGGGATCTTGCGGCCGGTCAACCGACGAACGCCCAGAACGGCTTGTGGCGCTCGCGCCAGTAATCGGACGCTTCGGCGAGGATGTCCTCGAACGTCGTCCAGTCGACGCCGTGCGCCTTGCGGTACGGGCTGGCGTGCGGGAGCGCGATGACGCAACCGGTCTTTCCGAGCCAGTCGCCGTCTTCGACCGCGTCGGCGAGCGCATCCCAGTTGTTGCCGAAATGCTCCGGCAGCGAGAGGCCCTTCGCGAGAGCGGCCAGCAGCTCGGCCTTGCTGTTGACACCCTTGAGGTCTACGGAATGGAACCGGAGCTTCGCCGCAGCCGCCGCAGCGGCGAGCGGGTGCGCGTCGCCGGGCCAGGCGTGGACGCCCGCCGTTTCCAGATCGTGGAGATCGGGAACCTTCATTCGAGAATCCTCCGGAACGACTGGTAGTGGTCGTCGGTGTACCAGCAGGCTTCCGGCGCCCTGGGGGGGCCGCCGCAGATGATGCGACGCGCGCCGCGCGTCGATGCGCCGGGCGTCGGGACCGTGTACTCGTGGTAGTGGCCGCGCGGCTTCGACGGCAGCAGGTGCTCGCGGTTGCCGAACACGATGCCGTCGCGGTCGTAGCGGAAAGGGCCGCCGCGGTGGATCTGCGCGAGCGTGGCGCGGGCCTCCGCCGGCAACGCGCTTACATCGATGTCGGCGCCGGTCGGCGTCGTGCGCGCAGCCAGCGGCGCGGCCAGCGCCAGCGCAACGAATGCGAGCGCGGCGAGCGTTGCGGAGTACAGCCTCGGGCGAAGGGCGGCCATCGCACATTCTAACGTTGCCGCGGCGAATTGGATGCCCGCCCAGGGCGCCCGCGGGCCGCGAAGCGGCAACTGCGCTGATCTGCTGCCACGGGGCGCACGCCGGCGCGTGGTTGCCCGGCTGCCCTCCAGCGCGGCCCGGCCGCCGCTACGGTGTCTTCACCGCATCCGACGCGCGGACGCGGATGTGCAGATCGCGAAGCTGCTGCTCGGTCGCCGCCGACGGCGCGTCGATCAGCAGGTCCTGTCCGCGCTGCGTCTTCGGGAACGCGATCACGTCGCGGATCGACTCGGCGCCGGCCATCATCGTGACGATGCGGTCGAGGCCGAACGCGATGCCGCCGTGCGGCGGCGCGCCGTATTGCAGCGCATCGAGCAGGAATCCGAACTTCTTCCGCTGGTCTTCCGGGCTGATCCTCAGCGCCGCGAACACCTTGGCCTGCACGTCGGACTTGTGGATCCGCACCGAGCCGCCGCCGATCTCCCAGCCGTTCAGCACGACATCGTAGGCCTTCGCCAGCGCGCGCGCCGGATCGGTGACGAAGAGCTCCTCGTGGCCGTCCTTCGGCGCGGTGAACGGGTGGTGCCGCGCCGCCCACGTCCCCGCTGCGTCGTCGTACTCGAACATCGGGAAGTCGACGACCCACAGCGGATGCCAGCCGGCGACGGCGAACCCGCGGTCGTGGCCCACCTTCGCCCGCAGCGCACCAAGCGAATCGTTGACGACCTTGTCCTTGTCCGCGGAAAAGAAGATCAGGTCGCCGGTGGAGGCACCCGTCCGCTCGAGGATCGCCTTCAGGATTTCGGCAGACAGGAACTTGACGATCGGCGACTGCAGCCCTTCCTCGTTCGGCCTGGTGGCATCGTTGACTTTGAGGTAGGCGAGGCCGCCGGCGCCGTAGATCTTCACGAACGTCGTGTAATCGTCGATCTCCTTGCGCGTCAGCGTGGCGCCGCCCGGGACGCGCAGCGCCGCGACGCGGCCGTTGGGCAGTTCGGCGGCGGCGCGGAACACCTTGAACTCCGCCGCCTTCATCACGTCGGTCAGCTCGGTGAGCTTCAGCGGCACGCGCAGGTCGGGCTTGTCGGAGCCGTAGTCGCGGATCGCGTCGGCGTAGGTCATGATCGGGAACGGGCTCGGCAGCAGGACGCCCATTGCGTCCGTGAACATCGTCCGCACCAGGCCTTCCATGATCTCGCGGATCTCGAGTTCGTCGAGGAACGACGTCTCGATGTCGATCTGGGTGAACTCGGGCTGACGGTCGGCGCGCAGGTCCTCGTCGCGGAAGCACTTGACGATCTGGTAGTAGCGGTCGAAGCCCGCCATCATCAGCATCTGCTTGAACAGTTGCGGCGACTGCGGCAGTGCGTAGAACATCCCGTGGTGGATCCGCGACGGCACCAGGAACTCGCGTGCGCCTTCGGGTGTGGACTTGTAGAGTGTCGGCGTCTCGATGTCGATGAAGCCGTGCTCGTCGAGGTACTTGCGCGCTGCCATCGCCGTCCGGTAGCGCAGCATCAGGTTCTTCTGCATCTGAAGCCGGCGCAGGTCGAGCACGCGGTGGGTGAGCCGCACCGTTTCCGACAGGTTGTCGTCGTCGAGCTGGAATGGCGGCGTCAGCGACGCGTTGAGCACGACGATCTCGTGCGCGAGCAGCTCGATCTCGCCCGACGTCAGGTTCGGGTTGACGGTGCCCTCGGGGCGCGGCCGGACGACGCCGGTGACACGGACGACGAACTCGTTGCGCAGCGTCTCCGCCGTGGCGAACGTCGCGGCGCGATCGGGATCGCAGACGATCTGGACCAAGCCCTCGCGGTCGCGCAGGTCGATGAAGATGACGCCGCCGTGGTCGCGGCGGCGATGGACCCAGCCCATCACGGTGACGGTCTGGGCGAGGAAGCGGCGGTCAATGCGGCCGCAGTAGTCGGTGCGTTTCAAGCGGTTCTCCACAAAGGGAAATGCAGGGATGGGATCAGCGTCCGGATTTCGGGGCGGGCAGGGCGGACCGACCGGCGCATGCCGGCGAGTCGCAGCCTGCCCGATCAATTTCGCGGCGGCACGGACGCGGCGTCGAAGGTGCCGGCAGCGGGCTCCGTCGGCGGGTGTGACAGCGACGAGGCCGAAGCGTGCGGCGCAACGACGCCCATCGAGATGATGTACTTCAGCGCCTCGTCGACCGTCATGTCGAGGTCGCGCGCGCTCGCCCGCGGCACCATGACGAAATAGCCGCCGGTCGGGTTCGGCGTCGTCGGCACGTAGACGCTGATGTGCTCGCCGGGCAGGTGGGCGGCAACCTCGCCCGCAGGCACGCCGGTCTGGAACGCGATCGTCCAGCAGCCCGGCCGCGGGAACTCGACCAGCAGCGCCTTGCGAAACGCCGTGCCCTGGTCGGACAGCACGGTGTCGCTGACCTGCTTCACCGACGAGTAGATCGATTTCACGAACGGGATGCGGCCGAGCAGACCCTCCCAGAACCGGATCAGCCGCTGGCCGATGAAATTGGCGGCGACGGCGCCGGTCAAGAGCAGGATGACGAACGACAGCAGGACACCGAAGCCCGGAATGTGGAAGCCGAGCAGCTTGTCGGGCTGGGCGATTTCCGGCACCAGAAGCAACGTCTGGTCGAGCGTCGAGACGAGCGCGTTCATCACCCAGATCGTGATGCCGAGCGGAACCCAGACGAGGAGGCCGGCGATCAGGTAGCGCTTCATCGGGATCGGAGCGGACGTCGTGCCATCAGGAGGAGGTGGAACCGGCGTCGGAGCTGGTTGTCGGCGTCGACGGTGCGGCACCGGCCTTGGTGCCGGCCTTCGCATCCGCCTTCGCGTCCGCCTTGGCATCGGCCTTCGTTTCAGTTTTCGCTTCCGCCTTCGTTTCCGTCTTCGTTTCGCCGGCCTTCCTGTCGACGGGCTTGCCGCTGCCCTTGAAGTCGGTGGCGTACCAGCCGCTGCCCTTGAGCTGGAATCCGGCCGCCGACATGAGCTTCACCAGTTCGTCCTTGTGGCAGGTGGGGCACGACTTCAGCGGCGGCTCGGAGAACTTCTGCAGTGCTTCGAGTTCGTGGCCGCAGGCGGCGCACCGGTATTCGTAGATCGGCATGGCTGTCCTCGCGGAAATCGACGACGCCCGAAACGGCGTCGGAACCGGGCGGCGTGGGGCAGGATCGGGCGCCAAAGCGCTTGATTAACAACGGATATTATAACCGAATCCGAACCGTCGTCCGAACGTCGCGCGACCGCCGCGCCGACACAGTCGATGCGGGCGGAAGCGGCACGGATTCAAACGGCGCAATCTGTTCTATCCTTCGGTCGTATCGAATCCTGAAAGTGCCCGCAATGAACGTTTACTGGATCTGGTGGATAGCCGCGGCCGTGCTGATCGGCGCCGAACTGGTGACGGGAACGTTTTACCTGCTCGCCGTCGGCGTCGCCGTCGCGTTGGGGGGCGTCGCAGCATGGTTCGACGCGTCGGTGGCGGTGCAGTTCGGCGTCGCCGGCGTGATCGGCGTCGTGCTGACCATCGCCGCGCATCGATGGCGCCTCGCCCGCGCCACGCCGCCGCAGCAGCCGTCGCTCGACGTCGGGCAGGCCGTGCACGTCGAATCCTGGAATGGGGACGGCACCGCCCGCGTCGCCTACCGGGGCAGCACGTGGGACGCCGAGCTGGCCGCGCCCGGCGCGCCGCGTGCCGAAACGCTCTACATCGTCGCCATGCGGGGCTCGGTGCTCGTGCTGTCCGACCACCGCCCCACCGTCTAGGAAACCGTCATGCAAACGTTTGTCATGTGGCTGGGCTCGTCGCTGTTCACGATGGTGCTGTTCGTCGTCGCGGTGCTCGTCATCATGAAGGCGATCCGCGTCGTGCCGCAGCAGCATGCGCTGGTCATCGAGCGGCTCGGCCGCTTCTACGCGGTGCTGCAGCCGGGGCTCAATTTCGTGATTCCGTTCGTCGATCGCGTCGCGTACCGGCACGACCTGCGCGAGATCCCGTTCGACGTGCCGAGCCAGATCTGCATCACCAAGGACAACACCCAGCTGCAGGTCGACGGCATCCTCTACTTCCAGGTCACCGACCCGAGGCTCGCGTCGTACGGGTCGAGCAACTTCCAGGTGGCGATCACCCAGCTCGCGCAGACGACGCTGCGCAGCGTGATCGGCCGCATGGAGCTCGACCGCACGTTCGAGGAGCGCGACCACATCAACGGCCTCGTCGTCGCGGCGCTCGACCTCGCCGCGGCAAACTGGGGCGTCAAGGTGCTGCGCTACGAAATCAAGGACCTGACACCGCCGAAGGAGATCCTGCACGCGATGCAGGCGCAGATCACGGCCGAGCGCGAGAAGCGCGCGGTGATCGCGACCTCCGAAGGCAAGCAGCAGGAGCAGATCAACCTCGCCAACGGCGCGCGCGCGGCGGCGATCGCGCGGTCGGAAGGCGAGAAGCAGTCCGAAATCAACCAGGCGCAGGGCCATGCGGCGGCGATTCTCGCGATTGCCGAGGCCAACGCGAAGGCGATCATGCAGGTGGCCGACGCGACCAACGCGCCGGGCGGGCTCAACGCGGTCAATCTCAAATTGGGGGAGCTCTACATCGCGGCTTTCTCGAATCTCGCCAAGACCGGAAACACGCTGATCGTGCCGACCAATCTTTCCGATGTCTCGACGCTGGTCACGTCGATGACCACCATGTTCAAAGCGCAGGGCAAATAAGGGAGATTGCAAGGATGCAGCTGCAGGGAAGCACATTCATCGTCACCGGCGGCGCGTCGGGATTGGGGGGCGCGACGGCGCGCATGGTCGTCGAGAGTGGCGGCAACGTCGTCATCGCTGACCTCAAGGAAGCGGAAGGGCAGGCGCACGCGAAGGACTTGGGCGCGCAGGCGAAATTCGTCCGTACCGACGTCACCGACGAGGCGAGCGCGAAGGCCGCGGTGGCCGCGGCGCTCGACGCTTTCGGCACTGCCGCGCCGCTGCGCGGGCTGGTCAACTGCGCCGGGATCGTCTACGGGGAGAAGACCGTCGGCAAGGAAGGCCCGCACTCGCTCGCCGGCTTCGTCCGCACGATCAACATCAACCTGATCGGCACTTTCAACATGATCCGGCTCGCCGCCGACGCGATGGCGAAGAACGCGCCGAACGACGAGGGCGAGCGCGGCGTCATCGTCAATACGGCGTCGGTTGCCGCGTTCGACGGGCAGATGGGTCAGGCGGCGTACAGCGCGTCGAAGGCGGGCGTGGCGGGAATGACGCTGCCGATCGCGCGCGACCTCTCGCGCAACGGCATCCGCGTGATGACGATCGCGCCGGGCCTGTTCCAGACGCCGATGGTCGGCCAGATCCCGGCGGAGATCGCCGAGTCGCTCGGCAAGATGGTGCCGTTTCCGCCGCGGCTGGGCCGTCCGTCCGAATTCGCGTCGCTGGTCGCCGAGATCGTCCGCAACGTGATGCTGAACGGCGAGGTGATCCGGCTCGACGGCGCGATCCGGATGGCGCCGAAGTAGGTTTGCGCTTCGGGTCGCGAATTCGAGCGTCGCTCCGGCGCCGGGACGGCGAGGAGACTGGCTCAGGCCGTGGGCGCCGGATCGCCGCTCAATTCGCCGATTCCGGCCGCTCGCCCACGGCGCTCAGTCCCGCTTGATCAGCGCGATCGCCGCCGCGATCATCGCGACGAAGAACACGAACGTCCACGACGGGATCGCGAGGCCCATGAACAGCCAGCCCTGCTCGGCGCACTCGCCGCTGCCCTTCAGCACCCGGCCGATCACCTCGGTCAGCGGCAGCGTTTCCAGCATGTAGTTAAGGCCCATCCCGCACGCGGGCACGGCGCCCTTCGGCTGCGCCTGGATCCAGACGTGCCACAACGCGATCGCGGCGCCGATGCCGGAGACGATGACGGTGAGCCCCGCGTAGAACATCGCGCCGACGCGCCCCGGGTTGTGGAAGGCGGCGATCATGAACACCACGCCGGTCGAAATCACTGCGATCCGCTGGAACACGCACAGCGGGCACGGGTCGAGCTCGAGGCCGTATTGCAGCCACAGCGCCCAGCCGATCAGCGACGCGCAGACGAGGGCGCCGAGAAGATAGGCGAAACGCCGGGGAGGAAGCAGGATCAGCGCCAGCGACGTCGCGCCCACGGTCCAGACCAGCATCCGGTACGCGGTCTGCGACAGCGACGGGTTGCCGCCGATCCAGTTGAACAAGATTTCCTGGAAAATCAGCGCGACGGCGACGATCAGGCCCGTCACCGGCCACGGTACCGCTCCATAACGCATCATCGCTGCGACTTCTCCAGTGCCTGGTCGAGATCCCACATTATATCGTCCGGCGTCTCCAGCCCGACCGACAGCCGGATCATCTCGGGGGTAACGCCGGCGGCGCGCTGCTCGTTCAGGTCGAGTTGGCGGTGCGTCGTCGACGCCGGATGGATGACCAGCGACTTCGCGTCGCCGACGTTGGCGAGGTGGGACAGCATCTCGACGCCTTCGATGAAGCGCTCGCCGGCCTTCGCCCCGCCGCGCACGCCGAACGTCAGGATGCCGCCGGCGCCGTGCGGAAGGTACCTGCGGGCGAGCGTGAGATAGCGATTGCCGTCGAGCGTCGGGTAGTTGACCCACTCGACCGCCGGGTGCGCGGCGAGTTGCCGGGCGACCGCCAGCGCCGTCTCGCAGTGGCGCGGCATCCGCAGGTGCAGCGTTTCGATCCCCTGCAGCAGCAGGAACGCCGACAGCGGCGCGAGCGTCGGGCCCAGCGTGCGCATCGTCTCCATCCGCGCCTTCATCGTGAAGCCGAAGTCGCCGAAGGTCTCGTGGAAGCGCACGCCGTGATAGCCGCGCGACGGCTCGGTCATCTGCGGGAAGTTGCCGTTGTCCCACGGGAACTTTCCGGACTCGACGACGATGCCGCCCATCGTCGTGCCGTGGCCGCCGAGGTACTTGGTCACCGAATGGATGACGATGTCGGCGCCGTGCTCGAACGGGCGGCACAGGTACGGCGAGGCGAGCGTGTTGTCGATCACCAGCGGGATGCCGGCGCCGTGGGCGACCTCGGCCAGCGCCGCGATGTCGCAGACGTTCAGTTGCGGATTTCCGATCGTCTCGGCGTAGACCGCCTTAGTGTTCGGCCGCAGCGCGGCGCGGAAAGCGGCGGGGTCGTCGGCGTCGACGAACGTCGCGTCGATGCCGAACTGGGCGAACGTGACGGCGAGCTGCGAATACGTGCCGCCGTAGAGCGTCCGTGCCGCGACGAGATGTTCGCCGTTGCGCGCCAGCGTGAGCAGCGCGAGCATCTGCGCGGCCATCCCGGTTGCCGCGGCCAGCGCGGCGCGACCGCCCTCCAGCGCGGCGACGCGCTCCTCCAGCGCCGCCACCGTCGGATTCGAGATTCGCGAGTAGACGTTGCCGAACGTCTGCAGGTTGAACAGGCTCGCCGCATGGTCGGCAGAATCGAACACGAACGACGTCGTCTGGTAGATCGGCTGCGCGCGGGCGCCCGTCGCCGCGTCCGGGATCTGGCCGGCGTGCAGGCAGAGCGTGTCGAAGCCGAACTTGCGGTCAGCCATGGAGCGGCAGCGGGCGCCGGGAGGAGATGACGCCGGTGTTGACGCCGGCCCAGTTGAGCCCGCCCATGATCCGCGCGTGCTCGATCTTCATGCAGCGATCCGTCACCACGTCGAGGCCGGCGTCGGTCGCGATCTTCGCCGCCTCGTCGTGGCGGATGCCGAGCTGCATCCACAGCACCTTCGCGCCCGTGGCGACGGCCTCGCGTGCGAGCGGCACCATCTCGCCGGGCTTGCGGAAGCAGTCGACGACGTCGACGGCGAACGGAATCGCGGCGACGGCCGGATAGCACGTCTGGCCGAGGATCTCGGCGTATTTTGGATTGACCGGGACGATCCGGTAGCCGTGCTCCTGCAGGTACTTGGCCGCGAAATAGCTCGGCCGATGCCACTGGGCGGACAGACCGACCACGGCGATGACGCGGGCCTCGCCGAGGATCCGGCGCAGGCCCGCAATGTCGTCGACAATCGCCATGCCGCGGGGCTAACGCTGGCCGTCCCAGTTGGGGTTGTTCTGGTACGGATAGTCGTCGGAGATCCGGCGGCCCGAGGAAATGCGGTTGGCGAGTCCGCGCGGCAGCGACGGATAATCGCCGGGGCCGAAGGTCCGGCATTCGCCCTGGAACCCGGCGTTGCTGCAGAACATCCAGTAGCCGCGCTCGACGCGCAGCGACGACGCACGGTCGTTGAACCCGGTGGCGTCGAGATTGCCCATGTAGCGGTCGACGATGAAGTACCGGCCCGAAAGGTTCGGGCCTTCGTAGAGGATGGCGCGGTTGCCGCCGCCCCAGCCGGCGCCACCGGGCGGCCCGCCACCGCCACCACCGGGTCGCCCGCCGCCGCCGACCGGCCGCAGCGAGCTGACGCGGCCGGACAGGAATCCGAGGTTCGCATGGCGGCCGGGCCCGAACACCTGGCAGCCGCCACCGAAATCGGCATCGACGCACATTTCCCAGTTCCCGTTGTAGACGATCGCCGAATTCGCGCGATCGTTGAACGAGCCACCGATGCTGACGATGGCACCACCGACGCGGAAGCTCTCGCCACCGAAGTTGTAGCCGTCGTAGAGCACGAGGTCAGCGCCCGCGGCGTCGCCGCCGCCCCCGCCGCCACTGCCGTGGTCCCACAGCTCGCGCACCGACGACACCTGGTCGTTGAGTCCCATCGACGACAGGCTTGGATACCGGCCGGGCCCGAGCGAGACGCATCGGCCGCGGAAATAGGCGTCGCTGCAGAGTTGCCACTGCCCGCTCTGGACGACGACCGACGATGCGCGGTCGTTGAAGTTCGTGTTGCCGAGGATCGAGATGGACGCGGTCGCCCCGACGCGGCGCCCGTTGAAGTTGTCGTTCTCGTACAGCGTGATCTCGGCGGCGGCCACCGCTCCGGCCGCGGCGAAACCGGCGGCAAGCGCCAGCCAGCGCAGCGTGTCGTTCATCATCGACCCTCCCATGTAAAACGGCATGACCGGGGCACCGGGTGACGCGTGGCCCCTACGGAGTCTAGCGGATCGCCGTCGGCGTCGCGGCGGCGTCCCGCTGCAATACCACAACGGCCGAGGGTGTCGACGGGCTGACCGCCTCGGCCGCGGGCCGCGTGTCGCGGCCCGTGCGCAGCGGCTTCGGATCCGGCTGCCATCCAAGCACGGCAAGCATCACCGCGAACCCCACGACGTACGCCAGCGCGACGTGCCAGCCGTGACGCAGCCACTGGCCGACCGATTTCGCTTCCGGGTACATGTTCGACAGCGCGACGCCAGCCGACGAGCCGAACCAGATCATCGAGCCGCCGAAGCCCACCGCGTAAGCGAGGAGCCCCCAGTCGTAGCCGCCCTGCTTGAGCGAGAGTGCCGTCAGCGGGATATTGTCGAACACCGCCGAGACGAAGCCGAGCCCGAGCGACGTCTGCCAGGACGCGACGGGAAGACGCTCGACCGGCATCATCGACGCGCAGGTGACGAGCGACAGCAGGAAGATCGTCCCTTTGAATGTCTCCGGCAGCACCTCCCAGTCGGGCCGCCGCGCGGGCAGCGAGATCGCGATCGCGACCCAGACGCCGAAGCCGATGAACGGGAAGTAGTCGGCGTACTCGATGAAGCGCAGGTTGATCGTGACGTTGGCGATGATCGCGCACAGCAGGATCAGCAGCACGATGCCGACGCGGATCCAGTCGATGTGCGTGTTCTCGTGCACATGGTGGATCATCGGCGAGTGCTTGTGCTGCTGCTTGGCCGCCGGGATGCCGAAGATGACGAGCGCGACGACCGACGCGACGTAGGCATCGAACACCTGGATCGGCGGCACGCCGGCGATCCACATCATCGTCGTCGTCGTGTCGCCGACGACGCTGCCGGCACCGCCGGCGTTGGCCGCGGCGACGATCGCGGCGAGGTAACCGATGTGGACGCGGGCGCGGAAGAGCTGGTGCGCCATCGCGCCGCCGATCAGCGCCGCGGCGATGTTGTCGAGGAACGACGACAGCACGAAGATCATCACCAGCAGCACGAAGCTGCCCTTCCAGTCGGCGGGCAGGAAGCGCGGCAGCACCAGCGGGACGCGGCTTTTCTCGAAGTGTCGCGATAGCAGCGCGAAGCCCATCAGCAGCAGGAACAGGTTGGCGAGGATCGCCCACTCGTGGCCGAGGTGGGTGAGCAGCCCGCCGATTCCCGGCCCGTTTTTGAAGCCGGTGAAGGCGAGCTTGTAGACGGTGATGACGCCGAGGCCGGTCAGCGCGACCCGCAGCGTGTGGTGGTGGAACATCGCAACGCCGAGAAGCGTCAGCCCGAACAGGATGAAGTCGATCGGCACCGGGCCGATCGACGGCAGTTCAGCGGCACGGGCCAGCGGCGCGAACGCTGCGAGCGCCATGGCGGCGAGCGCGATGACGGGACGCCGGGGACCGCGCGGGGTGCGCTGGGGACGGGTGGACGGCATGCGGTTCCTTGCGGGCAGGTGGCGGCGGAGAGGGGGTGCGCGGCGTCCGGAGCGAATTCGAGTCCGCCGGATCGCCCCGCCGGACGCCCCGGGGCCCGACTGGCGGCGGATCGTCCCCGTTCGATGCCGTCCGGAGTAGATTAGTGACGGCGATTGTAACAACGGCTCGCCGGCAGCAGTCAGCGGCGCGCGGCGCGGTGCCCGAAGCCCCGCGGAACGCCGCCACGGCAAGGGACGGTCGGCGGCCGACCGCGGGTCCAAGGCTCGGCGGAGGCTTGGCGCCACGGGCAAGGCAGCGGGCGCCGGAGTGGCGAGCCGGGCCTGATCCTTGCTTGTGTCCCACAGATTGCAACTGCATCATCGAGGGGTGCGGGCGGGCGAGGTCGCCCACCCGCCGCCGACAACCGGAATCGGGAACACGACCACCTCCACCGCATGGCCCTGACCCGCGCTCTCAGCCGGCTCGATCTCGCCACCGTCCAGCAGACGTCGGGCGAGGGTCCGGACCGGGACGGTCTACTTGCGCTGTCGCAGCGCAAGCTGAACGCGCTCGGCCTGCCGCTGGCGTACGTCGACCGCAGCCAGAGGTACCGCTTCGCCAACAAGGCGTTCCTCGACTGGATCGCCAAGCGCCACGACGAGGTGATCGGGCGCGAGGTGATCGAGGTGCTGGGCCGGGACGTCTACCAGCTCTACGACGCGTACATCGAAGCCGCGCTGGCGGGTGAACGGACCGGCTACGAACGGCAGCTGCTGTCCCCCGGCCGCCCGCCGATCTGGATCCGCGTCGACTACTACCCCGATCGCAACCCGCAGGGGCAGATCCGCGGCTTCCTCGTCACCTATGCCGACGTCGACCACCTGAAGCGGCTGGAGCTTGAGGCCGGCCAGCGCGAGCACCGGCTGCGCCTCGTCACTGACAGCGTCGGCTCGCCGATCCTGTACTTCGACCGGCAGTTCAAGGTCCGCTTCGCCAACCGTCCGTTCGCCGAGTGGATCGGCGTCGCGGCCGACGACCTGCTCGGGCACGCGGTGCGCGACGTGCTTTCCGGCGAGGCGTTTACGGAGATGCAGGGCTACATCGAGCGCGCGTTCGCCGGCGCGACCGTCGCCTACGAGCGGCGCGACCGGCGGGCGTCGGGCGACCTGCGCTGGGTGCGGGTGACGCTGTTCCCCGACCGCGAGCTCGGGGGGCGCGTAGGCGGCGCGTTTGCCGTGATGACGGACATCGAGGACGACGTCCGCATCCGCGACGCGCTGAAGGCGCAGGAGGTCCAGCTCCGGCTGTTCGCCGACAACATCCCGGGCCCGATCGCGTACCTCGACCGGACGCTCAAGTACACGTTCGTCAACCAGGCGTTCGCCAACTGGGTGTGCCGCCCGCAGGATGAGATCTACGGCAAGACGCCGATGGACGTGATGGCGGGCGACGTGGCGACGTTCCTGCGCCCGATCCTGAAGCGGGCTCAGGACGGCGAGCACGTCGAGTACGAGCGCATCGGCAGCAACGCCGAAGGGGCGCGGCGCTGGATGCACGGCCGCGTCGCGCCGGACCTCGACGCCGGCGGCAAGGTGCGCGGCCTCTATTGCACCGAGTACGACATCCACGACCTCAAGCTGACCGAGCAGGCGCTGGCCGCGCGCGAGGAACAGCTTCGGCTGTTCACCGACAACATTCCCGAGCCGGTCGTCTACCTCGACGAAGACCGCCGCTACGTGTTCGTCAACGAGTCGTTCCTGCACCTGTACGGGCTGCAGCGCGACCAGGTGATCGGCCGCCGGCCGGACGAGGTCCTCGGCGCCGAAGCTGCCGACGAGCTCGCGACCAGCCGCGAGCGTTCGCTTGCCGGCGATGCCGTCGTCTACGAGCGCGAGGTCATCGACGCGTCCGGGCGCCGGCGCTGGATCCGCGCCCGCTGCGTGCCCGACCTGCGCTTCGACGGCACGGTGAAGGGCGAGTACGTCGTCGGCCACGACATCACCGACCTCAAGGAAGCGCAGGACGCCCTCGCCGCGCGCGAGTCGCAGCTTCGCGCGATCATGGACGGCGTGCCGGCGCCGGTCGCCTACATCGACCACGACGAGCGTTGCCACTACGTCAACCGCACGTTCCTCCAGTACTTCGGGCTGACCGCCGAGCAGGTCGCCGAATTGCGGCTGCGCGACGTCGTCGGCCACGGCATCTACCAGAGCGCGCAGGCGATGCTGACGCGCGCGCTCGGCGGCGAGTCGACGGCGTTCGACCGACTGGTGCCCGGCGCCAATGGCGTGCGCCGATGGATGACGATCCGCGTCGTGCCCGACGCCGCCCCGTCGGGCGAGGTCCACGGCGCGTTCGTGCTGATGAACGACATCCACGGCCTGAAGCAGGCGCAGGAGGCGTTGCGCGCGTCCGAGGCCGAGCTGCGGCTCATCATGGACAACGTGCCGGCGCGGGTCTCGTACATCGACCGCGAGTATCGCTACCGCTTCCTCAACCGCCACAACGAGGAGTGGCTGGGCGAGGCGCGCAAGGACCTCGCCGGGCGCCTCGTCGCCGAGGTCGTCGGCGACGAGCGGTTCCAGCAGATGCAGCCGCTGCTGGAGCGCGTGCTCAAGGGCGACACCGTGTCCACCGAGCAGATGCTGGTGCAGCCCTCGGGCGAGCCGCGCTGGGAATCGATCCACTACGCGCCGAACCGCGACAGCGATGGCAACGTGATCGGCATCTACGCGGTGCACACCGACGTCCACGACCAGAAGAAGAACGAGGACGCACTGCGCCGCGCGAACTGGATGCTGTCCTCGCACATCAGCAACACGCCGCTGGCGGTGCTGGAATGGGACCGCGACTTCCGGCTGGTCCGCTGGTCGCCGCAGGCCGAGAACATCTTCGGCTGGCGCGCCGACGAGGTGCTCGGGATGCCGCTCACCGGGAACCAGTTGATCCACGAGGCCGATCGCGAGGCGGTGGCGGCGTTGCTCGCCAAGCTGATGAGCGGCGAGGAGCCGCGCGCCACGGGGCTGACCCGCAACTACCGCAGCGACGGCAACACGATCTGGTGCGAGTGGTACCACTCCGGCCTGCTCGACGACGAGGGCCGGATCGTCTCGATCCTGTCGTTCGTCCAGGACGTGTCGTCGCGGATCCAGGCCGAGGAGCGGCTGCAGTTCATGGCCACCCGCGACGCGCTGACCGGACTGCCGAACCGGCTGCTGCTGCACGAGCGGCTGACGCAGGCGATCGCGCAGGCGAAGCGCAGCGGCCGCCGCGTCGGCGTGCTGTTCATCGACCTCGACCGGTTCAAGAACGTCAACGACACGCTGGGCCATCGGATCGGCGACGAGCTGCTGAAGCACGTGACGCGGGCGCTGTCGGAAGCGCTGCGCGAGACCGACCTGCTCGCGCGCCTCGGCGGTGACGAATTCATGGTGATCGTCGAGGACTTCGACGATCCGGAGGTGCTCGGCCACATCGCGCAGAAGCTGCAGGACGCAATCGCGCAGCCGTTCACGATCGAGGAGCACGACATCTACGTGACCTCGTCGATCGGCATCAGCGTCTACCCGGACGATTCCGACGACCCCGAGGAGCTGCTGAAGCACGCTGACGTCGCGATGTACCGGTCGAAGGAGCTCGGCCGCAACACCTACCAGTTCCTCGATGCCAACCTCGCCCAGCACCGGCTGAAGCAGCACTCGCTCGAGGTCGCGTTGCGCGGCGCGGTGAAGGACAACCTACTGGAGCTCCATTTCCAGCCGGTGGTGCGGATCGCCGACCGCGCGATCGTCGGCGCCGAGGCGCTGCTGCGGTGGACGGACCCGGACCACGGCAGCGTGCCGCCGAAGGTGTTCATCCCGCTGGCCGAGGAGTCGGGGCTGATCCACGCACTCGGCGACTGGGTGCTGCGCGCGGCCGCGACCCAGTGCGTCGCCTGGCGCAAGGACGGCCTGGCGCTGCGGGTGTCGGTAAACTTGTCGGCGCGCCAGTTCTACCGCGAGGACCTCGCCCCGCGGATCTCCGGGATCGTCCGCAGCGTCGGCTGCGAGCCGTCGTGGATCGAGCTGGAAGTGACCGAGACCAGCCTGATGCACGACCTCGACGCGATCCGCAAGGTGCTGCACCAGTTGCGCGACGAGGGCTTCACCGTCGCCATCGACGATTTCGGCACCGGCTACTCGTCACTGACGCACCTCAAGCACTTTCCGATCGACACGCTGAAGATCGACATCTCGTTCATCGCCGACCTGGAGACGGATCCGGGCGACGCGGCGATCACCGAGGCGATCATCGGCCTCGCCCGAGGGCTCGGGCTGACGGTCGTGGCCGAGGGTGTGGGCACCAAGGCGCAGCTCGAATTCCTCGACACGCACGGCTGCCACTACTTCCAGGGCTACTGGATCAGCAAGCCGGTACCGGCGGCGGAATTCGAGACGCTGGTCCGCGGCCGACCGACGCGCGTGCATTGACGTCCGTCGCGGCGCGGCGCATTGGCGACGGCCGCTAGAGCGTCGCCAGCCAGGACAGCAGCGACTTCGCCGCCGTCTGCCACTTGCGGTCGAGCATCATCATGTGCGCGAGGCCCGGGAGGATCGTCGCGTCGACGCCGTGATGCTGCGCCGTCATCCGGACCTCGTGCGGCGTGCAGATCCGGTCGCCGCCGGCGCCCAGCACGAACACCGGCACGCCGCCGCGCTCGGGCAGTTGCCAGTGCAGCCGCAGCGACAGGTCGAGCAGCGCACGCGCTGACTCGACGCCGAGGTGGCGCGTCGCTTCGGCCAGGATCGCCGGCTCGACGTCGTCGCTGAAATAATAGGGGCGCAGCGTGTCCAGCACGTGCGACGACATCTGCGACGGGTCGAACTGGCTCATCTGCAGCAGGTAGTCGGGGCGCTCGGCGGCCAGCCGCGCCGCCAACGTCATCAGCCCTGCGGGCGGCACCGGCGAAATCAGCGCGGCAGCGCGGACGGGGCGCGTGGCCAGCAGCCGCTCGACGACGGCGGCGCCCATCGAGTGTCCGATCAGCACCGGTGGCGCCGGCAGGCGGGCGACGACGGACTCGACGTCGGCGGCATAGTCGTCGAGGCCGGTGATGAACAGCGTCGAATGGCCGCCCGACTCGCCGTGCCCGCGCAGGCTGATCGCATGGGCCGCATAGCCCTTGCCGGCGAACCACGGCAGGAAGTACGGCTCCCAGCACCAGCCGTCACAGTAGCCGCCGTGGACGAAAAGCAGCGGCGGCTTGCGGCCGTTGGCGCCGTTGGTGCGGACAGGCGCGTGGCTGCGCACCTCGAGGTGGGGTTCGGCAGGAAGCATGGGAGCGTGCGTGCTAGGATTCGCGCGCCATGCGTGCCAACGCGCAAAAGACCCGCATTTTGCCAGATTCCGGCGCCGTCGCCGCGTACGACGCCGGTTGCCGTCGCTGCGCCCGGCTCGCGGCGTTTCTCGACGCCGTGAAGGTGGACCATCCCGCCTACTTCTGCCGGCCGGTGCCGCCATTCGGCGAGGCGAGTGCCGGACTCATCGTCGTCGGGCTCGCGCCGGGGATGCACGGCGCGAACGCCAGCGGCCGTCCGTTCACCGGCGATCACGCGGGCATCCTGCTGTACGAAACGCTGCACGCCTGCGGCTTCGCGTCGCAGCCGACGGGCGCGCGCAGCGACGACGGCCTCACGCTGTCCGGATGCCGGATCACCAACGCGGTGAAATGCCTGCCGCCGGACAACAAGCCCGCGCCGGCCGAGATCCGCGCGTGCAACGGCTACCTCGCTGCCGACCTCGCGACGCTGCCGGCCGGCGGCGCGATCGTCGCACTGGGCCGGATCGCGCACGACGCGACGCTGCGCGCGCTCGGACGCAAGCCGTCGGCGCATCCGTTCGCCCACGGCGCGCGGCACGCGCTCGACGACGACGCGGCGCTGTTCGACAGCTACCATTGCAGCCGCTACAACACCAACACCGGCCGGCTGACGCCGCCGATGTTCCGCGCCGTGTTCGCGGCGGTGGTGCACCACCTTTCGCGCGCATCGGTGGTGCGCACGGCGTGACGATGCGCGCCTGACGATGAACGAAGCACCCGCTGCCGGTCCCGCGCCGCCGCCGTCGGCGCCTGCGTTCGACGCGCGCGAGCTCGTCGCCTCGCTGTCGCACCGGCCGGGCGTGTACCGGATGCTCGATGCCGCCGGCGCGACGCTGTACGTCGGCAAGGCGCGCGACCTGAAGAAGCGTGTCGCCAATTACTTCCAGAAGGGGGCGCTCGAGACGCGGATCGCGCTGATGGTCGCGCAGGTCGCCCGCGTCGAGACGACGGTCACGCGTTCCGAGGGCGAGGCGCTGTTGCTCGAGAACAACCTGATCAAGGCGCAGGAGCCGCGCTACAACATCCTGTTCCGCGACGACAAGAGCTATCCGTACGTCTGTCTCACCGGAGAGGACTTTCCACAGTTGCGCTTCCACCGCGGCAAGCTCGACCGGCAGCACCGGTATTTCGGGCCGTTCCCGAGCGCCGGGGCGGTGCGCGAGGGGATGGCGCTGCTGCAGAAAGTGTTTCAACTCCGGACCTGCGAGAACAGCGTGTTCGCCAACCGCTCGCGGCCGTGCATGCTGCACCAGATCCGGCGCTGCAGTGCGCCCTGTGTCGGACTCGTCGCCGCGGCCGACTACGGCGACGACGTGCAGAGCGCCGTGCTGTTCCTGCAGGGTCGGACCACCGAGGTGCTGGCGCAGTTGAAGGCGCAGATGGAGGAGGCGAGCGCGGCGCTGGCGTTCGAGCGCGCGGCACGGGTGCGCGACAAGATCACGCGGCTGACGCAACTGCAGTCGCGGCAGTTCGTCGAGAGCGCGACGGCCGGCGACATCGACGTCGTCGCCGCGGCGGCCGACCGCGGCATGGTCGCCGTCAACGTGGTGATGATCCGCGGCGGGCGCCACGTCGGCGACCGCGCGTTCTTCCCTCAGCACGCCGACGCCGACCAGTTGCCGGAGGTCGTGCCGGCGTTCCTCGAGCAGCATTACGTCGAGCGGCCGGTGCCGCCGACGATCATCGTCTCCGACGCTGCCGACCACGACGCGCTGGCCGGCGTGCTGTCGGCGCAGGCCGGGCAGCGGGTCGAGATCACGGGCAATCCCGGCGGCGAGCGGCGGGTGTGGCTGGCGATGGCGGTGCAGAACGCGCAGTTCGCGATCGCGCAGAAGCTCGCGCAGAAGGCGACGCAGGAGGACCGGCTCGCCGCGCTGCAGGCGGCGCTGGGCCTGCCGGCATCGGCGCAGCGGATCGAGTGCTTCGACGTCTCGCACACGATGGGCGAGCGCGCGGTGGCGTCCTGCGTGATCTTCGACCGGCTGGCAATGCAGTCGTCCGAGTACCGCCGGTTCAACGTGACGCCGGAGCACGGAGGCGACGACTACGCGGCGATGCGCGAGGCGCTCACGCGACGTTGCGCCCGGATCGTCGGCGGCGAATTCCCGGCGCCGGACCTGCTGGTGATCGACGGCGGCAAGGGGCAGGTCGCCGTCGCCGCCGAGGTGCTGGCGGAGCAGGGGCTGCACGACACGCGTCTGATCGGCGTGGCCAAGGGTCCGGAGCGCAAGGCGGGCGAGGAGGACATCGTGTTCCC
>JBDTVU010000056.1:0-20360 GCA_040007035.1 Betaproteobacteria bacterium | reverse complement strand
TGATCGCCGCGGGCCATCTCGGCCGCAAGACGAAGCGCGGCTTCTACGACTACGCGACGGGCAGGCCGGCGAAGCAGCCGGCGGGCGCCGTGCCGGCCGGGCTCGCCGATCGGCTGATCTCGCCGTTCGTCGCCGAGGCGAAGGCGGCACTGGCCGAAGGCATCGTCGCCGACGCGGATCTGGTCGACGCCGGCGCGATCTTCGGCACCGGATTCGCGCCGTTTCGCGGCGGCCCGCTGCATTATGCCGGCGACGCGCGCGCGTACACGCCGGGGCTCGCCACGGGCTGATGCGACACCCCGCCGCACGCTGGTCGCGCAGGGCCCGGTGGCGCACTTCTGGTGTAGGATTCCCTGGCGCCGACCGATCCGGAGAATCCGCCCCGCAGCACGAACGAGGGCGACCCGTAGCGGCGGCTTCACGCAGGATCAGCCGACCATCCGGAGGGCCGCGCACTGCGCGGCGTGGAGGAGCATCGTGGATCGAATCTGGCTCAAGCAGTATCCGAAAGGCGTTCCCGCCGACATCGACATCAACGAATACGCGTCGCTGCGCGACGTCTTCGAGGAGAGCTGCAAGCTGTACGCGGCGCGCCCCGCGTTCACGTGCATGGGCAAGTCGATCACGTTCGAGGAGCTCGACACGCTGTCGACGGCGTTCGGCGCCTGGCTGCAGACGCAGGGCTGCGTCAAGGGCACCCGCGTCGCGCTGATGATGCCCAACATCCTGCAGTACCCGGTCTGCCTGTTCGGCGCGCTGCGCGCGGGCTGCACCGTCGTCAACGTCAATCCGCTGTACACGACGCGCGAGCTCGAGCACCAGCTGATCGACTCCGGCGCCGAGGTGATCGTCGTCGTCGAGAACTTCGCACACACGGTGCAGGATGTCATCGCCAAGACCAAGGTGAAGAAGGCGATCGTCACCAGCATCGGCGAGATGCTCGGCTTCAAGGGCCTGATCGTCGACTTCGTGCTGCGCCACGTGAAGAAGATGATCCCGGCGTGGAGCGTCGCCGGGGCGATCCGGCTGTCGGAGGCGCTTGACGAAGGCCGCCGCCACACGCTCGCGCGGGTGCCGCTCGGGCACGACGACATCGCGTTCCTGCAATACACCGGCGGCACCACCGGCGTGGCGAAGGGAGCGATGCTGCTGCACCGGAACATCATCGCCAACCTGCTGCAGGCGCGCGCGTGGTTGCGGCCGTTCCTCGCCCCCGGAAGCCGCGAGGTCGTCATCACGCCGCTGCCGCTCTATCACATCTTCTCGCTGACGGCGAACTGCCTTTGCTTCATGACGCTCGGCGCCGAGAACGTGCTGATCACCAACCCGCGCGACATCCCGGGCTTTGCCAAGGAGATGGCGAAGTTCAAGTTCACCGCGATCACCGGCGTCAACACGCTGTTCAACGCGCTGTGCAACAACGCAGAATTCGCGAAGCTCGATTTTTCGTCGCTGCGGATCTCGCTCGGCGGCGGGATGGCGGTGCAGGAGGCGGTTGCGCTGAGGTGGAAAGAGGTGACCGGGAAGCCGCTGATAGAGGCGTACGGGCTGACCGAAACGTCGCCCGCGGCGACGATCAACCCGCTTGACCTGCCGGCCTACAACGGCTCGATCGGGCTGCCGATCCCATCGACCGAGGTGGTGCTGCGCGACGACGCCGGCAAGGACGTGCTGCAGGGACAGCCCGGCGAGATCTGCATCCGCGGGCCGCAGGTGATGGCGGGCTACTGGCAGCGCCCCGACGAGACGGCGAAGGTGATGACGGCGGACGGCTTCCTCGCCACCGGCGACGTCGGCGTCATGGACGAGCGCGGCTTCGTCCGGATCGTCGACCGCAAGAAGGACATGATCCTGGTGTCCGGCTTCAACGTGTACCCGAACGAGATCGAGGGCGTCGTCGCGATGCACCCCGGCGTGCTGGAGTGCGCGGCCGTCGGCGTTCCGGACGCGAAGTCGGGCGAGGCGGTCCGGCTGTACATCGTGAAGAAGGATCCTGCCCTCACCACCGAGGCGGTGATGAAGCACTGCCGCGAGCACCTGACCGGCTACAAGATCCCGCGCGACGTCGAGTTCCGCAAGGACCTGCCGAAGACCAACGTCGGCAAGATCCTCCGTCGCGAGTTGCGCGACGAGGCGAAGAAGCAGGCCGGGTGAGGCTGCAACGGCGCGGGCCGGGGCGGGCGTCCCGGCGTCCGTGCCGCGACTGCTTGCCGCAGGCGTCGTGATGGCGATGTCCGAAGACCCCGTAAAGCTCCCGGACAAGCAGCCCGCGCTGCGGGTCGTACCGATGCCGGCCGACGCCAACCAGAGCGGCGACATCTTCGGCGGCTGGATCATGGCTCAGGTCGACATCGCGGGCAGCGTCCCGGCTTCGCGGCGAGCCCGGGGGCGGATTGCCACCGTCGCCGTCAACTCGTTCGTGTTCAAGCAGCCGGTGCTGATCGGCGACCTGGTGAGCTTCTACGCCGACATCGCGCGCGTCGGCCGGACGTCGATCACCGTGAACGTCGAGGTCTACGCGCAGCGCAACCCGGGCCAGGAAATCACGGTCAGGGTGACCGAGGCGACGCTCACCTACGTGGCCGTCGGCACCGACCGGCTGCCCCGGGAAATCCCACCGGCCTGAGCGCGGCCTGCCGGCGGGGGGCCACGGACGCAACAACCACCCTTGATCCCCGTCAATCGGGCGTTTCCCTGACCGCGACGCCCCGGCCGACGGTGTATATTTCTTCGTTGAAGCCGGAACCGATACCGGCCCCGACCAGAAGTTTTCCGCCACTGACAAGGGGACCCCCGCCGACGCGGAACCGAGTCCCGGAATCGAACCAGGAGAGACAGCCATGACCACTCCCTTCCAACGCACTCGGATCGCCGCGGCGATCGCCGGCCTCGCGCTGGCGCTCGGCGCCGGCCAGGCCTTCGGCGCCGCGTTCGCGCTGCAGGAGAACTCGGGCAGTGGACTCGGCAACGCGTTTGCCGGCGGTGCCGCCGGCGCCGAGGACGCCGCCACCGTCTGGGCGAACCCGGCCGGCATGTCGCGGATCGGCTCGATGCAGGGCGTCGGCGCCATCCACCTGATCACGCCGTCGATGAAGTTCAGCAACGACGGCTCGCAACCGGCGGCCGTCTGCCCGCCTGCGACGCCGACGCTGGCCGCGCTGTGCGGCGCCAATGGCATCTATCAGCCGCTGGGCAACAACGGCGGCGACGCCGGCGGCATCAACGTGGTTCCGAACATGTACTTCGTCGTCCCGATCAACAAGCAGTGGGCGTTCGGGCTCGGCGTGAACGCGCCGTTCGGGCTGGTCACCGAATACGACGACGGCTGGATCGGCCGCTACCAGGCGCTGAAGTCCGACGTACAGACGATCAACGTCAACCCGGCGGTGTCGTTCAAGGTCACCGACACGTTCACGATCGGTGCCGGCGCGAACTGGCAGAAGATCAAGGCGACGTTCACCAGCAACGCGAACTACTCGGGCGGAATCGCCCAGGCGACGCTCGCGGGCGTGGCTGCGGGCAAGATCCCGGCCGCGGCGGTGCAGCCGCTGCTGACGCTGTCGAACGGTCTCGACGCCAAGGCGAACGTCGACGGCAACGACGACGCCTGGGGCTGGAACGTCGGCGTGCTGTTCGAGCCCAGCAAGAACACGCGCTTCGGCGCGCACTATCGCTCGAGCATCAAGTACCACGTCACCGGCAACGTGAATTGGGAGATCCCGGCCGCGCCGGCGCTGCCGCCGACGCTGGCGCCGGTCTACGCGGCCGTGGCCGCTGCGGTCAACGCCAGCCCGACATTCCAGAACGGTGGCATTTACGCCGACATCGAATTGCCGCCGATGGCCAACCTGTCGTTCTTCACCGCGCTGAACGACCGCTGGGACCTGATGGCCGACGCGCAGTGGACCGGCTGGAGCACGCTCCAGGACCTGACGTTCGTCCGCACCAGCGGCGCGATCCTGTCGAGCACGCCCGAGAACTTCAAGGACGTGTGGCGGTTCTCGTTGGGCGCCAATTACAAGTACAGCGACCAGTGGAAGTTCAGGATGGGCGTGGCTTACGACCAATCGCCGGTGCAGGACGAGTTCCGCACGCCGCGGCTGCCGGACTCGGACCGCGTGTGGCTGTCCGGCGGGGCGCAGTGGACGTTCAACAAGAACTTGAAGCTCGACGTCGGCGCGACCTACATCTGGGTCGAAGACGGCACGATCAACAACAACGCCGGCAGCACGAGCACCTACGGCCTGGTCAAGGGGAGTTACAGCAACAACGTGATCATCGTTTCGGGACAGGCGACGTACTCGTTCTGACGCCCCGGCCGCACCGTTCTCCTCGCACTCCACGCGGCCGGGGCAGCCCGGCCGCGTTTTTTCGCGGTGACGCGCCGGAACTCCGGTCCGGCGCGCGATTCCAATGACTCGTCGAGACCATGCCCGAATCCCGATTCCTCGTCCGCAAGGTGGCCGTGCTCGGCGCCGGCGTCATGGGCGCGCAGATCGCCGCCCACCTCGCCAACGCCAACGTGCCCGTCGTCCTGTTCGACCTCCCGGCAAAGGAGGGCGACCCGAACGGCATCGTCAACAAGGCGCTCGCCGGGCTGGCCAAGCTCGAGCCCGCGCCGGCGGCGACAAAGGACCGCCTCGCGTACATCGACGCGGCGAACTACGACCACGACTTGGCGCAACTTGCGGGCTGCGACCTCGTCATCGAGGCGATCGCCGAGCGGATGGACTGGAAGCGCGACCTGTATGCGAAGGTCGGCCCGCACCTCGCGCCGCACGCGATCGTCGCCTCGAACACGTCGGGCCTATCGATCAATGCGCTGGCCGAGGCGCTACCGGCGGCGGTGCGGCCGCGGTTCTGCGGCATCCACTTCTTCAACCCACCGCGGTACATGCATTTGGTCGAGCTGATCGCCCAGAAGCAAACGGATCCGCAGCTGATGGACCAGCTGGAGACGTTCGTCGTCACCACGCTGGGCAAGGGTGTCATCCGGGCCAAGGACACGCCGAACTTCGTCGCCAACCGGGTCGGCATCTTCTCGGTGCTGGCGACGATGGCGCACACCGAGACCTACGGCCTGTCGTTCGACGTCGTCGACGCGCTGACCGGGCCCGCGATCGGGCGGGCCAGGAGCGCGACGTACCGCACCTGCGACGTCGTCGGGCTCGACACGATGGCGCACGTCATAAAGACGATGCAGGACACGCTGCCGAACGATCCGTGGCATCTTCTCTACCGGACGCCGCCGGTGCTGGCGGCGCTGATCGCGCAGGGCGCGCTCGGCCAGAAGACCAAAGCCGGCTTCTTCCGCAAGGTCGGCCGCGACATCCAGGTGCTCGACCCCGCGGCGCGCGATTACCGGAAAGCCGACGGCGTCGTCGATCCGGCGGTCGCCGAAATCCTCGCGCTGAAGAACCCCGGCGAGAAGTTCGCGAAGCTGCGCGCGCACGCCCACCCGCAGGCGCAGTTCCTGTGGGCGATCTTCCGCGACCTGTTCCATTACTCCGCCGTCCATCTGGCGGATATCGCCGACAACGCGCGCGACGTCGACCTCGCGCTGCGCTGGGGCTTCGGCTGGTCGATGGGCCCGTTCGAGATCTGGCAGGCGGCGGGGTGGAAGGACGTCGCCAGCTGGGTCGCCGAGGACATCGCCGCAGGCAAGGCGCTGGTCAACGTGCCGCTGCCGAAGTGGGTGACCGACGGCCCGGCGGCGAGCGGCGTTCACAAGGCGGAAGGCGCGTACAGCGCGGGCGCGAACGCGTTCCACGCCCGCTCGACGCTGCCCGTCTATCGCCGCCAGCCGTATCCCGATCCGGTTTTGAGCGAGAAGTGGCCGTCGGGCACGACGATCATGGAGACGCCCGCGGTGCGGATGTGGCACCTAGGTGACGACGTCGCGATCCTGTCGTTCAAGTCGAAGGCGAACACGATCGGCGAGGACGTCCTCGACGGCGTCCTGGCGTCGATCGAGCGGGCCGAGCGCGAGTGCGCGGGGCTCGTGCTGTGGCAGACGCGGGAGCCGTTCTCGCTCGGCGCGAACCTGTCGTCGCTGGAGCCGGCGCTGAAGGCCGGGCAGTTCGACGTGATCGAGGCGGTGGTCGCCAAGTTCCAGCAGACGGCGCAGCGCCTCAAATACAGCCTCGTGCCGACGGTGGCCGCCGTGCGCGGGATGGCGCTCGGCGGGTCCTGCGAGTTCATCATGCACTGCGACCGCACGGTGGCCGCGCTCGAATCCTACATCGGGCTGGTCGAGGTCGGCGTCGGCCTGCTGCCGGGGGGCGGCGGCTGCAAGGAGTTCGCCGTCCGCGCGACGCAGGAGGTCGCTCGCGGCGCCGCCGGCGGGCAGGCGGACCAATTCCCGTTCCTGCGCCATTACTTCCAGACGATCGCGATGGCGCGAGTGAGCAAGAGCGCGAGCGAGGCAAAGGAGATCGGATACCTGCGGTCGTCCGACATCGTCGTGTTCAACCCGTACGAGCTGCTCCACGTCGCGCGGATCGAGGCGCGCGCGCTGGCCGACGCCGGCTACCGGCCGCCGCTCCCGGCGCGCAACGTCCCCGTCGCCGGCCGCACCGGCATCGCGACGCTGGAAATGTTGCTCGTCAACATGCGTGACGGCGGCTACATCTCGTCGTACGATTTCGAGGTCGGCCTGCGCGTGGCGCGCGTGCTGTGCGGCGGCGAGGTCGACGCCGGCAGCCTCGTCGACGAGCGGTGGTTCCTCGAGCAGGAGCGCGCCGAATTCATGGCGCTGGTGAGGAGCGCGAAGACGCAGGAGCGGATCGCGCACACGCTTTCGACCGGCAAGCCCTTGCGGAACTGACCCCATGACCAAGCAACTGCAGGATGCCTACATCGTCGCCGCCACCCGCACGCCGGTGGGCAAGGCCCCGCGCGGCGCGCTGAAGTCGACGCGCCCGGACTCGCTGCTCGCGCACGTGCTGCAGAGCGTGCTGCAGCAGGCGCCCGGGCTCGACGCCGGCCGCATCGAGGACGTGATCGTCGGCTGCGCGATGCCCGAGTACGAGCAGGGGATGAACGTGGCGCGGATCGGCGTGCTGCTCGCCGGCCTGCCGAACACCGTCGCCGGGATGACCGTCAACCGCTTCTGCTCGTCGGGTCTCAACGCGGTGTCGATCGCCGCCGACCGCATCCGCATCGGCGAGGCAGACGTGATGATCGCCGCCGGCACCGAGAGCATGAGCATGATCCCGATGCTCGGCCGGCTGTCGATCAACGCCGACGTGTTCACGCGCGACGAGAACCTCGGCATCGCCTACGGGATGGGGCTCACCGCCGAGAAGGTGGCCGAGCGCTGGAAGGTCACCCGCGACGAGCAGGACGCGTTCGCCGCCGACTCGCACCGCAAGGCGCTGGCGGCACAGGCGGCCGGCGAATTCGCCGCCGAGATCTCGCCGTACGCAGTGCGCGAGAACGTGCCGGACGTCGCTGCCGGCAAGGTGGTGACGAAGACGCGCACCTTCGACCGCGACGAGGGCCCGCGGGCGGACACCACGGTGGAGGGGCTCGCCAAGCTGAAGCCGGTGTTCGCGGCGAAGGGTTCGGTCACTGCCGGCAACAGTTCGCAGATGTCGGACGGCGCCGGTGCGGCGATCCTCGTCAGCGAGCGGGTGGTCAAGGAGCTGAACCTCGCGCCGCTGGCGCGCTGGGTCGGTTTCGCCGTCGGAGGCGTCGCGCCGGAGATCATGGGCGTGGGTCCGATCGCCGCGATCCCGAAAGCGCTGCACCGGACCGGGATCCGGCAGGACCAGCTCGACTGGATCGAGCTGAACGAGGCGTTCGCCGCGCAGAGCATCGCCGTGATGCGCGACCTCGGCATCGATCCGGCGAAAGTGAATCCGTTGGGCGGCGCGATCGCCCTCGGCCACCCGCTGGGCGCCACCGGCGCGGTGCGCACCGCGACGATCGTCCATGGGATGAGGCGGCGCAAGCAGAAGTACGGGATGGTGACGATGTGCATCGGCACCGGAATGGGGGCCGCGGGCATCTTCGAGGCTCTGTAGCGCGTGCAGCGGGTCGCGGGCCGGAGGGCGGCTGCGGCGACCGCGCTGCTTGCTCGATTCGAATGGGAGGATTGGCCATGTTTCGCAAGTTCGTTTTCACGCTGATCGCGCTGGCGCTTGCAGTGCCGGCTCTGGCTGCCGAGGTGGGCGGCGTCAAGCTCGACGACAGGATCAGCGTCGGCGGTCAGGACCTCGTGCTCAACGGCGCCGGGATCCGCACGCGCGTCTTCCTGAAGATCTACGTCGCCAGCCTGTACGTTCCGGCGAAGGCTGGCGACTTGGCCGGCGTGCTGGCGAAAGGCCCGCGCCGGATCCAGATGAACCTGATGCGCGACCTGTCCGCCGACCAGCTCGTCGGTGCGCTCAACGACGGGCTGAAGGACAACAACAGCGAAGCCGAGATGGCGGCGGTGCGGACCGAAGCCGATCAATTGACGACGATCATGAAGGGCTTCGGCGAGGTGAAGGAAGGCAGCGTCGTCACGCTCGATTTCGTCGACGGCGCGACGAAGATAGGCTTCAACGGCACCGCGAAAGGCACGATTGCCGGCGAGCCGTTCAACCGCGCGCTGACGAAGATCTGGCTCGGCGACAAGCCGGTCCAGTCCGATCTCAAGAAGGCGATGCTCGGCGGCTGACCCGCCGCCTTTCGCCGGCGCGCCCCTGCCCGTCGTGGCCGGAGGGCCGGGGACGAGCCGTTTCCGACTGCCCCGCCCGATGCCCGATTTCTGGCCCGCCTGCGGTTTCCGGTTGCTGGCCGTCGGTGCCGACGGCCGGCTCACCGTCACCGACGACTTCCTCCGCGCGTTGCTGCTGCGGCCCGAACTCGCGCCGATCCCGGAGTCCTGCGCCGCCGAGCTTGCGCTGCACGACAGGCTGACGGCTGCGCCGCGGGCGGCCGTTGCCGACGCCGAGGTTGCGGCGATCGCCGACCCCGACGCCCGCGAGAACTACCAGATCTGGCTGCGGTTCCGGCAACGGCTTGCCGACGCGCCGTCGCTCGAGGCAGCCTACGCCGCGCTGTTCCGCGACGGCGTCGACGTGCCGCCGATGCTGGTCCATCAACTGTCGCAGATCCTGCTCCGGCACGTCCTCGGCGACGGCGCCGACCCGATGCAGGCGCGGGCGGCGGAAATGCTGTTCCGGCCGCAGACGATCGCCGTGCGCGACGACGGCGCGGTGATGGCGGCCGACGCCGTGTCCATCGACGTCCATGCGACCACCGGTGGTTTCGGCAGCCTCGGCGAGCTGCTGCGGCAGAACCGAACGCCGTCGCGGATGGTCGAATTCGACGTGCTGGATACCGCGAATGCCGCCACCTACTGGGAGCGCGACGAGCGCCACGATCTCGCCGTCAGCCTGAACCGCGGGCAGCCGGCGCTCGATGCGCTGTGCCGCGTCCTCGAGCGCTGGATCGCCCATTTCCACGGGGTGACGGTCGCGATCCGGCCGCAGAGCGAAATCGACGACCGGCGCTGGGTCTGGCACGTCGGGCTGGACGCCGAGGCGAGCGCGCTGCTCAACGATCTGTACAATCGCGCCGAAGTCGACGCCGAGCGGATGGGCCGGCTCTTGTGCCTGTTCGAGCTCGTGTTCGAGAACCCGGCCGACATGCGGCCCGCGATCGCCGGCCGCCCGGTGTACCTCGCGATGGCGATGGACGCCGACCGGAAGCTCAAGCTGAAGCCGCAGAACCTGCTGCTCAACCTGCCGCTCGCGCGGCTGCAATGATCGTCATCCTCAGGAAGCTTCATATGCCAAGTCATTCGTTTTCGCGGTCCCTGTGCGCTGTTGCCACCGCTCTCGCCCTCGCCGCGCTCGACGCGCCGGCGCTGGCCGCCGATCCCCAGCCCGGCCCGGTTCCGACTGCAGCGCCGACGGACGCGAAACCCGTCGCGACCGGCAAGGCCAAGGCCGGCGAGGCCAAGGCCGGCGAGCGCGCGAAGGCGGCGGCAAAGGCGGACGTCGCCAGCCCGCTGGCGGAGCTGGCGTGGCTCGAGGGCTGCTGGCGTGGCTCGGTCAACGAGCGCGAGTTTCGCGAGCACTGGCTCCCGCTGCGCGGCAATCTGATGATCGGCGTCAGCCACACGGTGCGCGGTGGCAAGACGCAGGACTACGAGTACCTGAGGCTCGAGCCGCGCGCCGACGGCGTCTACTACGTCGACCAGCCATCCGGACAGAAGGAGAAGGAAACCGCCTTCCGCCTCGTTGAACGCAAGCTCGATACCGAGGCCGGCCGCAACGACGAGATCTACACGTTCGCCGCCTCCCGCGCCGAGTTCCCGCAGCGGATCGTCTATCGCCGCGCGTCGGAGGGATGGCTGTATGCGGCGGTGGAAGGCAAGTCCGAGGGCGCCGACAAGACGATCACCTACCCGATGCGGCGGATCGACTGCCAGAGCGGCGAGTTCATCCGCAAGTAGCGTGGACGCGCCGACGCCGGCACTGGTGGGCTTCGAGCGGATGCTCGCGGCGGGGCGCGACGGCGCGTTGCTGCGGTTCTCGCTCGGCAACGAGTACCTGAAGGCCGGCGATCCGTCGCGCGCGGCGGAGCATCTCGCCCGCGCCGTCGCGCTCGACCCGAAGTACACGGCGGCCTGGAAGCTGTACGGGAAGGCACTTGCCGCCGCCGGGCGCGATGCCGATGCACTCGAAGCGTATCGCGAGGGCATCGCGGTTGCGCAGGCCCGCGGCGACCGCCAGGCGGAGAAGGAGATGCAGGTGTTCGCGCGGCGGATCGAGCGCGGCACGGCCGGCTGACGTCCGCAAACGGCGTCCGCCGCGCCGCGGGGGGGTGCGATCAGGGCTCGGCGCGAGTGTCGCGCGCCGAGCCGGAACTCCTCCCGATGCCGAAATTCGCCAAGGCATCCGCCCGCTCGTTGCCGGGATGGTCGTTGTGGCCGCGGACCCAGTGCCAGCGGATGTGGTGCTGCGCGGCCAGAACGTCGAGCTCGCGCCAGAGGTCGGCGTTCTTGACGGGCTTCCGGTCGGCGGTCTTCCAGCCGTTCTTCTTCCAGCCGTGGATCCACGTCTGGATGCCGTTCTTCACGTACTGCGAATCGGTGTAGACGTCGACGGCGCAACCGCGCTTCAGCGATTCGAGCGCACGGATGACGGCCGTCAGCTCCATCCGATTGTTGGTCGTCGCCGGGTCGCCGCCGCAGAGCTCCTTCTCGTGATCGCCCCAGACCAGCAGCGCGCCCCAGCCGCCGGGGCCGGGGTTTCCCTTGCACGCGCCGTCGGTGTAGATCGTGACCGCGCCGGCCCGCGCCGCAGCCGTCACTCGATGCTCTCGCGAACCTGCCGCGGCGCGGTGGCGAGGCCGCGCTGGCGCGGTTCCCACGCTGGCGTGATCACACGCATGCCGAGCACCTTCTTCGTCGCGCGGAGGTAGTAGACGCCGCCGGCGATCGGCCACCAGCGGTCGCCCGCCGACTCGAAAAAGCCGAAGCGCGCGCGCCACTTGTCGCTGGCGAGCGGCGGCACGTAGGCGTCGAGCCTGCCGCCGGTGACCTCGAAACCGAGCAGCGCCAGCCAGTCCTTGAGCCGATAGAGCGCGATGAAGTTGCCGTTCCACGGCGGCGCCTGCTCGCGGCCGAAATAGCGCCGGGCACCGAACATGCTGAACGGATTGAAGCCGGCGATGACGACCTGGCCCTCGGGGCGCACCGCGCGGTACACCTCGCGTAGGAGCTGGTGCGGGTCGTCGGTGAACTCGAGCCCGTGCGGCAGCAGGACGAGGTCGAGCGAGCTCTCGGGGAACGGCAGCCAGCGCGGATCGGCACGGACGTCGGCCGGCGCGTCGACGTCGACGCTCCACCGCGTGGCGATCCGGCTCTGGGCGAGGAACGGGCAGTCCGGCAGGCCGATCTGGATCGCGTGAAAGCCGAAGATGTCGGCGACGGTGCGGTCGAACCACGCCTGCTCGCGCGCCAGCAGGTAGCCGCCGAGCGGCGTCCGGAACCAATCGGCCAGCGTCGTTGACACCGCGAGCGGCGCTCCGGAAGATACGTCCATGGCGGCGATTATCCCCATCCAAGCGTTCAGCGACAACTACATCTGGCTCGTCCGCGAGGGCGGCAATGCGGTGGTGGTCGACCCCGGCGATGCGGCGCCGGTGCTGGATTACCTCGACCGCGAGCGCCTCGCGCTGACGGCGATCCTCAACACGCATCACCACGGCGACCACGTCGGCGGCAACGCGGCGCTGCTCGCGCGTTACGCCGTGCCGGTGTTCGGGCCGGCGCGAGAGTCGATTCCCGGCCTCACCCGCGCGCTGGCCGAGGGCGACCGGATCGAGGTTCCCGACATCGGCTGTCGATTGTCGGTGCTCGACGTGCCGGGGCACACGGCGGGCCACATCGCGTACACGGGCGAGATCGGCGGGGAGCCGGTGGCCTTCGTCGGCGACACGCTGTTCGCGGGTGGATGCGGCCGGCTGTTCGAAGGCACGCCCGAGCAGATGACGGTGTCGCTCGGCAAGCTCGCCGCGCTGCCGGACGCGACCCGCGTCTACTGCGCGCACGAGTACACGCTGGCGAACCTTCGCTTCGCTGCCGCGGTCGAACCGCGCAATCCGCAATTGCAGGCGCGGATCGGGCGCGAGCAGGCGAAGCGCGACCGCGGGCAGCCGACGGTGCCGTCGACGATCGCCGACGAGCGGGCGACGAATCCGTTTCTGCGCGCCGCGGAACCGGAGGTCTTCGCGGCGGCAGAGGCGCACGCGGGCCGCGCGCTGGCCGACGCGGCGGCGGCGTTCGCGACGCTGCGCGAGTGGAAGAACGGGTTCCGTTGACGGCGGCGCCCGGTTGACGCCTCTCGCGGCGACGCCTACCATCGCCGCAATTTTGTGCATTTGTGCCGCGTTCGCGTGGCGCCGTCGAGCGAACGAATTGCGCCTACGCGACCTCATTACCCCCTTTCTCGCCGTGCTCGTCGCGGCGTGTGCAACGCCGGCAATGCCGCCCCCGTCCGCGGCGCCGCCCGAGCCGGCGGCGGCGATGGGCCCGCCTGAGCCGGAACCGCCGATCGCCGTCGCGCCGACCACCGAGCCGGCGCCGATGGTTGCGAACGGCGCGTTTTCCCCGACCGTGGCCGCGGATCTCGAGCCGCTGCCGGAACCCGCCGAGGACCTGTGGGAGCGGATCCGCAAAGGCTACGCGATCGCCGACCTCGACGACAAGTACGTCACCAAGTGGGAGGCGTGGTACGGCGATCGTCCCGACTACGTCGCGCGGATGGTCGATCGCAGCCGGCGGTATCTCTATCACATCGTGGTCGAGGTCGCGGAGCGCAAGATGCCGCTCGAGATCGCGCTGTTGCCGATGGTCGAGAGCGCGTACAACCCGACGGCGATGTCGACCAGCCGCGCGTCCGGGATCTGGCAGTTCATCCCGTCGACCGGCACCCACTACGGCCTGAAGCAGAACTTCTGGTTCGACTCGCGGCGCGACGTCATCGCGGCGACCGACGGCGCGCTCAATTATCTGCAGAAGCTCTACGCCGACTTCGGCGACTGGCAGCTTGCGCTGGCCGCGTACAACTGGGGCGAGGGCAACGTCGCCCGCGCGATCGCGAAGAACCGGAAGCTCGGGCTCCCGACCGATTACGCGAGCCTCAAGATGCCCGACGAGACGCGCAACTACCTGCCCAAGCTGCAGGCGGTGAAGAACATCGTCCGCGATCCGGCACGGTACGGGCTGGAGCTCGCCGACATTCCCGACGCGCCGTATTTCGCCGTGGTCAAGACGACGCGCAAGATGGACGTCAAGCGCGCGGCGGAGCTGGCCAAGCTGTCGATCGACGAGTTCCAGTACCTGAATCCGCGCTTCAATCGCCCAGTGATCGCCGGCGCCGACGAGTACACGATTCTGCTGCCGATCGACAACGCGGAAATCTTCGCCGCCAAGCTCGACCTGGTCGACCAGCCGCTCGTGTCCTGGCAGGCGTACCGGCTGCGGCCTGGCGAGACGCTGCCGCAGGTCGCCGCGAAGTTCGAGATGCCGGTGGAGACGCTACGGGCCGTGAACGGCATCGGGGCACGAGCGAGGATTCCACCCGGGCACACGCTGCTCGTCCCGTCGCAGCGGGCGTCGGCGGCATCCGAGGAAACGCTGGCGAAAGCGGTGTTCACCACGGTGCCGCAGGGCCGGACGTTCTATTACCGGGTGAAGCGCGGCGACACGATGGCCGGGATCGCCGGCCGCTACGCCGTCACCGCGCAGGAGATCCGCGGCTGGAACGGTCTCGCCGAGAACGCCGTCAGCGCCGGCCAGCAACTGCGGATCACGAGCGATCTCGCGCCCAACGCCGCCAAAGCGAAACGGCCGACGGGCAAACGGGTGCTGGTGACGAAGGCGAAGCCGGTGCGTGCCAAACCGGTGCCTGCCAAGCCGCTGGCGGCCAAGCCCGCGGCGGCCAAGCCCGCGGTGGCCAAGCCGACGCCGGCCCCGCGGTCGGCGCGCGCGGGGCAGGCTCCCGGCGGGTAGGCGCCGCGGACGCCGAAAACAAAACAGGCGACGCGTGGCGTCGCCTGTTTCGTGGTCCGCCGCACATCGGGGCGGACCCTGATTGCCGCGGGCTTACAGCTTCTTCGCGGCCTTCTTCTTCGCGGCCTTGCGCTTCGGGGCGGCCTTCTTCTTCTTGGTCGCCTTCTTCGCGGCCTTGCGCTTCGTCGTCTTCTTGGCGGCCTTCTTCTTCGTCGTCTTCTTCGCCGCCTTCTTCTTCGTTGCCTTCTTCTTGGTCGCCTTCTTGGCGGCCTTGCGCTTCGTCGTCTTCTTGGCGGCCTTCTTCTTGGTCGCCTTCTTCGCGCCCTTGCGCTTCGTCGTCTTCTTGGCGGCCTTCTTCTTGGTCGCCTTCTTCGCGGCCTTGCGCTTCGTCGTCTTCTTCGCCGCCTTCTTCTTCGGGGCGGCCTTCCGCTTCGTCGCCTTCTTCTTGGTCGCTTTCTTCTTCGTCGCCTTCTTGGGCGCCGGAGCCGCAGCGGCCGGCGTAATCATCGACATCATGTCAGCCATTTCATTTCTCCTGTCTGAGTTGCTTTGACTGTTATGTGCTTCTGCTTCGCAGGCGCCGCGGCTCGGTCATCGGTTCGGTCATCGATTCGGTGAATCTGAACTTCGAATCGACGCAACCACTTGACAAATCCACTGTCGCCTGCTGCCTGAATTCTAGCCACATTTCGTTGAATTGCAAGATTTCCGAACCGATTCCGGGCCTTGCGTGCACGACTGTTGCGAATTCGCACATCCCGAAATCGGGGTCGCGCAACGCGATCAGCGCAGCACCGATTCGTTCGCGAAAAGTTCGGCGACGGTCTCGCGCGGACGCACCAGATGCGCGGTCGCGCCGTCGACGATGACCTCGGCGGCCCGCGGCCGCGAGTTGTAATTCGAGCTCATCACGAACCCGTATGCGCCGGCGGCGCCGACGGCGAGGAGGTCGCCTGCCGCGAGCGCGAGCGCGCGGTCGTGGGCCAGGAAATCGCCGCTCTCGCAGACGGGCCCGACGATCTGCCAGGAGCGCACGGGACCGTCGCGCGGGCGCACCGCGTCGACCGGATGCCACGCGGCGTAGAGCGCCGGCCGGATCAGGTCGTTCATGGCCGCGTCGACGATTGCGAAGTCGCGGCCGTCGCCGGGCTTCAGGTTGACGACGCGCGTCAGCAGGACGCCCGCGCCGCCGACGAGGAACCGGCCCGGCTCGAACAGCAGCCGGTGGCGCCGCGTCCCCGCCGCATTGCGCACCGCGAGCGCGTACTGGTACGGGTCGATCGTCTCCTCGTCGCGGTAGCGGATGCCGAGGCCGCCGCCGAGGTCGACGTGGTCGAGCGCGATTCCGTCGGCCTCGATCCGGTCGACGAGCGCGAACATCCGGTCGGCCGCTTCGACGTAGACGGAGAGGTCGGTCACCTGCGAGCCGATGTGGCAATCGATGCCGCGGACCGCGACGTGCGGCAGGGAGGCGGCGCGCCGGTAGAGCGCCAGCGCATCGGCCCAGGCGACGCCGAACTTGCTCTCCTTCAGGCCCGTCGAGATATACGGGTGCGTCTTCGGATCGACGTCCGGGTTGACGCGGAAGGAGACCGGCGCAACCTTGCCCGCCCGGCCCGCGACGGCATTCAGCGTGTCGAGCTCGGCCGCCGATTCGACGTTGAAGCAGAGGATGCCGGCGGCGAGCGCGACCGCCATTTCGGCCTCCGTCTTGCCGACGCCGGAGAACACGACCTTGCCCGGATCGCCGCCGGCGGCGACCACGCGCGCGAGTTCGCCGCCGGAGACGATGTCGAACCCGCAACCCTGCCGCGCGAGGAGGTTCAGCACCGCGAGGCTCGAGTTCGCCTTCATCGCGTAGCAGACGAGGTGCGGGACGCCGGCGAAAGCGTCGGTGAACGCCCGGAACCCCGTCTCGATCGCGGCTCGCGAGTAGACGTAGCACGGGGTGCCGAAGCGCGCGGCGATGTCGGCGAGCGGCACCTGCTCGGCGTGAAGCTCGCCGCCGGCGTAGGCGAACGCGGTCACGGCTTCACTTCCCCGCGCTGCGGATCGACCGACGTCGGCGCCTCCGACGGCAGCGTGTCGGCGGCGGACGTCGCTGCCGTCGGCGCACCGGCGGTGGCATTTCCCGGCGGCTTCAACGGCCCCTTGATTCCGCACGCGGCGAGCGGCGCGGCGACCAGGACCACGAGTAGCGCGGCGGTCCGCGGCATGCGGAAAAGCGCGGCGAAATCACGTAACATCGGGCGGAATCCTAACATGCGACACCACGCGCCCGGCCACCCGCGACCATGACCACCGAAAGCGAATTCATCGCTGCCACCGACCGCACGCTGGGCGCGATCGGCGACGCGCTCGACGCCGCGCTCGCCGGCTCCGACGTCGACCTCGACTGGAGCCTCAACGACGGCATCCTCGAGATCGAGTGCGAGGACGGCAGCAAGCTGATCGTCAACCGCCACGTGCCGAACCGGGAGCTGTGGGTGGCGGCGCGGGCGGGTGGGTTCCACTACGCGTCCCGCGGCGGCGCCTGGCGCGACACGCGGTCGGGAGACGAGCTCGGCGCCGCGCTCGCCGGCCTGCTGCAGACGCAGGCGGGCATCAAGGTCACGCTACCGGCGCTCGGCGCGCCTTAGGCGTTCCGCAGCGCGTCAGGCCTCGAGCAGCGCCGTCCACTCGTCGAGCGCGCGCCGTGCGACGGCGTGGCCCGGGAACAGCGCCTCCACCAGCGCCCAGAACCGCGGCGAGTGGTTCATCTCGGCCAGGTGCGCGACCTCGTGCGCGACGACGTAGCGGGCGAGCTCGGGCGGCAGTTGCACGAGTCGCCACGACAGGCGGATGTGGCCGTTGTGCGTGCAGCTTCCCCACTCGCTGCGGGTGTTGGAGAGCTTCACGATCGGCGTCGTCGGCGTCACCCGTGCCGCCAGCGCCGCGACCACCGGCTCCACCAGCAGCAGCGCCTCGTCCTTCAGCCAGCGGGCGACGAACGCCGCGATCTGGCGCTCGTCTTGCGGCGACGGGTGGAGGATGGTGAAGTGGAACAGATCGGCCATGATCGCCTTCGTCCTCGACGGATAGACGGCGAGGGCCAGTTCCCGCCCGGCGAAGAGGATCGGCGCCCCGTTCTTCCATTCGCGCGGCAGCACGTCGCGGCGGCGGCCCCGCCATTCCTCGAGCGTGCGGACGACCCACTCTGCGCGTTCGCCCAGCGCCTCCTCGATCTCGCGGATCGTCACCCAGCGCGGCGCGCGGACGGTGAGCCCGGAGAGGTCGATCTGCATCCCGATCGAGTGTCGCCGCGCGCGGACGAGCCGGTAGTCAACCGGGTGCCCGGCGAGTGCGATCCGGCGCGCGTGGCCCTCGTCGCGGCGGGAGCCGTCGCGCTTGCCGCGGCCGCCGAGGAGATCGTCGAGACGCAGGTAGGCGACGGCGGGGCGTGTGCTCTTGCCCATGGGCGCGGATCGGCGGCGATCTTCGATCACCGCGGTTTGCCCAACCGCGCGACTTCGGACTCGATCCATGTCTCGACCTCGGTCGTGAGCGTTTGCGGGTCCTTGCCATCGGGCGCGATCGGCTTGCCGAACGACACCGTCACCGTCCCCGCCCGCTTGCCGAAGATGCCCTTCGGCCAGATCCAGCCGGCATTGTGCGCCACCGGCACGATCGGGACGCCGAGCTCGATCGCGAGCCGCGCGCCGCCGGTCTTGTACTTGGCGCGGGTGCCGGCGCGAATCCGCGTGCCCTCCGGGTAGACCACGATCCAGAAGCCCTGCCCGAAACGCGCGCGGCCCTGGGTGGCTATCTGCTGCATCGCGTTGGTCCCGGCCTTGCGGTCGATCGTGATCGGCGAAGCCAGCGCGAAGCCCCAGCCGAAGAACGGGATCGACAGCAGCTCCTTCTTGGCGACGAACGCGATCGGCGGGAAGAACCAGGTCAGCGCCAGCGTCTCCCACGTCGAGCTGTGCTTCGACATTACGATGTGCGGCGGGTTGTCGACGCCGGACGGCGGGATGCTCTCGCGGCCGATCACCTGATGGCGGATGCCGCAGATCCACTTCGCGCCCCACAGGTTGACCTGGCACCACGACGCAGCGATCCGGAACATCGGCACCCGCGGGATCCAGAACAGCGTCATCATCACCAGCGCATAGACGGGCGTCACGATGAGCTGGAACAGCAGGAACAGCAGGGACCGGATCGCGGACATGGCCGGGATGGCGGCGCGGTCAGTCGCCGGCGAGCAGCGCCGCGGCGGCGAACGCGAGGTCCGGAAAGATCACCGTGTTCTTGGGGAAATTGCCCCCCCGCAGCGTCTTCTCGCCCTTGCCGGTCAGCACCAGCATCGGCTGCGCGCCGACCGCCTCGGCCGCCTGCAGGTCGCGCAAGCTGTCGCCGATGCAGGGCACGCCGGTCATCTCGATGCCGAAGCGCAGGCCGATCTCGCGCAGCATCCCGGGCTTCGGCTTGCGGCATTCGCAATCGGCGTCGGCGGTGTGGGGACAGTAGAACAGCGCGTCGACGCGGCCGCCGACCAGCGCCAGCGCCTTGTGCATCTTCTCGTGGATCGTGTTCAGCATCGCCATGTCGAACAGGCCGCGGCCGATGCCCGACTGGTTGGTGGCGACGACGACGCGGAAGCCGGCGTGGTTGAGCCGCGCGACGGCTTCGAGGCTGCCCGGGATCGGCCGCCATTCGTCCGGCGTCTTGATGAACTGATCGCTGTCGCGGTTGATCACGCCGTCGCGGTCGAGCACGATCAGCTTGAGCGCCCGCGTGGTGCTGACCGCATCGGAGGCGAACTGGACCATGACGGAGTCAGCGGATCACGCCGCCAGCCGCGAGATGTCGGCGACGCGGTTCATCGTCCGGGCGACGCCGCGCAGCAGCGCCAGCCGGTTGGCGCGGATCGCCGCGTCGTCGGCCATCACCATCACGTCGTCGAAGAAGCGGTCGACCGCCGGGCGCGCGGTTGCCAGCGCCATCAGCGCACCGGTCCAGTCGCCGCCCGCGCAGTGCCGGTCGACGACGGGCTCGAGCTTCTGGAACGCGAGATAGAGGTCGTGCTCGGCGCCGTCGGCCAGGCGCGCGAGGTCAACCGCGCTCGCCGCCTCGTCGCCCGATTTCTTCAGGATGTTGACGATCCGCTTGTTCGCCGCTGCCAGCGCCGCGGCCTCCGGCAGCGTCTCGAACGACTGCACCGCCGCGAGCCGGGCGGGAACGACGTGGATGTCCGCCGGCCGGTCGTCGACGACGGCGGCGATCTGGTTCGCCGTGTAGCCCAGTTCCCGCAGGTAACCGCGCAGCCGGTCGTAGATGAAATCCTCCAGCGCGGCGCGCGCGTCCTTCACCACCGGCACGCTGTCGAATGCGTCGAAGGCCAGCCGCGTGAGCTCCGGCAGCGACACCGCGAGCTTCCTTTCCACGACGATCCGGATGACGCCGAGCGCGGCACGGCGCAGCCCGAATGGATCGCGGTCGCCGGTCGGCACCTGGCCGATGCCGAAGAGGCCCGCCAGCGCCTCGAGCTTGTCCGCCAGCGCGACCGCCTGCGCGACACCGCCCTCGGGCAGCGCGTCGCCGGCGAAACGCGGCCGGTAGTGCTGCTCGACCGCCTCGGCGACCGCCGCCGGCTCGCCGTCGTGCAGCGCATAGTAGCGGCCCATCAGGCCCTGCAGCTCCGGAAACTCGCCGACCATGTCCGTCACCAGATCGGCCTTCGCGAGCAGCGCCGCGCGGTCGGCGGCGGCGGCATCGGCGCCGATCAGCGGCGCGATTCCCGCGGCGAGCCGGCGCAGGCGGGCCACGCGATCGCCCTGCGAGCCCAGCTTGTTGTGATAGACGA
>JBDTVU010000055.1:0-20362 GCA_040007035.1 Betaproteobacteria bacterium | reverse complement strand
GCGAGTTCGTCGGGCGCGACGGTCGGCTCGGCCAGCACGCCGGGCCAGCGGAGGATCTCGGCGACGGTCAGCGGCGCGACGCCGGGCGTGTGCTCGGCGACCGCCCTCGCGGCGGCGGCGAGCTGCCCGACGCGCAGCGTGTCGACGGCAAGCGTCGACGCGCCGGCGGCGGCCCGATTGAGCGAAATCCGGCATTCGACCTTGCCGCGCTTGAGCTCCCCGGCAATCCGCTCCCGCAACGGGGATTCCTGCGCCCGCAACTCGTCCGGAAGCCGGACCTGGAGGTCGAGGTAGCGATGGTTGACCGAGCGCAGCTCGACCGCGAGGGAAACCCCCGGCAGCTCGGCGGCAACCGCCGCGAAGCCGGTCATACTGACGATCATCGGGGAGACAGGCCGGATTTCGGCAACTTTTCCAACTTTACTTTAGGCGGGTACATCCGGAGAATGTATGCGTTATCCGCAGCTGGCGCAAGCGCAGCCACGCCCGTTGGCACGCGAATTGCGGGCGCTGTTTGCGGATAATCTCCACTCCCATACCCATGGCCGTCACCAACCAAGCCCTCCCAGGGGGCTACCAGCTGCTGAACTACCGGGTCGACCGGCAGATCAGTCGCGGCGGCTTCTCGATCGTCTACCGCGCATTCGACGAGACCGGCGCGCCGGTCGCGATCAAGGAATACCTGCCGTCGTCGCTGGTGCTGCGCACCGAGGGCGACATCGTCCGCGCGAGCTCCGCCGAGAACCTCACGTCGTTCCGCTACGGGATGAAGTGCTTCTTCGAGGAAGGCCGCGCGCTGGCCAAGATCAACCATCCGAACGTCGTCCGGGTGCTGAACTTCTTCCGCGCCAACGAGACGGTGTACATGGTGATGCGCTACGAGCGCGGCCGCACGCTGCAGCAGCAGATCCAGATGCGGCAGGACCAGATGTCGGAGCGCCTGGTCCGTCACGTGTTCATGCACCTGCTCAACGGCCTGCGCGAAGTGCACACGCACAAGCTGCTGCACCTCGACATCAAGCCGGCGAACGTCTACCTGCGCACCGACGGCAGCCCGGTGCTGCTCGACTTCGGCGCCGCGCGACAGACGCTGACGACCAACCGCCCGAAGCTCGCGCCGATGTACACGCCGGGCTTCGCCGCGCCGGAGCAGTACCGCGACCCGGACCGGCTGGGCCCGTGGACCGACGTCTACGGCGTGGGCGCCAGCATGTTCGCCTGCCTCGCCGCGTTCGCGCCGCAGGCGGCCGACGCGCGGCTGTCGGAGGACCATCTGGTGTCGGCGAAGAAGATCTGGGCCGGCCAGTATTCGGACAACGTGCTGGAGGTGATCGACTGGTGCCTGCGCCTCGACCCGCTCGAGCGCCCGCAGTCGGTGTTCGCGCTGCAGAAGGCGATCCGCGACATCCCGCCGAGGAAGCGCAAGCTGTCGCTGCTCGACGCGCTGAAGCGCAAGCTGTTCAGCGAGATCGGCGCCTGACCGGAAACGGCAGCAGCAAGCCCCGCCGATGCGTTTCACGATCTTCCAGGAAAGCCGCAAGGGCTCGCGCAAGGTCAACCAGGACCGGATCGCGTACACGTACAGCCGCGACACGCTGCTGCTCGTCGTCGCCGACGGAATGGGCGGCCACGCCGGCGGCGAGATCGCCGCGCAGATCGCGGTCCGGCTGTTCATCGAGCGCTTCCAGCAAGAGGCGAAGCCGGTCCTCAAGAACCCGCTCAAGTTCCTGCAGGACTCGATGCTGCGCGCGCACGCGGCGCTGGGTTCGTACGCGAACCAGTTCTCGATGCTGGAAACGCCGCGGACGACGTGCGTCGCATGCGTCGTCCAGGCGGGCCACGCGTACTGGGCGCACGTCGGCGACTCGCGCCTCTACCTGTACCGGCAGGGCGGAATCATCGGCCAGACGAAGGACCATTCGAAGGTCCAGTACCTCGTCGACCAGGGAATCATCGGCGCCGACGAAGTGGCCTCGCACCCGGACCGCAACAAGATCTTCAGTTGCCTCGGCGGCCTCGTCGACCCGGTGATCGACCTCGGCAAGCGGACGCCGTTGCGCAACGGCGACGTCGTCGTGATGTGCACCGACGGGCTGTGGAGCGTGCTGACCAAGGAGGAGGTCGCGACGTGGCTGACGTCGACGCCGATCCTCAAGAGCGCGCCGCAGATGATGCGCGAGGCCGAGAAGCGCGGCGGCGGTGATGGCGACAACCTGTCGATGATCGTCGTGCGCTGGGGCCCGGAGACGCTGACCGACGAGCCGTCGACGACGATCACCGAGACGCTCGGCCTCGGGCAGTTCGAGACCCAGATCGACCGCACGCTGACGCTCACCGACCGCAAGGGCGCCCAGCGCGACCTTTCCGACGACGAGATCGAGCACGCGATCGCCGAGATCCAGGCGACCATTCAGCGGTATCGCAAATAGTCAGCGGCTGCGTGTGTGATGCCAGACGCGCGAGACAACGCGTTGGAGCGCCGCTTGCGCGATCCTCGACGGTGGCCGTGGTGACGTCATGCGCCGCGCGCGCGACGTTCAACGCGCCGCCTCGCGCGGATACGATGGCTGACAGCCTTGGCCGTTGTCCGTGCCGACCGGGCGCCGGCGCCTTCGGTCGAAGGCACGATTGGCGGATCGGCCGGCGTCGGCTACCCTGTCGTACATCCCGACCCCTGATTTGCGCATGCGCCAACTGATCCTCGACACCGAAACGACAGGCCTCGACTCGAAGCAGGGCCACCGGATCATCGAGCTCGCCGGGCTCGAAGTCGTCAACCGGCGGGCGACCGGCCGCACCGTCCACTTCTACCTCGACCCGGAACGCGAGATCGACGCCGGCGCGACCGAGGTGCACGGGATGACATGGGACGACCTCAAGGGGAAGCCCAGGTTCCGCGACGTCGCGGCCGATTTCCTGGAGATTGCGCGCGGCGCCGAATGGATCATCCACAACGCGCCGTTCGACATCGCCTTCCTCGACGTCGAGTTCGCGCTTGCCGGGCTGCCGGCCTCCCGCGACGTGTTCGGCGGGCTTGTCGACACGCTCGCGCTCGCCCGCGAAACGTTCCCCGGCAAGCGCAACAGCCTCGACGCGCTGTGCGAGCGGTTCGGCGTCGACAACGCGCACCGGACGCTGCACGGGGCGCTGCTCGACGCGCAGTTGCTGGCCGAAGTCTGGCTGATGCTGACGCGGGGCCAGGAGACGCTGACGATCGACATCGGCGCAGCGCCGCCGTCGCTCGCGGCAGGTGGCGTGGCGATGGAGGGCGCGAGCGCCGTGCCGCGCTCGGCGCTCAAGGTGATCGCGCCGAACGCGGAGGAACTGGCGGCGCACGCCGAATACCTGGCGGCGCTGGACAAGGAAGCGAAGGGCCGCTGCGTCTGGCGCGCGCTAGAGGCGGCCGCCGCCCCCGCTGGCCCGGCCGCTGCCTGACTTGCCCGGGCGGGACCGCCGCCCGGCCATTGCAATGCCACGGTCACATTCGGCTGCCATAGTGGACGATTCTTCCGCCCGCCCGTCCGCGGTCCCGCCGGCGGCCACCCGCCGCGACGACCCTATGCCGGCACCTGAAGCCGCTCCGCTCAACCGCGAGCTGTCGCTGATCGCGTTCCACCGCCGCGTGCTGGCACTCGCCGGCGACGCGCGGGTGCCGCTGCTGGAGCGGCTGCGCTACCTCTGCATCGTCGGCAGCAACCTCGACGAGTTCTTCGAGATCCGCGTCGCCGGCATCCGGGAGCAGCTTCGGGCGAAGGTGGCGCCGTCCGGGATGACGCTGCACGAGGGCCGCGCGCTGCTCGCGCAGATCGGCGACGAGGCCCGCACGCTGATCGCCGACCAATATCGCGTGCTCAACGACGACGTGCTGCCGGCGCTGGCGAACGCCGGCGTCCGCCTCGTCCGCCGGACCGAGTTCACGCCGGCGGAGCAGGCGTGGGCGGCGGCTTACTTCCGGCGCGAGGTGCGGCCGCTGCTGACGCCGATCGGCCTCGACCCGGCGCATCCGTTTCCGCAGGTGGTCAATAAGAGCCTCAACTTCGTCATCGAGCTCACCGGCCACGGCGCGTTCGGCCGCGACACGGCGATCGCGATCGTGAAGGCGCCGCGGGTGCTGCCGCGGATCATCAAGGTGCCGCCCGAGGTCAGCGGCGACGACAACGCGTTCGTGATGCTGTCGTCGGTGATCCACGCCCATCTGCACGAGCTGTTCCCCGGGCGCGCCGTCGTCAATTACGCGCAGTTCCGCGTCACCCGCGATGCCGACCTGTGGATCGACGAGGAAGAGGGCAAGAACCTGCGCCAGGCGCTGCAGGGCGAGCTGCCGCAGCGGCAGTTCGGCTCGGCGGTGCGGCTCGAGGTCGCCGCCGAGTGCCCGCCGCCGCTCGCCCGGTTCCTGCTGCAGCAGTTCGACCTGACCGAGGCCGACCTGTATCGCTGCGACGGGCCGGTCAACATCGCCCGGCTGGCGTCGCTGATCGACCAGGTCGACATCGACGCGCTGAAGTTTCCCCCGTTCGTGCCGGGGCTGCCCGAACGGCTGCGCGACGAGCCGGACATCCTCGCCGCGATCCGCCGGCACGACATCCTGCTCCACCATCCCTACCAGTCGTTCGAGCCTGTCGTCGACTTCATCCGCCGCGCGGCCGAGGATCCGGACGTGGTCGCGATCAAGCAGACGGTCTATCGCACGGGCGTCAACTCGGTGCTGATGGAGGCGCTGATCCAGGCGGCGCTGTCGGGCAAGGAAGTCACCGTCGTCGTCGAGCTGATGGCGCGCTTCGACGAGGAGGCCAACATCAACTGGGCCGAGCGGCTGGAGCGCGCCGGGGCGCAGGTCGTCTACGGCGTGTTCGGCCTGAAGACCCACGCCAAGCTCGCGCTGCTGCTGCGCCGCGAGCACGACCGTCAGGGCCGGACGCGGCTCACCCCGTACGCGCATCTGGGCACCGGCAACTACCATCCGCGGACCACGCGGCTGTACACGGATTTCGGGCTGCTCACCGCCGATCCGGCGATCTGCACCGACGTCAACGAGGTGTTCCTGCACATCACGAGCCTCGCCCGCGCCGGCCGGATGAAACGGCTGCTGCTGGCGCCGTTCACGATGCACCGGCGCATCCTGGAGATGATCCGGCGCGAGGCGAAGCACGCGCGCGAGGGCAAGCCGGCGTGGATCGTCGCCAAGATGAACGCGCTGCTGGAGGAGGGCGTGATCCGCGCGCTCTACCAGGCGTCGCAGGCCGGAGTGGAGGTGGACCTGATCGTCCGCGGCGCGTGCGCGTTGCGCCCGGGTGTCGCGGGACTGTCGGACAACATCCGCGTCCGCTCGATCCTCGGCCGCTTTCTCGAGCACCATCGCGTGTGGTGCTTCGCCAACGCCGGCGAGCCGGACGTGTGGCTATCATCGGCCGACTGGATGGGCCGCAACCTGTTCCGCCGGATCGAGGTGGCGTTTCCGGTCCGCGATCCGGTGCTGAGGAAGCGCGTCATCGACGAAGGGCTCGCCGTGCTGCTCGCCGACAACCGCAACGCGTGGCTGCTCGCCGCCGACGGCACGTGGGCGAAGGCGAAGCCGCGCGGGCGCGCGGCGACGCGCGACGCGCAGGCCGAGCTGCTCGCGCGACTCTCCGAACCCGACGAGGCGGAGTGAGCGGATGGACCTGATCCTCTGGCGGCACGCCGAGGCGGAGCCAGGCGAGCCCGACGCCGGCCGGCGGCTGACGGCGAAAGGTCGGAAGCAGGCGGAACGGATCGGCGCGTGGCTCGGCCGACATCTTCCGGACGCGACGCGGATCCTCGTGTCGCCGGCAGATCGCACGCAGCAGACGGCGCAGGCGCTCGGCCGCAAATTCCGGACCGTCGACGAACTCGCCCCCGGTGCGTCGGTTGCGGCGGTGCTCGCCGTCGCTGGATGGCCGGATTCGCGCGACGCGGTGCTCGTCGTCGGGCATCAGCCGACGCTCGGTGCGGTGGCGTCGTTCCTGCTCTCCGGCGACGAGGATTACTGGTCGGTGAAGAAGGGCGCCGTGTGGTGGCTGGCGAACCGCGACGGCGCGGGACCGTCGTCGGTGGTGCTGCGGGTCGTCATCGGCCCGGAATTCGTCTGACCCCCGCAGGCACCGCGCGGATCCGCAGCACCGTCGATCGGTGATCGTGACCGGCGCGACCGGTTCTGCTGCGGGTCACGCCCCGAGCCAGCGGTACCCCAGCGCAGTCCACTCGCGCTTCTCCTTGTCGAGCAGGTGCGCCGTTAGCGGGTGCGCCTTCAGCCAGCGCGCCGATACGCCGAACCGGATCCGGCCGCCGACGGCCAGCGCGATACGCGGCGCGTCGACCGGTCGCCGCGCGTGGTGGAACAGCACGGCCAGGCGCAGCGCGACGAGTTGCGCGCGGAATTGCGCATCGTCGAGCGCGGCCGCCATCTTCGACAGCCCGCCGCGACAGCCCAGCACCAGCCACGACAGCGCCTGCTGCTCCTGCGCCGAGAAGCCCGGCATGTCGGCGTTCTGCAGGATGTACGCGCCGTGCTTGTGGAAGCCGATGTGGGAGACGGAGAATCCGGTTTCGTGCAGCAGCGCCGCCCATTCGAGGTGCTGGACCGCCGCCGGGTCGGGATCGGGCAGCACTGCGCGATACAGCCCCACTGCCATCGCCGCGATCCGCGCCGCGTGGTCGCGGTCGATCCGCCAGCGGGCCTGGAACTGCTCGACGGTAGCCGTGCGGATGTCGCGCCGGACCGTGCGGCCGAGGAGGTCGTAGAGGACGCCCAGGCGCATCGCGCCGCCGACCGGGTTGATGCGGGCGACGTCGAGCTCGGCCATCGCCGCGGCCATCACGGCGAGCCCGCCGGCGAGCACCGGCGCGCGCTCGGGCTTCAGCGCGGCCAGGTGCAGCCGCTTCAGGTGGCCGGCGGAGATCATCCGGCGGCGCAGCCGCGCGAGGCCCTCACGGGTGATCCCGGCCGGGGAGAGCCCGTTCTGCTCGAGGATCTCGGCCAGCGCCAGCGCCGTCCCCGATGACGCGTACGCGGCGCGCCAGTGGTCGCGGTGGAACTCGCGCGCGATCGCCTCGATCTCCGCCCGGGCATGGGTTTCGGCTGCGGCGAACGCCTTGTCGGTCAGCGCGCCGTCGGCGAAGAACCGCTGCGTCATGCCGACGCAACCGACCTTCAGCGACTCGAGCCGCTCCGGCGTCATCCCGCGCCCGATGATGAACTCGGTCGAGCCGCCGCCGATGTCGATGACCAGGCGCGGCTCGGCCGATGCCGGCAGAACGTGCGCGACGCCGAGATAGATGAGCCGCGCCTCCTCGTGCCCGGTGATGATGTCGATCGGGAAGCCGAGCGCGCGTTCGGCCTGCGGCAGGAACGTCGCCGAGTTCTTCGCCACGCGCAGCGTGTTGGTGGCCACCGCGCGCACTGCCGACGGGTGCAATCCGGCCAGCCGTTCGGCGAAGCGGCCGAGGCAGGCGAGCGCCGCCCGGCGCGCGTCGGCGGTGAGGTTGCCTTTCGCGTCGATCCCGGCGCCGAGCCGCAGCGTCTCGCGCCAGGTGTCGAGGCGGAAGATCTGGTCGCCCTCGACCCGCCCCAGCTCGAGCCGGAAGCTGTTCGAGCCGATGTCGACGACGGCGAGCGTGGAAGCGGCGAGCGGCGGGCGCGGCATGGCGGCGACAGCGTAGCAGAAGCGTGCGGTCGCGGCCGCAAAGCGCCGCGCGCGGGCACCCGCCGCGGTATCCCGGGCTCGCCATTCCTGCTACGCTCGCAGGCTGCATTTCCGACCCGCAACGACGCCCATGGCCATCGACTACCTGCAGAAGATACTGACCGCGAAGGTCTACGACGTCGCGATCGAGTCGCCGCTCGACCTCGCGCCGACGCTGTCCGCCCGGCTCGGCAACCGCGTGCTGTTGAAGCGCGAGGATCAGCAGCCGGTGTTCTCGTTCAAGCTGCGCGGCGCGTACAACAAGATGGCGCACCTCGCCGCGGCGGAGCGCGCGCGCGGCGTCATCGCGGCGTCGGCGGGCAATCACGCGCAGGGTGTCGCGCTGGCCGCGCAGCGGCTCGGCTGCAAGGCGACGATCGTGATGCCGGTGACCACGCCACACATCAAGATCGCCGCGGTCGAGGCCCGCGGCGCTACGGTCGTGCTGCACGGCGACTCGTACAGCGACGCCTACGCCCGGGCGCTGGAGCTGCAGCAGGAGACGCGCGCGACGTTCGTCCATCCGTACGACGATCCCGACGTGATCGCCGGGCAGGGCACGATCGGCATGGAGATCCTGCGGCAGTGCCAAGGCCCGATCGACGCGATCTTCGTCGCCATCGGGGGCGGCGGCCTCATCAGCGGCATCGCCGCCTACGTCAAGCGGGTGCGGCCGGAGATCCGGATCATCGGTGTCCAGCCGGAGGACTCCGACGCGATGGCGCGCTCGCTCGCCGCCGGCCGCCGGGTGAAGCTCGCCCACGTCGGGCTGTTCGCCGACGGCGTCGCGGTCAAGCAGGTCGGCCGCGAGACGTTCCGGCTGGCGCGGCAGTACGTCGACGACATCGTCCTCGTCGACACCGACGCGATCTGCGCGGCGCTGAAGGACGTGTTCGAGGACACGCGCTCGATCCTGGAGCCGGCCGGCGCGCTATCGATCGCCGGCGTCAAGGCGTGGGTCGAGCGGCACCGGACGAAGGGCAAGACGTACGTCGCGATCGCCTGCGGCGCCAACATGAACTTCGACCGGCTGCGCTTTGTCGCCGAGCGCGCGCAGCTCGGCGAACGGCGCGAGGCGATCATCGCGGTGACGATTCCCGAGCGCCCCGGCAGCTTCCGCGAGTTCTGCGCGCTGCTCGGCAAGCGCAGCGTCACCGAGTTCAACTACCGGTACGCCGACTCGAGCGTGGCCCACCTGTTCGTCGGCATCGAGGTCGCCGACCGGCGCGAAACCGAACACCTGCTGGCCGAGCTGAAGCGCCGCCGGATCGAGGCCTGCGACCTGACCGACAACGAGATGGCGAAGCTGCACGTCCGCCATCTGGTCGGCGGCCGCGCGCCGACGGCGGAGCACGAGATCCTGTACCGCTTCGAGTTCCCCGAGCGCCCGGGTGCGCTGATGAAGTTCCTCGACAGCATGAGCCGCGGCTGGAACATCAGCCTGTTCCACTACCGCAACCACGGCGCCGACTACGGGCGGGTGCTGGTCGGCATGCAGGTCCCGCCGGCGGACAAGGCCGAATTCCGCGCCTTTCTCGCCCGCCTCGGGTACGACTGCGTCGACGAGACGGCGAACCCCGCGTACCGGATGTTTCTCGGCCGCTGACCGGGCGCGCAGGCGCCGGGCAACGGGGCATCCGCGGGCGGGGACGTGCCGCGGCACGGCAGGAACCGCCGGAAAAGTTATCGCGGTGTTGCAAAACGCGCGGATCGTCGTCCCGAAGCGTATTCCGGCAAGGTTTATGCTCTAGTCAGTTCGCCTTGGCCGTGGCAAACTTGCCGCGGGTCCGGGGCGCTGAACGGCACGGGCCGCCGTCGCGGAGGCCGAAAAGGAGAGCGCATTGCCGGAGCAGAATCCGCTGTCGGGCGTCAAGGTGATGGTGATCGACGATTCGAACACCATTCGCCGCAGCGCGGAAATCTTCCTTCTGCAGGCCGGCTGCACGGTGATCCTGGCCGAGGACGGCTTCGACGCGCTGGCGAAGATCGCCGACCACCAGCCGCAGCTCATCTTCGTCGACATCATGATGCCGCGTCTGGACGGCTACCAGACCTGCGCGCTGATCAAGAAGAACACGAAGTTCCACGCGACGCCGGTGATCATGCTGTCGTCGAAGGACGGCCTGTTCGACCGCGCGCGCGGCCGGATGGTCGGCTCCGACCAGTACCTGACCAAGCCGTTCACCAAAGAGAGCCTGCTGAAGGCGGTGGCCACGCACGTCCGCCGCGTCGCGGCCGCGTGACGGGGCGCGGGCAGTCGCGGACGGATCCGCGGCGCCCCTGGGGAATGCAAGACACGGGGTAGGAACCATGGCCATCAAGCGAATACTGATCGTCGACGACTCGCCGACCGAGCGCCACGTCCTGAACGACATGCTTACCAAGGCGGGCTACGAGGTCGTCGCCAGCGACAACGGCGAGGACGCGATCCTGAAGGCGAAACAGGTCAGGCCCGACATCATCCTGATGGACGTGGTGATGCCCGGGCTCAACGGCTTCCAGGCGACACGGGCGATCAGCCGCGACGCCGAAACGCGGAGCATCCCGATCATCATGTGCACGTCGAAAAGCCAGGAAACCGACAAGATCTGGGGCATGCGCCAGGGTGCCCGCGATTACGTCGTGAAGCCGGTTAACCGCGACGAATTGCTGGCGAAGATCGCCGCGCTGGGCTGAACCCGCCAACCGCATTCCTCCGATGGCACGCGCCGCCAAGCTCGACCTCCGCTCGTTCCAGCAGGAGCTGGCGACCCGGCTCGCCAGCAAGACGGCGGCGCAGGTGGAGTCGTCGCGGCTCGGGTTCGACTGCGCGGGCGAGCAGTGGCTGATCCGGCTTTCCGACGCGGGCGAGGTGATCGCCGTGCCGCCGATCGCCGCGGTGCCGCTGACGAAGCCGTGGTTCCTCGGCGTGACGAACCTCCGCGGCAACCTCTACAGCGTCGTCGACCTGGCCGGCTTTCTCGGGCGCACCGGGGCTGCCGCGCAGGGCGCGGGCGGACTGTCGCGGATGGTCGTGTTCGGGCCGCGCACCGGCGACCTCAAGACCGGCGTGGTCGTCCAGCGCGTGCTGGGCCTGCGCAACCTGGCCGAGCTCGCCCCGGCGTCCCCGCCAGCCGACGCGCCCGCGTGGTACGGCCGGCGCTGGATGGATGCCGACGGCGGCGCGTGGCAGGAGATCGACCTCGCCAAGCTGGCGACAGATCCCGCATTCCTGCAGGCCGGACAGTGAAGGCAGCCCCGTCCCGGCCTGCATCCGGATCGAACGCAGCGACCGACGCGCAACGACGCGTCCTTTGGAGGAACGAAGCATGGCGCTCAACCTGAAACTGCCGGGACTGTTCGGCGACAAGTCGAAAGCCGGCGCGGCCGCCGAGCTCGACATGCCGACCACGCAGGTCCGCGCCGGCGCGGCGCCGGCGGGCTACGATCCGCTCGCGTCGGTGTCGATCATGGAGCAGCTTCGCACGGCGACCTCCGAAGTGAGCATGCCGAAGAAGATCCCGCTGATCGGGCATCTTCCGATCGTCCAGCAGTTCCAGGTGCTGGGCGTGATGATGGTGACGTTCCTCGTGTTCTCGGCGTTCATGGTGTTCCTCGACGGCCGCACGGCGACCCAGCAGTCGGCGTCGGCGGCGACGGCGACCGAAATGCAGATGCTGTCGCAGCGCCTCGCCCGCGGCACCGCGCTCGCGTCGCAGGGCCAGGCGGCGGCGTTCCCGGCGGTCAAGGACAGCCGCGAGCGGTTCAAGGCGAACCTCGAGGCGCTGCAGAGCGGGGGCACGGTCAAGGGAACGAGCCTCGACGTCGCGCAGGAGCCGGCGATCGTCGAGCTGCTGCAGGGGATCAAGGCGCGATGGGACCGCGTCGACCTCAATGCCGAGCGTGTGCTCGACAACCAGCAGAGCCTGACCACGCTGGCCAAGGGGCTCGAGAACATCAACGCCGGCAACAACGCGATCCTCGAGCTGGCGCAGCAGGCGGCGCAGCAGGTCGGGCAGGGCGGCGGCTCGTTGCGCGAGATCGAGTACACGAACCAGCTCGCCGTGCTGTCGCAGCGGATCGCCAAGAACGCCAACGCGCTCGCGTCGTCCGACGAGATCGATCCCGAGGTCGCGTTCCTGCTCGGCAAGGATGCCGGCACCTTCCGCGACATCGTCAACGGGCTGCTGAAGGGCAGCGAGGCGCTGCGCCTCGCCGGCGTCCGCGGCGACGACGCCCGGGCGACGCTGACCGAGCTGCAGAAGCGCTTCGCGATCTACGACGGCGGCGTCGCCGCGATCCTCCAGAACATGAACCGGCTGGTCGCGGCCAAGCAGGCGGCGCGCGGCGTCAACAACGAATCCGAGGCGCTGCTCAACGAGACGACGAAGCTGGCGGACGCCTACGAGGGCGGCGGCAAGATCCGCGCGTTCACGGTGTGGGCGGCGATCGTGTTCGCGCTGCTGGCGCTGGCCTGCCTCGTGCTGCTGGGAAAGGTGTTCCTCGATGACGCGCGGGTCCGCGCGTTCGAGTCGGAGCAGGAGAACAAGCGCAACCAGGAGGCCATTCTCCGGCTGCTGAACGAGATGGGGAACCTCGCCGACGGCGACCTCACCGTGCAGGCGTCGGTGACCGAGGACGTCACCGGCGCGATCGCCGACTCGATCAACTTCACGATCGAGGAGCTGCGCACGCTGGTCAAGGGGATCAACTCGGCGACCGACCAGGTGACAAAGGCGACGCAGGACGCGCAGGCGATCTCGAACCGGCTGTTCGAGGCGTCGCAGCGGCAGAACAAGGAGATCCAGCAGGCGTCGGCGTCGGTGCTGCAGATGGCGCAGTCGATCAACGAGGTGTCGCAGAGCGCCGCGCAGTCCGCCCGCGTGGCCCAGCAATCGCTGGCGGCCGCCGAGAAGGGCGGCCAGGCGGTGCAGAACCAGATCGCCGGCATGAACGAGATCCGGACCCAGATCCAGGACACGTCGAAGCGGATCAAGCGGCTCGGCGAGTCCTCGCTCGAGATCGGCGAGATCGTCGAGCTGATCTCGGACATTACGGAGCAGACGAACGTGCTGGCGCTGAACGCCGCGATCCAGGCGGCCTCGGCCGGCGAAGCGGGCCGCGGCTTCACCGTGGTGGCCGAGGAAGTGCAGCGGCTGGCCGAGCGCTCGGGCGAGGCAACCAAGCAGATCGAGGCGATCGTGAAGACGATTCAGGCCGACACCCAGGACGCGGTGGCCGCCATGGAGAAGTCCACCGTCGGCGTGGTCGAGGGAACGAAGCTGTCCGACGCCGCGGGCCAGGCGCTGGAGGAGATCCGCAAGGTATCGCGCGAGCTCGCGCAGCTCATCGGCGGGATTTCCGACCAGACCCAGAAGCAGTCGGCGTCCGTGTCCGAGGTGACGCGCGGCATGCAGGGCATCCTGAAGATCTCGGAGGAGACGACCGAGGGCACCAAGCAGACCAACGTATCCATCGGCCAGCTCACCAAGCTGGCTGCGGAACTGCGCAGCTCGGTAGCCGGATTCAAGGTCTGAATCCGGCGAACTTTCCAGGCCCGGTTCTTGCTGTCACCTGACGACCCGGCCTGAACTGCGACCGACTACCCCGTGGCGACCGACTCCGCATCCGACTTCGACCTGGGCCCGCTGTCGTGGGTACAGGGTGAGATCGACCAGGCGCTGACGCGCGGCCTGGCGTCGCTGGCGACGTTCCGCGCCGATCCGCGCGACGTGGCGGCGCTCAAGCACGCGCGCACCCACATCCACCAGGCGGCCGGCGCGATCCAGATGGTGGGGATGGACGCCGTCGCCGCGTTCACCGACGAGATCGAGCGCCAGTTGGCGGCGATCGAGGAGCCGGGCGCGGCGGATCCCCGCGCCGTCTGCGACGCCGTCGACCGCGCGTGCCGCAAGCTCGCGATCTACCTCGGCGAGCTCGTCAACGGCGCGGTACCGATCCCGCTCAAGCTGTTTCCCGAATACGAGGCGATGCAGCGCGTGCGCGGCGTCCGTGCGGCGGCGCCGACCGACCTCTTCTACCCCGACCTTTCGCCGCGGGCGCCGAAGCTGTCGACGCCGCAGGTGATTCCGCCGAACCGGCTGCCGTCGTACATGGTGAAGCAGCGGCGCCTCTACCAGCGCGGGATGCTCGGCTGGCTGCGCGGCAACGACGACGGCGCGAAGACGATGCGCGACGCGATCGCCGGCATCGAGGACGCGACCACTCAGCCGAACCTGCGCGCGTTCTGGTGGACCGTCGGCGCGCTGTTCGACGCGCTGACCGAGCACGGCCTGGAGTCGGGTTTCGGCGTCAAGCAACTCGCCGCGCGCGTCGACCTGCAGATCCGCCGCGTCGTAGAGGGCTCGGCGAAGGTCGCCGACCGGCTGCGGCGCGAAGTGCTCTATTACGTCGCGATCAGCGCACCGGCGGCGCCCTCGGTGCTGGCGGTGCAGCGGGGCTTCAAGCTCGGCGGGCTGATCCCGTCGGCCGAGGTGCTCAACGCCGACCTGGTGCGGATCCAGCCGCATCTGCGCGAGGCGCGCGAGCTGCTCACCGGCGCCAAGGACGCCTGGCTCAAGGTCACGTCGGGCCGCGCGGAGAACCTGCCGAAGCTGAAGCAGACGCTGACGGCGGTCCACAAGCACGCGGCTGAAATCGGCAACGGCGCGTTGATGAAGCTGACCGCCGCGCTGGTCGGCCGACTCGACAAGATGCCGGCGTCGGGCAGCGTCTCCGAGCCGCTGGCGATGGAATACGCGACCGGCATGCTGCTCGCGGAGAGCGCCGTCGAGAACTACGCGAACCTGGGCGGCGATTTCCCGAAGCAGGTCGAGGCGATGCTGGCGCGGCTCGACGCCGCGCAGATGTCGCGGCCGATGCCGGCGGCGACGACCGCCGGGCTGGACGAGATGTCGAAGCGCGCGCAGGAGCGCCTGTTGCTCGCACAGGTCGGGCGCGAGATCCAGGCGAACCTGCGGCACATGGAGCAGGTGCTCGACGCGTTCTTCCGCGATAACGCGAAACGGGCCGAGCTCGCCTCGTTGACGAAGGACACGCAACAGATCCGCGGCGCGCTGACGATTCTCGGGCTCGATGACGCCGACCGCCTGCTCGGCCTGTGCCAGCAGCAGATCGAGACGTACGCCGATCCTGAAACGCCTGTCAGCAACGACGACCTCGAGCTTCTCGCCGAATCGCTGTCCGGGCTGGGCTTCTACATCGAGGCGGTCGAGCAGCAGCGGCCCGAGCGCGACCGGCTGATCGCGCCGCTGCTGGCGAAGCGGCTGGGCGAGGCTCCAGCGCCCGCGGCCGACGCGGGCGACACCGTCGAGGCCGCGGTCGCCGAATTGCGCGCCGCGCTGCCGGCGCTGGTCGAAGAGGTCCGCCGCGCGCCGTCGGATGCTCCGGCGCGCGAGGGGCTGAGGGCGAAGCTCGCCGGCCTGAAGGACGACGCCGACCTGATCGGCGACACCGGGCTCGCCGCGCAGGCCGCAGCCGCGCTGGCCGAGTTCGACGCCGGCGGCACAGCGGCGCTTGCCGCGACGGTCACCGCGATCGCTGAAACAGCGGCCCCGGCACCGGCGATTTCGGAGGAGACGCAGCGGCTGCTCGCCACCGACGCGACCGGCCTCGACGCCGAGCTGCTCGACATCTATCTGACCGAGGCGGACGAGGTCCTCGACTCGATCGCCGACCAGCACCGGCACCTCGCCCTGAATCACGGCGACCGCGAGTCGCTGCGCACGTCGCGCCGCGGCTTCCACACGCTGAAGGGGTCCGGCCGGATGGTCGGGCTCTCCGAGCTGGGCGAGATCGCGTTCCAGGTCGAGAAGGTCCACAACCGGCTGCTCGAGGAAGACCGTCCGGTCACCCCGGCAGTCGTTACGATGATCGACGTCGCCGAGAAGAGCTTCCGGCAGTGGGTCGAAGCGCTTTCGCGTGCCCGCCGCGTCACCGCCGATCCGGGCGCGCTGCACGCAGCGATCGTCCGCGTCGAGGCGGAATTGCCGCACCGGGAATCGGTGCTGCTTGCGGCGCCGGCGGCGGCGGTCGCACCGGCCGTTGCCGTTGTGGCGCCGACTGCGCCGGCGCTGGCCACGGTGCAGCCGATGTTCGCCGAACTCCCCGAGCTCGGCAGCCCGGTGTCCGCGGGCGCGCCGCACGTCGTGCCGTTGCTCGACGTGCCGGACTTCGGCGGTGGCGAGACCGGTGAAACGATCGAGATCACGCCGGTGTCTGCGTCGCCGGAAGCCGGGCCGCCCGCCGCGGACGCCGACGACGACCGCGGCGCAGAACCCGAGGCGATCGTCGAACCCGAAGAGCCCGACGAGTTGACCATCGGCGACGTCACCGTCTCGACGGCGCTGTGGAAGATCCTGATCGAGGAAGCCGACCTGCATCTGGCCACGCTCGCGCACGAGTTGTCGGTGCTGCAGTTCGATCCGCACCAGCGGCCGTCGCCGGCGATGGTCCGCGCCAGCCACACGCTGTGCGGCATCCATCGCACTGGCGGCTTCCCGCTGGTGGCGGCGACCGCCAAGGCGCTCGAGCAGTGCCTGCTCGCGCTGCAGCAGCGCGATGCCCCGGTTCCCGGCGCCGCGCACCCGGTGCTCGCGCGCGCCGTCGACGGCCTGGGCGTGCTGGTCGGCCGGGTGAAGTCGCGTGCCGCGTTCACGCCCGGAGACACGATCGAGGCCGGCGAAACGCAGCAGGAGCTCGAATTGTTGCGCCAGGATTCGACGGAGGAAGTGGCGCCCGCCGACGCCGAAGCGCAGGCCGCGCGCGAGGCCGCCGCCGACGAGCGCGAGGAGCCGCCCGCGACGGAGCCCGCCGCACCCGCCGTGACGGCGGTCGAGCCAACGCCGACAGTTGCGGAGCCGCTGCCGGTCGAGATTGCGCAGGAACCGATCGCGCCGTCTGCTCCCACGTCCTCTCCTGCGCCCGCTGCGATGCCGATTGCGAGCCCGACAGCGACGACCGAGGCGGCACGAGTTGCCGAGCCCGAGCCGCACCCCGTCGTCGCACCCGTCGCTGCTTCCGTCGCCGCCTCGGCCGCCCCGCCCCTCGCCGCGTCCAAGCCGGAGCCGGAACCAGCGCCGCAGCCAGCCGTCGACCCGCTCGCCGATATCCGCGACGACGTCGACCCGACGGTGCTGCCGATCTTTGTCGACGAAGCCGCCGAGCTGTATCCGCGCGCCGGCGAGCAGCTCCGCGCGTGGCGGCGCGCACCGCACGACGACAGGAGTGCGAGCGAATTGCGGCGCACGCTGCACACGCTGAAGGGCAGCGCGCGGATGGCCGGCGCGATGCGGTTGGGCGAGCTGACGCATCTGATGGAATCGCGGCTGATGGCCGGCGACGCTCCCGCGAAGGGCACGCCGGCACTGTTCGACGCGCTCGACGCGGACCTCGACCACATCGCGTTCGTGCTCGACGCACTGCGCGGCGGCAGGACCGACGTCCCGCTGCCGTGGGTTGCCGAGGCGCACGCTGCCGCGCTGGCCGCGGCCGCCGAGGCCGGCATCGAGCTGCCGGCGGAACTGGTCGAGGAAGTCGTCCTGGAAGAGCGCGCGGCGGAACTCGCCGCCGTCCCCGTGCTTCCCGCGGCCGCAGCACCGATCGTCGTGCCGCTCGCGACGGCGGCGCCGGCTCCGGCTCTCGCGCCGCGCGCCGAGGCCGCCGAGGTCGAGGCCGGCGCCCGCGCGATGCTGCGCGTGCGCGCCGACACGATCGACCGGCTGGTCAACGAAGCCGGCGAGGTCGCGATCGCCCGGGCCCGCGTCGAGGGCGAACTGCGCGCGCTGAAGTCGAACCTGCTCGAGCTGACGTCGAGCGTGATCCGGCTGCGCACGCAGGTCCGCGAGATCGAAATCCAGGGGGAGTCGCAGATCCAGTCCCGGATGTCGCAGGCGGGCGGCGAGGCCGAGGGATTCGACCCGCTCGAATTCGACCGCTACACGCGGTTCCAGGAACTGACGCGGTCGCTCGCGGAAGGCGTCAACGACGTCTCGACGGTCCAGCAATCGCTGCTGAAGAACCTCGACGATGCCGATGCCGCGCTGGTTGCGCAGGCGCGGATGTCGCGCGAGGTGCAGCAGCAGCTCTTCTCGATCCGGACGGTGTCGTTCGGCAGCCTGTCCGAGCGGCTGTACCGGATCCTGCGCGCGTTGGCGCGCGAGCTCGGCAAGCGCGCGAATCTCGAAATCCGCGGCGCGCAGACCGAGCTCGACCGGTCGGTGCTGGAGAAGCTCGTCGGCCCGCTCGAGCACCTGCTGCGCAACGCGCTCGACCACGGGATCGAGACGACGGACGAGCGCACCCGCGCCGGCAAGTCCGAGACCGGCGAAGTGACGCTGACGGTGCGGCAGGTCGGCAACGAAATCGCGATCGAGATCGCCGACGACGGTGCCGGCATCGATCTCGACCAGGTGCGCGCGAAGGCCGTCGCGCAGGGAAGGATCGCCGCCGACGCGCAGCCGACACCGGCGCAGTTGATCGAGCACATTTTCCACCCAGGCTTCACCACCGCCGTCCGCGTGACGCAGGTGTCCGGCCGCGGCATCGGGATGGACGTCGTGCGCTCGGAGATCGCCGGCCTCGGCGGGCGCGTCGAGGTGGCGACGACGCCCGGCAAGGGGACGACGTTCGTGCTCTGGCTGCCGCTGACGCTGGCGGTCGCGCAGGCGGTGCTGGTCCGTGCCGGAGGCCGGCTGTGGGCGCTGCCGGCGCCGATGGTCGAGCAGGTCCAGCAGATCAAGGCCGAGGCGCTCGTCCATCTCTACGTCAACCGCGAAGTCCAGTGGCAGGGGCGGCAGTACCCGTTCCATTACCTGCCGCGGCTGCTCGGCGACATGGGGCACAACCCGGAGTCCGGCCGCTACAACCCGGTGCTGCTGCTGCGTTCCGGCCAGAGCCGCGCCGCGATCCACGTCGACGAAATGATCGGCAACCAGGAAGTGGTGGTCAAGAACATCGGGCCGCAGCTCGCCCGCGTGTCGGGCATCGCCGGCGCCACGGTGCTCGGCAACGGCGAGATCGTGCTGATCATCAACCCGGTGGCGCTCGCGCAGCGTGCCGAGGTGCCGACGTACGACCCGAACGCCGAGGAGCGCGTCGCGCCGCACGTGCCGGGTTTCGCCGCGGCGGCCGCCGCACGCGCGGGACCGCCGACGGTGATGATCGTCGACGACTCGCTGACGGTGCGCAAGATCACCAGCCGGCTGCTGACCCGCGCCGGGTTCCGGGTGACCACGGCGAAGGACGGCATCGACGCGCTGCAGCTCCTGGTCGACCAGACGCCGGACGTCATCCTGCTCGACATCGAGATGCCGCGGATGGACGGATTCGAGTTCACCAAGACGATCAAGGGCGACCCGAAGAGCGCGCACATCCCGATCATCATGATCACGTCGCGCACCGCGGAGAAGCACCGCAACCGCGCGCAGGAGCTCGGCGTCGACCTCTACCTCGGCAAGCCGTTCCAGGAAGAGGAGCTGCTGCGCCACCTGCGGGAGATGCTCGCGCTGCCTGCCTGAGACGCGCACCGGCGCCCGCCGGGCGAGACGCGCGATGCCCGACCGGAGACCCGGATGAACGTCGCCGACTTCATGGAGCGCTACCGCGACGCGTGGCAGACGAGCGATGCGGACAAGCTCGTCGCGCTGTTCGCGGCGGACGGTGAGTACCGCAACACGCCGTTCGCGGTGCAGCGCGGCCACGCCGCGATCGCGAAGTACTGGGAACGGACGAAGCTGCAGCGCGACATCCGGGTGACGTACGAGATCCTCGGCGAGCACGCGCGCGGCGGCATCGCGCACTGGCACGTGACCTACCAGGTGGCGTCCGAGGAATTGTTCGCGATCTGGGCCGCGTCCACCGGCACCGGCGTGCCGGCGCGCACGCCCGGCGACCCGCTGCCGCGGCTGGCGCTGGACGGCATCGCCGTCGTCGACTTCGGCGCCGACGGCCTGTGCGAGCGGCTGCAGCTCTGGTGGCACAGCATCGTCGACCCGGCCGCGGCCTGACCCGGGGCAGGGCCGGCGTCCGGCCTGAACCCCCCGCTTCGGCCCCCGCCGGAGCCTCCTGGTTTGACTTGGCGCATTCGCGGCCCCCCCGGCGCCGGTACAATTGCGGCATACCCAACGGGAGGAAAGCCGCATGGCGAATTACGCCACCGAAAACATCCGCACCGTCGCGCTCGTCGGCCACGGGGCATCCGGGAAAACCACGCTGGCCGAGGCGCTGCTGGTCAAGGCCGGCGCGCTGAAGGAAGCAGGCACGGTCGAAAGGGGGACGACCGTCAGCGATTTCGATCCGCTCGAAAAAACCTACCAGCACTCGTTGCGCGCGTCGCTGCTCCACCTCGACACGCAGGAAACGCGCATCCACCTCATCGACACGCCGGGCTTCCCCGACTTCATCGGGCAGGCGATCGGCGCGCTCGACGCAGTGGAGACCGCTGCCATCGTCGTCAACGCCGGCGCCGGGATCGAGATGATCACGTCGCGGATGATGGACTGGACCGCGAAGCGCCGGCTGTGCCGGCTCGTCATCGTCAACCGGATCGACGCCGAGAACGTCGACCTTCCCGGCGTGCTGGCGGCGATCCAGGCCGCGTACGGCAAGGAATGCCTGCCGATCAACCTGCCGGCCGACGGCGGCAAGCGCGTCGTCGACTGCTT
>JBDTVU010000054.1:0-20677 GCA_040007035.1 Betaproteobacteria bacterium | reverse complement strand
TGGTGCAGCCGGCGAGTGCGGCGACGGGGAGTGTGCAGGCGTGGTTGTCGAGCGACCTGAGCGGAACGCTCACCGTGGGGACTGCGTACACGGCGACAACATCGCGCGCTGGACAGAACCTGCGTTTGACGTTGAGCGGCACGGCCGGTCCGAGTCCGGCGCTGGAATTTGCGGGTCTCGCCTTCAATGCCGGGTCACCGGGGCTGAGCGTCGTTTTGTACAAGCCGGACGGCACTACCTGGACCAGCACGACCCTGACGGCGACGGGGACGACGTGGACGCTGCCGCCATTCCCGGTAACAGGGACCTACACGGTGTTCGTCGAGCCGTGGACTTCGCATGGCGGGGCGGCCACGATCACCGCTCTGCAGTTGACACCGGAGGCCGGTGCCGCACTGGCGATCGACGGGGCGGCGGTTGCGGGCACCTTTGCAACCGTAGGTGAGTCGGCGCGCTTTGTCTTCTCGGGAACGGCAGGGCAGAACTTGGGCTTGGGGTTCACCGGGCTGACGCTATCGGCGGGGACGTACGCGAACGTCACGGCATTCAAACCGGATGGAAATCAACTGACCAGTGACTATTGCTACCTGAATGGGACCTACTGTTCGCTGAATCTGAGCAACCTGCCTGCGACCGGGACCTATAGCGTAGTGGTGCAGCCGGCGAGTGCGGCGACGGGGAGTGTGCAGGCGTGGTTGTCGAGCGATCTTACCGGGACGTTGACGGTGGGGACCGCGTACACGGCGACAACAACGCGGGCTGGACAGAACCTGCGGCTCACGTTTGTGGGTGCCGCTTCACAGCTGCTTCGGTTGACGACATTGGGCATGGTGACGGCGCCTGCCGGGCAATTGGTAGATTTCAAGATCATTCGTCCGGATCAATCGGTGCATGCGACGACCAGTAGCGGTAGTGCGAGCTATTCGTACGATATTGCTGCGTTGACGGTGGCTGGTACGTACGCTTTGTTTGTCGAGCCACGCGCCAGCGGGGCAGGCGCGGCCACCGTTACGATGTCGATAACGCTGAGTAATCGGTAATGATCATGATCTGGGAAACCTTATTGCCGCAATTGCATTGCGACGGACGACGGCAACGCGTGTCTGCGCTGTGGCGGGGAGTGCTGGGCCGGGTCAGGCGCTGGGCCCGGTACGGCACACGGTTGACGCTTGTCCTGGCGTTGGCGCCGTGGTTGATGATTGCGCCCAATGCATCGGCTGTGTCATGGGACAACCCGGCCGTGGCGGGACGGGCGAGCACGAGTTCGAAAGCGGTCTACAGTGCTTCTGCCGAGTACCCCTGCGAGATCGCCGATTTCGAGAGCGAGGCGGCGGCGATTGCGAACTACCTGGAGTGTCTACCCCACGACAGTTGGTTTCAAGGCGGTGAGCATCGCTACTACGAGAGTTTCCGCTTGGTATCTGAGGGCGTGTGGACGCGTTATGGGGCGGACGGAAGCGACCCAGGCTACAAACGGCCCCCGAACTACGCGATAAAAGCGTTGGTCATTGGGTTTACCGTGCGCTCGGTCTATGGCGATGGACACGTTGAGACGCTCGGCGAGTACACCTACGGTCATAGCATGAGCCGGTACTTGGCATGCCCGGCCTGCTACGGCTTCGAGGTCGCAGACAACGCGATTCCGATTACCCAAGCGCCCGCTGCTCTGACCTGCAATCCGGAGCGGAACAACCGTCTTTGCGAGAAGTACGGCAGTTGCTCGATTGGCAATCCCGTCTATCCGGATAGTGGCCGCAAGATCCAGCCGGAAACGGATATCGACTTACCGGCGACGGGCCAACGCTTCGAACGTTTATACGACAGCAGCAAGAACGCGGAGTGGTTGCGTTCGGCCACCATGGGGGTCGGTTGGCGGCACAGCTACGATCGTTCGCTCGCCGTCGTCGAGTTTGGTAGCACGGTGTCGATTCGGCGCTACGCCAGTACGCCGCACCCGCAGCTGCACTACTCCAGTGACGGCACCACCTTTGCCAGCGATGCCGACATCAAGGATGTTGTGGCCCAGGTCGTCGATGCTGGCGGGCAGCGTGTTGGTTGGTCGTATTACGAGGCCGCCACGGAGAATGTCGAGCGCTACGATACGAACGGCCGCCTCCTGAGCATCACGGCCCGGTCCGGCAGCACGCAGACCCTGAGTTATGACGCGAACGGCCTGCTGGTCGGCGTTACCGATCCCGTCGGTCGCTCGATCACGTTCGAGTACGACCCAAGCGACCGGATTTCACGGGTCACCGATCCGGCCGGGGCGATCTTTGACTATGGCTACGATGCGAGCGGCAACCTGGCCTCGGTGACCGGTCCGCCGGATGAGCTGGGTCTGCGGCACTCGCGCCTTTATCTCTATGAGAACGCGACACTGCCGAACAATCTAACCGGCATTACCGACGAGAATGGTTGGCGCTATGCCACGTTCGTGGACGATTCGAGCGGGCGTGTCAGCGAATCGAAGCACCAGTCGGCGGCGGGTGTTTTTGTCAATCGCTACCAGTTTACCTACACCCAGTTGTACAACGGCAACCTTGGACAGCAGGCCCTTACGTCGGTGACCGACCCGCTGGGGACGGTGCGGACGTACTCGTACCAAGAAATTGTTGGCGCCAATCGACAGACCGGCATTTCGCAGCCTTGTCTGACTTGCGGCATGGCGAGCAGTGCGCAGACGTTCGACGCCAACGGCAATGTCGCCTCGCGCGCGGATTTCAACGGCAAGAAGGCCTGTTACGCCTACGACCTCACGCGCAACCTCGAGACGGCACGGGTCGAAGGGTTGACCGCGGCCGAGGATTGCCTGGCATCGCTCGCCAGTCCGCCGAATCGCGCCGACGTGCGCAAGGTGACCACGACGTGGCATTCGACCTTCCGCCTGCCGGCGACGGTTACCGAGCCGGCGCCTGGCGGTAGCAAGACGACGGCATTGACCTATGACGCGTCCGGCAACTTGCTGCAGAAGGTGATCACCGCGCCCGCGAACGACGGGAGCGGGACCACGATCACCCGCAGCTGGACTTGGACCTATGCCTCACGCGGTCGCGTTCTCACCGCCACCGATCCGATCGGCAAGGTCACCAGCACGACCTATTACGCCGACAATGATGCCGATCTCGGCAAGCGCGGCAACGTGGCGACCATTGCCAATGCGGCCGCTCATACCACCCAGATTACCGCCTACGACTTCGCCGGCCGCCCGCTGTCGATCACCGACGCCAACGGCATGGTCACGACCCTGGGCTATGACGCCCGAGGCCGGTTGCTTTACCGGGACGCCGGCGGGGAGCGTACCGATTACGGCTATGACGGCGTCGGCCAGTTGACCGCGGTGATGCTGCCGGACGACTCGACGCTGCAGTACACCTACGACGGCGCGCACCGGCTGACGCAGATTCAGGATGGCCTGGGCAACAAGATCGTCTACACGCTCGATGCGATGGGCAACCGGACCCACGAAGACGTCTACGACGCCAGTGGCGCCCTGGCGCGCACCCGCTCGCGGACGTTCGACGCGCTCAACCGGCTGGCGACCGAGCTGGGCGCGAACAACCAGACCACCACCTATGGCTACGACAACAATGGCAACCTGACCGCGGTGACCGATCCGCTGGCGCGGCAGACGGTCAACGCCTACGACGCCCTCAATCGACTGGTGCGGGTGACCGATCCCGGCGCTGGGGCAACCGTCTACAGCTACGACGGCACGGGTACCCTGCTGCAGGTGAACGATCCGCGCGACTTGGCGACCCGCTATGGCATGGATGGCCTGGGCAATCAGACCAAGCTGACCTCCCCCGACACGGGGGTGACCAGCCAGACCTTCGACGCGGCCGGCAACGTGCTCAGCCGGATGGATGCGCGCGGGGTAACCGCCACCTACACCTACGACCTGCTCAATCGCGTCACCCAGATCGTGTACGCCAAGTCCGGCAGTCCGAGCGAGACCCACGCGTTCGAATACGACGGCGGCACCGGCGGGGCGGCAAATGCCAAAGGCCGGCTGACCAAAGTCACCGACCCGAGTGCCGTGACGACCTGGTCGTACACCCCGCAGGGCCGGGTGGCGGGCAAGACGCAAGTCATCGGCAGCCGCAGCTTTAGCACCAGCTACGGCTACAACGGCGCCGGCCAACTGACCTCGCTGACGACCCCTTCCGGGCAGGCGCTCACCTTCACCTACGTCAACAACCGGCCAGGTGCGATCAGTGTCAACGGCCTGCCCCTGGTGACCGGCGCGGAGGCCGAGCCGTTTGCCGGGATGGCGGCCTGGCACTGGGGCAACGGCTTGTATTCGTTCCGCGACTACGACCAGGACGGTCGGATCCAGACCTGGGAGTTCCGCAACGGGACCAGCGTCCTGCGGCGCGATGTTGCCTGGGACAACGCCAACCGGATCACGGCCATCGCCGACCCGGCCAACGCGCTCAACAACGGCGCCTTCGGCTATGACGCTCTGGATCGGCTGACCGCCGCGACCGTCGGCAGTGCCACCCGGGCCTACACCTACGACGCCGTCGGCAATCGCCTCAGCGCCACCACCGACGGGGCCGCCGCGGCGCTGGACTATGGTCTCGCCAGCAACCAGTTGCTGCAGCTCGCGGGCAGCGTCGATGCGGGCTACCTCAACGGCGACACGGTGCGCAGCTTTACCTACAATCTCGCCAACCGGTTGGTGGCGGTGAGCAATGGCAGCACCAGCACCAGCTACGCGGTCAACGCGCTGGGGCAGCGGGTGAAGAAGACCGCGGCCGGTGTCGACACGTACTTCGTCTACGACGAGCAAGGGCGGCTCGTGGGCGAGTACGACGGCGCAGGCGCCCTGATCCAAGAGACGGTGTGGCTGGAGGATCTGCCGGTGGCGACCCTGCGGCCGAGCGGATCTGGCAACCCGGTGCCGGTGGCGGTCTACTATGTGCACGCCGACCATCTGGGCACGCCGCGGGCGGTCACCCGGCCGAGCGACAATGCCTTCCTGTGGCGGTGGGACAACGTCGATCCGTTCGGCAACAACGGGGCGAACGAGAACCCGGCCGGTGCCGGCGCGTTCACGTACCACCTGCGCTTTCCCGGCCAGTACTACGACACCGAGACAAAGACCCACTACAACTACTTCAGAGATTACGACCCCACCAGCGGCAGGTACGAGCAGAGCGATCCTATTGGGTTGTGGAGTGGACTAAATACATACGGCTATGTTGGTGCCAAGCCTCTGTCTCATGCTGATCCTGAAGGTCGACAAGCGTTACCGCCGGTACCTGCGCCACCAATTGTGGGACCTATACCGCCACCGCCTATACCTGGGCTACCAGGGACTCCCCCACCAAGATTTCACATTCCTGAGCTTCCAATGCCGCGTCCGATCGATATATGCATGATCTCGCCTGCGCTTTGCGGGGCCGGGGCCGCTGCAATGGCGGTAGCTTCGATCTGCAAGCCCGACGACAAATGCGAGGAGCAAGCCAAACGTGACGAAGCTATGTGCAAAATGGCAACGTTGCCACGCACTGGTGCCAGATCGCGATGCTGGCAAAGCGTGCAAGACCGATTTGGTGCATGCAAAGCTGGTCGCCCATTACCACCACTAGTGACTTGGTGATAGCAAATGAACCTCCTGAATATCGACAATCCAGTCGCGTCCCGAAAATTGCGGATCGGCAGTGATGACGTACTTGTGGTGATCGGCAAGCCCGAACTTTTTGAGGACGGAAACGACTACTATTGTCCATACTCGATCAAACAGGGAAATGACTTGAAGGTAAGTTACGCAGGTGGAATGGATTCTGTGCAGGCGCTCCAACTGGTAATGCAAAAGATCGGTTCGGATCTTGCCTACATGGCCAGAACACAGGGTGTCCGCATCGATTGGCTAGACGACACTCCTGGAGAAACGGGCTTTCCAGCGTAGTTGTAGCGGGCAGGAAAACGACGCCAGGCTCAATTTCTTCGTGACGCAAGTGCTCGAGCCGGCGAACAAGACGACCAAGTTCGCCTACAACGGCAACGGCGCGCTGAAGCAGGTGACCGATACGCGCAATCTGGTCACCGCCTACGCGCTGAACGGCTTCGGCGAGACCACCACCCTCGCCTCCCCCGACACCGGCAACGCCACCAGCGGAATTCCCCCGGTTCTCCGGACAATCCGCTTAGGTGCGCTGGGTTGAATATTTCCGCTTGAACTCCGCGGGGCTAACCCGGCCTAGCGGCGAGTGCCGGCACAGCAGATTGTAGAACTCTTCGACGTACTCGAAGATATCGGCGCTTGCGTACGCCTACAATGCGGCTGGCCGGCTGACCTAGGAGATCACCGTCACCGGTAACGGCGAGCGCAAGGCGCGCCGCGACGACAAACCTCCGCCTCGTCCCCGATAGCGACGCGGCGGACCGGCGCGCCCGAGGCGTGCCGCCCGACGTTCGAGCGCAACCGATCCGTGGTGACCGGAGACGACTACCGGCCGATGTTGTAGCGCAATTGCAGTGCAGCGATGGTCGCGCCGATCGGACCATCGCCGGCGAGTTGGGGGCTCGCCAATTGCACTCATCGTCACCCACGCCCGGGCGCACCTCGATCATGTTCACTTCGCTGTGACCGGCCAGGTCAAGCACGGCCAGTTCCAGATTGATCAGCACGCACAGCGTCTTGGCCGACACCCGTTGCCGGCGCAGGACGGCAGGTAACGGCACCGGGGGTAGGGGGAGCGTGATGAGCGACGCCGCCAAGGCAGCGTCGGGTCGCGTCGGGTTAAGGGTGAACGGGAAGGCGTCCATTGCGGTGATTGTCAGTGTGCGGCCGCGGCAGCGCTGCGGCCTTGATCACGGGCAAGCGGGAGTCGCCTCGGGGATACCGGCAGGGGGTACCGAGCGTTCCCTGCCCAGGTAACTCACCGGCGGGTGAGTAGGGCTCGATCGACAACGCGGCATAGAACCGTTGCTATGACGAGGCGGCGCTCGCCATGTCGCCGGCAACAAGACGCGGCGGCAACGCGCCGCGTTGTGGCGACAGCCGCAGCTACCTCCGGCGCGGGGCTTAGGGGCATGCTGGACCACGTGTTCTAATTCGCGATACTGATGGTCACGCTGATCTGATTGGCCACCGGTGTCCAGATATCAGTTTCGACGCCTGGCGTCTCGATGGAGACAACCAGCGCATATCTGGCGCCTTGCTCACTGCGATCGCGCTTTGGCTGGTCCTTCCACCAGCCGCTCACAGGATAGATGCCAATGACGCCGCGTTCGGCGATGTCGGCGGCAAACCCTTGCAAAATATCGGAGTGGATCGATCCGTGATTGCGCGCCTGTTCGCCGAGGTACCACTCGGAGGAATCACCCCCTGTGAATGGCCTGCCTTCGTCCTCGTCAAGTGCACGCTGATTGAGGCGCTTGCGGAACTCCTCAACGGACTCGGTCGGTGTCTTCACCTCGAAGCGCAGCCCATGCGACGCGTAACGGTGACGCTTCTTCCAGCCGCGGCGGCCCGGATTGGGTTCGATGAAGTAGGAGAGCGTGACACGTAGCCGAACGGCCGTCTCACCGAGGCCTTGGAGAACTTCTCGCGGCCAAGGTAGTTCGAAGAAGTGCATCTCTCGCATCTTCCCGTTCTCAAACGGCCGGAGGGTGTCCTGCGCGATCAGCGTCAGCGCATCATTGGCGCTGCGGAGCGCGCGGTCCGCATGCGGCACACCGAAACCGTACCGGCGTACTAGGCGAGCCCGCGCGCGCTTGCCACTCGCTCCACGCAGGTGAGTAATCATTTGCGGCGTCCAATCGGCAGAGTGAAGGATAAGCGCGCGAATGGTCTCCGGCCACAGCGTTGGGTAATCGGCGGCAATGATGGCCGCCATTCGGGCAGCCTGCGCCGTCGCCGCGCTCGTGGCCCAACTCGGAACGAAAAGCTTATCTGCCGGTTGGTAGTAGGTGGAAAGCACGCAAAGGTCTGGGCATGGGAAGTCGACCTCGCCGTCAGCGTTTCGCACGACATTGCCGCCCTCGAAGACCACGTCGGGTTTGATCGGCCACTCGTCGGCGAACACCACCCCGGTTGTGCTCCATGGCGACAGATCGCCCGCGGGCGCTAGAGGTTGCCAGCCGCTCCAGGTCGGGTCTTTGATCAGGGCTTTATCGGTAAACGCTCCGACCGTCAGCGCGTTCCAAGCTTGTGCCGGGTCGTGGACCGCGTCGGCATCGCTACGGTCGAGATGGGAAACCTGAAGGGCATCCTCGGCAACGTTTCCTGCGCACAGGACGAAGAGCCGCCGCAACGTATCGCTGCCATCGTCGAGATAGACGAGGCCCTGGCTGGTGGGGTCGAACGCGCGCCCAGCGGCCAGCGCATCCACGGCCGCTGACCACGAGGTGGGTTGGCCACGGTCGCGCTCGTCGGTGGCGGATATAGCCATCGAGAAGCAGCGTTTGCGCTGAGGTGCCTGGATTTCGGCGCGGCTCGTCGCCTGCGCCGTGATTGCACCGTACAGTTCGGGCGGATTCCCGGCGTTCGGCGGGAGGATCTTCACCGATTCAAGACCATGGACAAGCTGCACCGGGCCCGACGCGGTCAAGACGCCGGTCAGGTCACCATACAGCGCCAGTCCCGCCATCTCGGTGCCATGGCCATGATGATCGTGCGCTCCCCAATCGGGCTCGCAGGTGTGGCAATCGCTCGCCGAAAGTGACGCGGCGAGCAAGGGGTGACCGCGCGTTACCCCAGTGTCGAGAACGCACACGACGGGGGATTTCGGCGAGGCGGGGGTGGTGCGGGCAAGCAGATCCTTTGCCCACTCCCCCTGCTCGTCCGGCGTCATGTCGACAAACACCGTAGCGGTTTCCTTCGCCCGACGTACCTCGGCGATATCGTTAAGAACGTCGATGGACGCCGAGAGCTGCTCAGACGTTGCGTGCATGAGCGTCACGATACGGTCGTCGAATTGCAATCGACGTGAAGCGATGTCGACGTGCCGAAGGTCCGCGAACTCCATCAGACGCGACAGCTCATTACCGTCCTGGCGACGTAGCCAGACCTCCCACCAGATCGCCTCGCCGTCGGTGGGGTAGGCGTCGGTCGCGTCGGTCCACAGGGCGCGAAGAGTCGCAAGACGCAGCGTTGCGACTGGATCGAGCATGCCTTCGTAACGGCGCTCGCCCTTCGCTTTGGGCGCGGTCTTGGCGTAAGTCTCGAACCGGGCAAAGAAGTGCTTCACCTTCCCGTCGGGTACGAACACGGTGGCACGCTCAATCCGCCGGGGCTCCACTTCGTCGGTTTGCGCGTGAGCAACCGCCACAAGTTCGATGCCCTGCCGCGCGTCCTCTAGCGAAGAGAGCTGCAGCGGGACGCCCGGCTGGCTCTCGAACAGGATGTAGAGGCCCGGAGCGGCGCCATGAACCTGGATCCCGGCGTCGCCGCGACGCTGATTCGCATCGGTCACCGCGACCTCAAGCGCCTGCCGCAACGCAATCCCATGCGCGGTGCGGCTCGTCGGTGCCGGCGGCTTTGGGGTGTCGATCCTGCGGCCGTGCGGCAGGTATGACTCGGCGGTGGGCCCGCCCGGGACGATGATGTGTTTGCGATTCCGAGGCGCGGCCACGCGGCAGTCCCTTCGACCAGCTACGCGGGAGTCCGGCGGCGATCCTCTAGAGCCAGGATGAGTTCCGCTTCGCGAACCACGATCGATTGCTCAAGGATCGCATTCTTCGCCGCTTGTTCGCAGGCGTGGGCGATCTCAGCGTGGCTGAGCCCGTCGGCGGCCTTCGAAGCGCTGTGCCAATCAATTGTTGATGTATCCAATGGCGCAAGACGGGCCTGCATCACACGCGCGGCGATTTCACTGGTGGGCAGCGCGTAATGAAGAACCGCGTCAAAGCGCCGGAACAGTGCCCGATCCAGCAGTCCGACGTAATTCGTCGCCCCGATAATGAGACTGTTCGATTCGTCCTGTTCAAGGAACTGTAGAAACGAGTTGAGCACACGGCGGATCTCGCCGACGTCGTTTTTTGCGCTGCGCTCACTCCCTAGGGCATCGAATTCATCGAACAGGTACACGCCTCGGGTCGTCAGCATGGCGTCGAATACAAGCCGCAGCTTCGCCGCAGTCTCGCCCATGTATTTGGTGATCAGCGCATCCAGTTGGATGCAGAGCAGCGGAACACCGAGTTCACCGGCAAGCGCAGCTGCCGTCATCGTCTTTCCGGTCCCGGGTGGGCCGACAAGGAGCAGCTTTCGGATCGGTGAGAATCCATGTTCGCGGATTCGGTCGCGCTGGCGTTGTTCGGTCAGGACGCGATCCAGACGGCCTCGAAGCGCGCCCGTCAGCGCCATGTCTGCGATGCGCGTCTTCGGATAGCCGACGGTGAGCAGGCCGGCGAGCTCGCCTCGTGGTTGCGCGATGGGAATGGGCTTGAGGTCGCGCGAAACCTGGATCGCTTTCGCGCGCGCTTTCGCCTCGTCGACAAGATTCCGCAGCTCTTGGGCAAATTTGCCGTGACCGCTACGGGCAGCTTGGGCTGCGACCTGCATGGCGACGGCGTAGAAACGGGAGTCGTCACCCTCCGCGTGGCTACGGACCAGTGCCTTCAGGTGTTCAGATTTCGCCATCGCGGAAGTCCGTTTGACAGGCCCGAAAATCCCGCCAAGGGCAGCAGCCATCGGCGGGCAGGCCAATTTCTGAGTTGCTTTGGCGCCGTCTGGAGCAATTGCTTACGGGTACTCGCGGCAGCGATGGGATGGCGCTTGCAAGATTGGTCGGCACGACGTGACCCCCTTCAATGGCCGGCACCGAGGGCTGCTCCGGGCCGATTGTAGCGGTTTGAGACGGACGGGGCGCATAGAACTGCTGGTTTGGTCTTGGGCGCACGCTCAACTTCTTGGGTTATGGTTCCGCCTCGTCGACCTCGATCCCCGGCAACTCCAACTGATACTCCCCCGGCAGCACTCGTGATCTTGCCGACGGTGAGAGCCCGAACTCGGCGAGATATGCCCGGTAGAGCTCCATCGACTTGTTCGACACGGCAACCCACGGCGACTGGATCGGATAGCCGTTGGGTGACTTCACGAACAGGCCCGTGCCGTGCGCCGCCTGCGCCGCGCGGGTGATCATCTCTTCCGCCTCGACGTAGCGGGCCCAGATGGTGCAGATCATCGCCAGCGCGCCGCGGTCGACCTCGCTGATCATGCCGTAGCGGGAGAGGATGGCGGTGAGGCGCTCCCACTCCCGCCGCGCTTCGCCGAGCAGGTGCGGCGGGCACTCCGGAACCTGGGTGGCGGGCCGGAACTCGTCGACCGGGATTGGCCGCCGGCCCGGGTTGCCGTCGAGAAGTTTCAGCGCCGAAGGTTTTGGAAGGCGGCCGGCCATGGCGTCACGCGGTCGTGGTCGCGCGCTCGGCAGCGAGTTCGGCGAAGGTCCGGTTCGTTTCCGCGTGCCGCGCCTCTTGCCCCGTGAACGCCTGCCAGCGGGTGAGCGCGACGTCGACGTAGCGCGGCTCGAGTTCCATGCCGTAACAGGCGCGCCCGGTCTGCTCGGCCGCGATCAGGGTGGTGCCGGAGCCGAGGAAGGGGTCGTACACCGCCTGACCCGGACTGGAGTTGTTCTCGATCGGGCGGCGCATGCACTCCACCGGCTTCTGCGTGCTGTGGGGCGTTTCCGCATCCTGTCCGGCATGGCCGATCGACCACAGCGTGGTCTGCGAACGATCCCCACTCCAGTGGCCGGTGCCGCCTTCGCGCACCGCGTACCAGCACGGCTCGTGCTGCCAGTGGTAGTGGCCGCGACCCAGAACGAGCCGTGGCTTGGCCCAGATGATCTGGGCCCGGATATCGAACCCCGCGGCGAGGAGACTTGCCGCAACCTCCGAGGAATGCAGCGCGCCGTGCCAGACGTAGGCGACCGCGCCGGGGAAGAGCGTCCACGCCGGACGCCAATCGGCGCGGTCGTCGTTGGTGACCGGGTCCATCCGCGCGCTGCGATTAACCCCCGCCCGCCGCCGCCAGGCCGGATCGTAGTCGACCCCGTACGGCGGATCGGTCACCATCAGGTGCGGCGAGACTCCGGCCAGCAACCGGCCCACGTCGGCCCCCACGGTGGCGTCCCCGCACAGCAGCCGATGTCGTCCCAGCACCCAGACATCGCCCGGCACCGACACCGCCATCTCCGGCGTCGGCGGCACTGCATCGGGATCGGTGAAGCCAGACGCGGTGCCGAGGCCGAGCAGCGCCGTCAGCTCGTCCGGGGCGAAACCGATTAACGCCAGATCGAGTTCGGTGGCGGACAGCGCTTTCAACTCCAGCGCCAGCAGATCGCGATCCCAACCCGCGTTCATCGCCAGCTGATTGTCGGCCAGCACGTAGGCGCGGCGCTGGGCCGGTGTCAGGTCGGCCAGCGCGATGGTCGGTACCACCTCCAGCCCCAGCCGCTTCGCCGCCAGGATGCGGCCGTGGCCGGCGATGACGCCACCGTCGCCGTCGACCAGGATCGGATTGGTGAAGCCGAACTCGCGCATGCTGGCGGCCAGCTGCTCGACCTGTGCCGCCGAGTGCGTCCGCGCGTTGGCGGCGTACGGAACCAGCTCTTCGGTGCGCCGATAGACGATCGCCAGTTCGCTCATGGCTTGACCCCCCCACCTCCCAAAACGCGACGAAATTTCCGCGGTCCTGCGACCGGTCTGCACTTGGTCATCGATTGACCCCCCCACCTCCTATATCGCGACCAAACTTCCACCGACCCCCCCAAGCTCCCGCACTCCTTTCGCGATCGTGTTGCCCGCGTCTCACCGCGATACCCCCCTGCCTATCTTGCGCACGGGAAAAAAAGATACCAGCGGCGGTCGTGGAAGCTGAGAGCGTAGAGATTTGACCCCCCCTCCCGGCCTCGCGTGGTGCCGGCACCCCCCGGTCGAACATCGAATAACTCGAATGACTCACAGTCTTTTTTTGCTCGGGTTATTCGAGTTATTCGACGTTCGATCCGGGGTGAGCGGCTAGTGATTTGATAAAGAAAGAAAATTGATCTCAAAGCTTTCATGGCGAATTTCCCGAATGGTCGAACAACTGCGGATTGACGGTGTAGTACGGGGTCGGCGGAGCGCGGTGGTTGACACGCTTGAGTTCCCTCGACAGCACGTTCCACTCCGCCAGGCGCGCCGCAGCGGCCTTCAACAGATCCACGCTGCGGAACGTACCTTCCAGTGCTTTGTGTGCCCGGCTGCGGTCGAACTCGGTGAGATGGTTGGCCCGAATCCAGCGCAGCAACACCAGGGCACCGGCTTCGATTTCGTCCGCACCGAGCAGGCGGAACGCGGCCAGTGCGTGCGCGATCAAGCGCTGGCATAGATCGACGGCGCCGCGCACCGCGTCGAGGTCAATCTCGGTCACGCCGGCGCCGTGCTGGATGATTGCCAGCAGCGCGGCGATGCGTGCGGTGTGCCCGGGAAGCTTGCCAGCCCAGTCGGCGACCGGTTCGAGCGGCTCTCCCGGCGCCATCGCGTGTTCGATCATTTCGTGAAAGTCGAGCCAGCATTCACGCGCCGCGGCGGTGAATGGCAGCACCCTCGGCGGCGCCGCCTTGTCGCCGGCACCTTCGAGCAGACGGCCCAGCGCAGATTCGTAGGCCGCGGTGACCTCGGGTGGGATCGGCTCCCGCAGCCGCACGTTGCGCCGGCCGACGGTGGACTCCGGCAAGGCGAACAGAAAGCGGGCGAGGAATCCGGTGTCGCGAAAGCGGCGAACTTTGGCCACTTCCTGCAGCACCTTGGGTTGCAGCGCGAGACCGAAGGACAACGCCGGTCGGTCGATGTGGGCGGTGCGGCCAGTGCGATCGACCCGGATCGGGGCGCCGGAATGTGCCTGCAGAAAGGCGTCGAGATGCATCTGCCCGCCGGAGTAGAGCCCGGCGAGTACGGTAAAGATCCCGGACTCGTCGCTGAACAGAGCGATCCGCTCACGGTGCTCGACCAGCAGGCCCTGCAGTCGCTCCGGCGTGGTGTCGCCGGTGACCAGGCGCGGCGCCCACAGTTCGTCGGGCATGGTTTCGATCAGTTGCTGGATCTCGGAGCGCAGCTGGTCGCGCTCGTTCGGGTCGTCTTTCTTGGCGGCGTTGATCTCCAGCCGCTCGATGCGCCGCTTGGCCACACCGCGAGCGGCGGCGACGCGGGCGATCTCCGAGTGCAGGCGGGCACGCTCTCGTTTCTCCCAGGCGAAGAGCGGGGCGAGCAGCGGTCGCATCACCGGAGTCTTGCGCGCGCCCGAGGGCAGGGCGACCAGGACCCACAGACAGAGCGGTTCCTGGTATTCGTCGTTCCACGGCGCGACTTCGAAGCGCCGCTGTACCACGGTGGCGAGCACGGCCAGGGTGAGCAGGACACTGGCCCCGGCGGGGGTCTGCGTACTGCGGGCCACGGCATCGGCCATGGCACCGGCCCATCCCGGCAACAGCGTCGCCGGCAGCTCCGGCGCCGGGCCGCTGCCTGGCAACAGCAGCGGTGGCCACTGTACCGGCGCTGCATCGTCGTCGGCTTGGTAGCGGCCGACACTGCGGGCAATGCTGCGGACTTCGTGGTCGTCGAGGGGGGGCCGGCAGCGCTCGCGGTTGGTGACCAGCAGCGACGCGGCGATCGCTTCGGGCGACAAATCGTGATGGCGCAGCTTCCCGGCGATCCGCATCAGCGTCACGTTGCGGTTGGCCTCGATTGCGGCGGCCGCTGAGCCCTCGGCGGTGGACGAAGCCGACGCGTGCCCGCGGTCGGTGTCGGCCGGACCGTCGCGGTCGAGTGCATACGTTTGCACCAGTTCGTCTACCGCGTACGCCGGTCCGGAGCGGACCGACACGATGCGGGTGACGAAGGGGGTCTGCTTCTGATGCAGGAAGCCGGGCAGGCGCATCACTCGCGGCAGATCGCAGACCGCGAGATCGCCGCCGAAGCGTGCGGCCAGCGCCTTTTGCAATCGCGGGAAGTCGGCCAGGGCGCAGTCGTGCACCCGCCAGTAGACGTGGAAGCGACCGGGGCTGCTCTCGATGATGGCGTGCGGCGGCAGCGTCTCGGTCGGCACCGCGGTTAGCGGCGCGCCGTCGAGATCGAGGAACAGGGCGCGGACCGCGGTGACGTTACGAGCGCTGCGGCCGTTGCCGTCGCCGCGGTTGACCATGAAGAAGACGCCGGCGCCGGCACGGTTGAACTTGGTGAGCGCTGTCGCGTGGTCGGCGAGCGTGCCGTGCAGCACCCGGGCGAGGCCCCGTTTCTCGGCCCGCTCGGCAAAGGTCTGGAAGCTGACGACCGAGCCGTCGTCGATCAGCAGGTCGAGCAGCTGGGCGGCCACTGTCGTGTCCGCGACCGCTGCTGCGACGTCTGGCGCTGCGGCGAGGACGGCGGTCACGAGCGGCGACCTCTCGCGGTGCTGTCTTCGCGTTCGCCGCGCTGTTCATCCGCGCGTGCCGGTGTCACCCGCTGCGACGTGCTCTGACGCAGACAATCACGCTCGAAGGCGAGGACGTCGTCGAGCCGGTAGCGGCACTGGCCGCCGAGCTTGAGATAGGGACAGCCTAGGCCGAGACTGCGCCACCGCTCCAGCGTGGTGACGCTGACACCCCAGCGCTGCGCGAGTTGGTTTTGATCGAGATGGCCACCGGCACTGCCGGTCGCCGTGGCCGTGGTGTCGGCCGTTGCAGCTTTGCCCATCGCCATTCCCTTTTGGTTGCCGGGGATCCGAATCCCCATGCAACGAAGCTTAGGAGTGGCGAAATGGAAAGTGCAGTGCCCGTTCTAGCTTTTTGGCCTGAGCCAGTTTTCGATGGAGCGCTTGACCGGGGTCCGGCGTCCAAGCTTGAACATTGCGGTGACCGCCGAGTGCAGTTTGGCGTCAGGTTCGGGCGGCCAGGGATTACCGACGGGATCGGTCGGCGTGCGCTGGCGCTCGAAGGCGGCGACGACGCGGCGGTGGATCAGGGTCCGCAATCGCGTCTCGGTGAGCGAGGGATCGTCTCGCTGTAGTTGGGCCGCCTGGTTGCAACACCATTGCTGCAGCGCCTCGTACTGGGCGGCGCGGGCCCGTGCGCCGTCGTTGACGAATCGATCGATCGCCTTGCCGCGGCGCGCATCGGGGACGACCTTGAGATAGATGCCGAGTTCGCGCAGCTTGGCATCGGCGAGATCGATCAGGTCCAGCCGATGCTTGCTCTTGTCCCGGGCCCGGCGCGCCGCGGTGACCGTCTCCTGAATGTCGACGTAACGCAGTTGCACCAGCGGGTCGTCGGGGTGCGCAGCGTAGAGGACGTCCAGTTGGTCGAGGATAGCTTGCAATCGGTGCATCGGGTCCGCGCTGTCGAAAAGGGTTCGGATTGCGGCCTGAGCTTGGTCCGAGGTATCGCTTGCATCCACCGTCAGGCGGGTGTGGACGAAGATTCCATCGGACACCCGCTCGCGCTTGACGCCACTCACGCTGTGTTCCTTTCCCGCTGAGAAGCAATTTCGATCCGGTGTCGCGCGCCGCAAATCGCGCCTCGCCCACGGCGTCATTGTCACCGCGATCGTGGGATTCTGAAATCCGCCAATCGGGCTAGTCCCCGCGTCCGTCCGTACGGCCCCTCAACGCTCCGCATATGGCCCCGGCGGTTATCAACTCCGTGATCGCAAAGCGTGGTGCGAATCGGGATACTCGGAATCAGCAACGAGTGAGATTCCAGAGGGCTCCGCTATGCAAGAAATCACCTCAAATGTGCCGACGGTCGAGCCGGCGGTGACCGAACTGGCGATGCTGGTGGCGCAGGCGCTGCTGCGGCTGCGCAGCGGCCCCGGGGCCGATTCGGCCGGAGACCGGGCGGACTTTACTTCCGGCGGGATCAGAGCGTTCATCAATCCACCGGCTCCCGAATCCTGACCATGCCCACACCGACGCCACCCGCCGTTCTTCGCCGCATCGCTGCATTGCCGAAACTGCCCATCGCCGACCTGCGCGCGCTCTTCGCCGAAACCTTCGGCCACGACCCCGTCGTCGCCAACCGCCGGTTCCTCGAACGGCGCCTCGCCTACCACTGGCAGGCGACCGCCTACGAGCGCCAGCACCCGGGCGCATTGCAGCGCCAGCGCGAACGGATCGAGGCACTGGCAGCCGCCCTCGACGGGGCGAACAAGCCGCGGCCGTGGGCCTTGGCGCCGGGCACGGTGCTGGTGCGCGCCTTCGACGGCGTCGAGCACGAGGTCCGGGTCGGCGAAGGGCCGGTGTTCGATTACGCCGGCCAGCGCTTCGGCAGCTTGTCCGAAGTCGCCCGGGCCATCACCGGCACCCGCTGGTCCGGCCCCAAGTTCTTCGGGCTCACCGCCCGCTCCGGATTGAACCGGTCATGACCGCCGCCGGTCGCCGCCCGATCCGCTGCGCCGTCTACTGCCGCAAGTCGAGCGAAGAAGGGCTCGACCAGGAATACAACTCCATCGACGCCCAGCGCGACGCCGGCCACGCCTACATCGCCAGCCAGAAGCACGAAGGGTGGATCGGGCTCGCCGACGACTACGCCGACCCCGGCTACTCCGGCGGCAACATGGAGCGGCCGGCATTGAAACGCCTCCTGGCCGACATCGAGCAGGGACGCCTTGATGTGGTCGTGGTTTACAAGATCGACCGCCTCACCCGCAGCCTCACCGACTTCGGCCGCATGATCGAGGTGTTCGAGCGGCGCGGGGTGTCGTTCGTCTCGGTCACCCAGCAGTTCAACACCACCAGCTCGATGGGCCGGCTGATGCTGAACGTACTGCTCTCCTTCGCCCAGTTCGAACGCGAGGTCACCGGCGAGCGCATCCGCGACAAGATCGCCGCCAGCAAGAAGAAGGGACTGTGGATGGGCGGCATGCCCCCGCTCGGCTACGACGTGCGGGAGCGCCACCTCATCATCAACCCGAAGGAAGCCGAACTCGTTCGGCGGATCTTCCGCGGCTTCGTCGAGCTGGAGTCGCCCACCCGGCTGGTGAAAGCGCTGGCCGAGGAAGGGGCGACCTCCAAAGCCTGGACCACCCAGGACGGCCGGGTCCGGACCGGGCAGAAGATCGGCAAGACGCTCCTTTACAAGCTCATCCGCAACCGCATCTTCCGCGGCGAGATCCGCCACCGCGATACTTGGTACCCGGGCGAGCACGAGCCGATCATTGAGCAGGAGCTGTGGGACCGGGCGCAAGCGGTCATCGCGGTGGACTCCCGCCGCCGGGGCAATGTCACCCGCGCCCGGGTGCCGTTCCTGCTCAAGGGCCTCCTTATCGACGGCGACGGTCGGGCGCTGCAGCCGTGGCAGACGCGGAAGAAGACCGGCAGGCTCTACCGCTACTACATCTCCACCCGCGAACTGAAAGAGCACGCCGGCGCCTCGGGCCTGCCGCGGTTGCCGGCGGAGGAACTCGAATCGCTGGTCATTCGGCAGCTGCGCGAGATCCTGCGCACGCCGAGCCTCTGCGCCGAGATCACCCGCCAAGCCACAACACTGGACCCCAGCTTGGACGAAGCCCAGGTCAGCGTGGCGTTGCTGCAGTTCGACCGGGTGTGGGAGCAACTGGCCCCGGCCGAGCAGCAGCGGCTGGTGCGCCTGTTGATCGAGAAGATCATCGTCGCCACCGACGCGATCGAGCTGCGGCTGCGCCCGCTGGGGCTCACTGAGCTCGGGCGGGAACTCGCCCCCGACCACCGGGAGCGGGCATGCGCATAACCGAGATCCACCTCGCCGGCCCGACGCAGATCAGCACCGCCAGCGACGGGCGGATCACCGTCCGGCTGCCGATCAGCGTCGAGCGCCGCTGTGCGCACAAGCGGGTGGTGAGCCCAGGGGCGGGGCAGCAGCATGAACCGCCGCTGAAGCTCACCCCGTTTCAGCTGGCGCTCATCCGCGGGCACCGCTGGCTCGCTCAACTCGAGTCGGGCGAGGCGACTTCGATGAAGGACATCGCCAAGCGGGAAGGGGTGGACGCGAGTCTGGTCAGCCGGCTGATCAATCTCACCACGCTGGCGCCGGAGGTGGTGGGCGCCATTCTCGACGACACGCTGCCTACCAGCGTGACGCTGCTCGATCTCGGTATCGATCCGCCGGTGCTCTGGGACGAGCAGGTTCGGGCCTTCGCGCTCCGCTAATCTGGCGCGCTCACCATCCGCGAAGAGTTGCACGCGGTCGCGGTCGGGCGTCTAATTCCCGGCAGTTGTGTCTGGTGGGCCGCCGACGTCGCAGTCAATGCGCTTCGCGCGAATTGGTCGCATTCAAAATTTCGGGCCTACAACCAGCGCCACTTGTATTGAAATCGCAGTCGATTTCGGTCGACTTACGAATTGGCATACGGCGGTCGATATCTTGTACTCGGTCGTGTTTAGGTTCTCCATCTCTCGTTAGGGCCCTCACCAGATGGCAAGTCGTCAAATCTGCGCCTACTGCGGCACCCGGGAAGCCACTACAATCGATCACGTACCGCCAAAGTCAATTTTTCCAAAACCGAGGCCGCACAATCTCGTTACGGTTCCTGCTTGCTTTCGTTGCAACAACGAGAGTTCCGCGGACGACGAAGAGTTTCGAGTTTTCATTAGCATCACCGCGGGGCACGAAACCCCAAAGACGAATGACTTATGGCGCAGCGGTTTGATACCCACACTGCGCCACAATCAGCGACTTCGAAGCTCCACGCTTTCGCGCTCGCGTGATGTTGACGTGCGCACGCCTGGTGGAATCTTCTTAGGACGACTCAGGGCAATTCCCTTGCGCGCGGATCCCCACAAACGGGTGCTCCGCCGCATTGTTCGTGGCCTCTACTACCACCATTTTGGCCAGATAGTCGAAACCGAAACAGTCGTCGATGCGAACCCGATGCGAAAGCTCCCCGCAGAGTTTGCTGAATTCCTACCGGACATGGTGCTGGCCAACGTTGGCGGTGACGCCTTTATTTACCGCTACGGTCGCGCAATGGAATCTCCGCAAGATTCACTGTGGGTGCTCTGGTTCTACCGACGTCACTTGGTTTGCGGGCACACGCAGACTCAAGAGCGCCGTACCCACACGTTTGACACGGACGCCACGCCGGCGGCACTTCGTGTCCGCAGTCGGGTTACCGGTTAACTGGTTTCGTTAGGCGGCAAGATGCTTCTGGAATGGATAGACTTCATTCTCGAAACAGTGCTTTGGGTAATCGCACTTTTTTGGATCTTTGAAGGTACGCGCCAACTCGCAGCTATTGGTGGTCGCCGCATTGCATTTCGAAAGGTCGCTCTGGGAAGCTTGATCTGTTTGTGTATCAGCGGTATTGCGATTGCCAAATTCCATGCGGCCAAAGTCACGCGAGACGAAATCCTTAAGCCGTATGTATCGGACTCGCTCTCGCGTGCCACTGGAGCCCAATTTGCTCCGGAGAAGCGCGTCGAGTTGGACTTGGCCCGTGCCCGATACGCATACTTGGATCTGGGTGAGTTGCAGTTGATTGAAGACGGAAATGGCGATAGGAAGCACTTTGTCCCGACCCAGGAAGACGTCTTCCGCCGCGAGGCTATGGTTGCCGGGAAGGAGCGCGTCGCGTTTATTGCTGCCGAACAGCTCCATCACGCGATACGTATCGGGCTCTCCGCGTTGATCTCCGCGCTGATTGGTTGGATTGCGTTACGCCAAGATGCCGCCTAACTCGGCGTTCAACCGGACGCCCTGCCTGCGGCACTGCGTGTCCGCAGTCGGGTCGCCGGTTC
>JBDTVU010000053.1:0-20869 GCA_040007035.1 Betaproteobacteria bacterium | reverse complement strand
CGGCATGGCGATGGCGTTCCGGTGATCGTCAGGCGGGAATCGCCGTCGCGGCGACGACCTGGATTTCGACCTTGTATTCGGGCGCGGCGAGCTTCGCCTGCACGGTGGCCCGCGCCGGCGTCTGCCCCGGCACCACCCACGTTTCCCACACCGCGTTCAGCGCGGCGAAGTCGGCCATGTCGGGCAGGTAGATCGTCGCCGACAGGATCTTCGTCTTGTCGGTCTGCGCTTCGAACAGCAGGTCGTCGATCTGCGCCAGCACCTGTTGCACCTGACCGGTGATGTCGGCCTTCGGGTCGTCGGCGACCTGTCCGGCCAGATACACGGTGCCCGACGCGCGGTTGATCACCAGTTCCGAGAGGCGCTTGCCGACGTGGCGGCGGTCGATGGTCATGGGCTATCCTGAGGGCGGCGCCCACTGTGGGCGCGTGAATCCGATTGTAAACGAGATGACCGCCCGCCTGACCCTGACCCTCGCCGCCGTCTCCCTGTTCGTCGCCGTCGCCGCCGGCGCGTTCGGCGCCCATGCGCTGAAGGCGCGGTTCACCGCCGACGAGATGGCGGTCTGGCAGACGGCGGTCCAGTACCACTTCTGGCACGCGCTGGGACTGCTCGCGGTCGGCGTCCTGCTCGCTCAGCGGCCGGAAAGCGGCGCGCTTGCCGCTGCGGCGTGGCTCCTCGTCGCGGGGCTGCTGCTCTTCTCGGGGAGCCTCTATGCGCTGGCGCTCACCGGCGTGAAGGGCTTCGGCGCGGTCACGCCGGTGGGCGGCGTCGCGTTCCTCGGCGCGTGGGTCGCGGTTGCGTGGGCGGCGTGGCGCTGGTAGTTAATCGACCTTCGCTCCGGACTCCTTCACCACCTTCGCCCACTTCGCCGTTTCGACGGTGATGTGCTTCGCGAAATCCTCCGGCGTGCCGCCTGCTGCGTTGGCGCCCTGCCTGGAGAGTTTTTCCTTCGCCTCGGGTGTTGCCAGCCACTTCGCGATCTCGGCGTTCAGTTTCGCGATGATCGCCGGCGGCGTCCCGGCCGGCGCCAGCACGCCGAACCACGACGATGCCTCGAATCCGGGCAGGCCGGCTTCGGCAATCGTCGGCACGTCCGGCAGTGCCGGTGCGCGTGTGGCCGAGGTGACGGCGAGCGCACGCAGCTTGCCGGCCTTGATCTGCGGCAGCGACGGCGGCAGGTTGTCGAACATCAATTGCACCTGGCCGCCGATGAGGTCCTGCACCGCCGGCGCGCTGCCCTTATACGGGATGTGCGTCATCTGCACACCGGCCATCACCTTGAACAGCTCGCCAGACAGGTGGATCGACGTGCCGCTGCCCGACGAGGCGAAGTTGAGCTTGCCGGGATTCGCCTTCGCGTAGGCGATCAGCTCGGCCACCGTGTTCGCCGGCACCGACGGATTGACGACCAGCACGTTCGGCACGCCGGCGACGAGGATCACCGGCACGAAGTCCTTGACGTGGTCGTAGGGCAGCTTCGAGTACAGGCTGGCGTTGATCGCGTGCGTGCCGACGGTGCCCATCTCAAGCGTGTAGCCGTCCGGCGCCGCCTTGGCGACGAGCTCGGTGCCGATGTTGCCGCCGGCGCCCGGGCGGTTGTCGACGATGACCTGCTGGCCCCAGGCCTCGGTCAGCTTCTGCCCGACGTCGCGGGCGAGAAGGTCGGTCGCGCCGCCCGGCGGGAACGGCACGACGAGGCGGATCGGTTTCGTCGGGTAGGCGGGGGCCTGCGCGTGCGCCGGCGCGGCGACCGCCGTCACGGCGAATGCGGCGACGAGCGCGAGAGCGTTGCGGGTCAGCGTGTTCATGCGTCCTCCGTTCAGTCGACCTTGGCGCCGGATGCCTTGACGATCCGCGCGTACTTGGTGAGTTCGCGGCCGATGAACTGCGCGAATTCGGTCGGCGTCGTCGGCGCTGCCTCAGCGCCCTGCGCGGCGAGACGATCGCGCATCTCGGGCGATTTCAGGATCGTAACTACGTCGGCATTCCATTTCGCGATCACCGCGGGCGGCGTCCCGGCCGGCGCCAGCAGGCCGAACCACGTCGCGATGTCGAAGCCGGGCACGCCGGCCTCGGCCATCGTCGGCAGCTCGGGGACGAGCTTCGAGCGCTGCGCGGTGGTGACGGCCAGTGCCCTGAGCTTGCCGGCCTTCACCTGCGGCATCGAACTCGCGAGGTTGTCGAACATGAGTTGCGTGTCGCCGGCGAGGAGCGCCTGCATCGCCGGCGCGGCACCCTTGTACGGAATGTGGACCATGTCGACGCCGGCGTCGACCTTGAACAGCTCGCCGGCGAGGTGGCCGGCGCTGCCGTTCGACCCCGAGCCGAAGGACAGCTTGCCCGGATTCGCCTTCGCGTACGCGATCAGCTCCTTCACCGAGTTCACCGGCAGCGTCGGATTGACGACGAGCACGTTGGGGGTGGTGGCGACCAGCGTGATCGGCGTGAAATCGCGGACGGCGTCGTACGGCATCGATGGGTAGAGGCTCGGGTTGACCGCGTGCGTCGACAGCGCGCCCATGACCACTGTGTAGCCGTCGGGAGCCGACTTGGCGACGAGGTCGGCGCCGATGTTGCCGCCGGCGCCGGGGCGGTTGTCGACGACGACGCTCTGCCCCCAAGCCTCGGTCAGCTTCTGCGCAATCGCACGGCCGGTCGCGTCCAGCGGCCCCCCCGCCGGGAACGGCACGACGAGTCGCACCGGCTTCGACGGGAATGCCGGCGCCTGGGCGGCGGCAGTCAGCGGGAAGGCGACGACGACGATGCAGGCGACGGCAAGCCCGAGCAGGGTGCGGCGACGCAGATGCGGTGTTGCGGACGGCATGGGAACTCCCTTGGCGGAACGGGGTTCGGAGCATTCTAGTGCACCGAGCCGGAAATCCGCACGAAGGCAACGCCGGCCGCCGCCCCGCGTTTGCCCGGCACGGGCGTCGCGGCGCATAATCCGCCTCTTTCGACTTCTGCGCGTCCCCATGAACAAAGCCGCTCTCGGCGCGATCGTCGCGCTCGGTCTCGCCGTGACCGCCGCCGGCGGTTTCTGGCTCGGACAGCAGCGGACGGCGGCTCCGGCCGGCCCGGGCGCCGCGGGGGGTGCCCCGGGCGCGCCCGGCAAGGCGGGCGGCCCCGGGGCGCCGCCGGCGGCCACAGTCGTCGAGGCCGTGCGGACGGCCACGGCGCCGATGCCGCAGACGATCACCGCCGTCGGCAGCCTGCGCTCCGACGAGTCGATCACCGTCCGGCCTGAAGTCGCCGGCCGCATCAGCGTGATCGGCTTCCAGGAAGGCCAGCGCGTGGCCAAGGGGAGCACGCTGATCAAGCTCGACCCCGCGATCAACGCCGCCGAGGTCCAGCAGGCGCGCGCGAACCTGACGCTGGCGAGGTCCAAGTTCGCCCGCGCGGTCGACCTGTCGAAGAGCAACTTCATCTCCGGCCAGGCGAAGGACGAGGCGGAGAACAACCTGAAGGTCGCCGAGGCGGCGGTGCAGCTCGCCGAGGCGAAGCTTGCCAAAACGGAAATCAAGGCCCCGTTTTCCGGGATCATCGGGCTGCGCGTGGTGTCGGTCGGCGACTACGTGAAGGAAGGCGCCGACATCGTCAACCTCGAGTCGATCGATCCGCTGAAGGTCGATTTCCGTGTGCCCGAAACGTATCTGAAGCAGGTGCAGGTCGGGCAGTCGCTGCAGGTGACGCTCGACGCGGTACCCGGCAAGACGTTCGAAGGCCGCGTGTTTGCGCTGAATCCGTTGGTCGACGCGTCGGGCCGGGCCATTGTGATCCGGGCCATCGTCCGCAATCCGGACACGTCGCTGAGGCCCGGGATGTTCGCACGGGTACGGCTGATCACCCGCAACGACGTGGACGCACTGGTCGTGCCCGAGCAGGCGATCGTGCCGCTGGGCGAAGAGCAGTACGTGTTCCGTGTCGTCGACGGCCGGGCAGCACGGGTGAAGGTCGACGTCGGCCAGCGCCGCGACGGCAAGGTCGAGGTCGTCCGGGGCCTGACCGCGGGTGACGTCGTCGTCACGTCGGGGCAGCTCAAGATCCGCGACGGCTCGGCGGTCAAGGTCGCCGGCGCCGACAATGCGAACGGCGCTCCGGTCGCCGGCGGGAAGGCCGCCGACGGGCCGGCGAAGGCGGACAACGCGCCGTCCGCCGCCGCGCCCAAGTCCTGATCGGGAGGAGACCCCGGCCATGATGCTGCCCGAGATCTGCATCAAGCGGCCGGTGCTGGCGACGGTGCTGTCGCTCGTCATCCTGCTGATCGGCATCATCTCGTACACGCGGCTGTCCGTCCGCGAATACCCACGGATCGACGAGCCGGTGGTCAGCGTGTCCGTCACGTACCGCGGCGCGTCGGCCGAGGTCGTCGAGTCGCAGGTGACGAAGCCGCTCGAGGACTCGCTGGCCGGCATCGAGGGCGTCGAGGTGATGACGTCGCAGAGCCGGTCCGAAACCTCCCGCATCAACGTCCGGTTCACGCTGAAGCGCGACCCTGACTCGGCCGCCGCCGACGTCCGCGACAAGGTGGCGCGCGCGCGCGGCAAGCTGCCGACGACGATTGACGAGCCGATCATCGCCAAAGTCGAGGCCGACGCGTTCCCGGTCATCTACATCGCGGTCGAGGCGGGCTCGCGCTCGACGCTGGAGGCGTCCGATTACGTCAAGCGCTATGTGCAGCCGCGACTGTCCGTGCTGCCGGGCGCTGCCGACGTGCGGATCTTCGGCGAGCGGCAGGTGTCGATGCGGGTCAACCTCGATCGGACGCGGCTCGCCGCCTACAAGCTGACGGTGCAGGACGTCGAGGACGCGCTGCGCCGACAGAACGCCGAAATCCCGGCCGGGCGGATCGAGTCGCAGGCGCGCGAGTTCACCGTCGTCGCCGAGACGGACCTGCGCACGCCCGAGCAGTTCGGCAACATCATCGTCGCCAACGCCGGCGGCTACCCCGTCCGCGTGCGCGACGTAGGTGTTGCCGAGATCGGACCGGTGGATGAGCGCGTGATATCCCGGTTCAACGGCAAGCCGTCGCTCAACATCGGCGTCATCAAGCAGGCCGTCGCCAATCCGCTCGAGCTTTCGAACGCGGTACGGGCCGAGGTCGACAAGATGAACGGGGGGCTGCCGCCGGGCATGCGACTCGTCGTCGCCTACGACACGTCGGTGTTCATCGACCGCTCGATCAAGTCGGTGTTCGAGACCATCGCCGAGGCGATCCTGCTGGTGGTGCTGGTGATCTTCTTCTTCCTGCGCAGCCTGCGGGCGACGATCATCCCGCTGGTGACGATCCCGGTGTCGCTGGTAGGCGCGTTCGGGCTGATGTACCTGTTCGGGTTCACGATCAACACGCTCACGCTGCTGGCGATGGTGCTGGCGATCGGCCTCGTCGTCGACGACGCGATCGTGATGCTGGAGAACATCTTCCGCCACGTCGAGGAGGGCATCCCGCGGCGCGAAGCGGCGATCCAGGGCGCGCGCGAGATCGGGTTCGCCATCGTGGCGATGACGCTGACGCTGGCGTCGGTGTTCGCGCCGCTGGCGTTCGCCACCGGCCGCACCGGACGGTTGTTCATCGAATTCGCGCTGACGCTCGCGGGTGCCGTAGTCGTCTCCGGCTTCGTCGCGCTGACCCTGTCGCCGATGATGTGCTCGCTGCTGCTCAAGCACGAGGCGAAGCACTCGTGGATCTACAACAGGATCGAGGGCTGGCTCGAAGCGATGACGACGGGCTACCGGCGGCTGCTGACGGCGACGCTCCACAACCGCTGGCTGGTCGCAGTGCTCTGGCTCGCCGTCGCCGGCGTCGGCGCGCTGTTCTTCTCGCTGCTCAAGTCGGAACTCGCGCCGACAGAGGACCGCGGCGTCGTGTTCGGTATCGTCAGCGCGCCGCAGGGCTCGACGCCGCAGTACACGGCGGACCAGTTGCGGCCGATCGAGCAGTTCTACGCTCAGATCCCGGAAGCCTCGGCGTACACCGCGATCTCCGGCTTCCCCACCGTCGTCGACGGCAACGCGGTGCTGCGGCTGAAGCCGTGGGAGGAACGGACGAAGAAGCAGCAGCAGATCGCCGACGAGTTGCGGCCGAAGTTCGCGTCGATCCCCGGCGCGATCGCGTTCCCGATCAACCCGCCGTCGCTCGGCCAGTCGTTCCGCTCGACGCCGGTCGAGTTCGTCGTGATGTCGCAGATTCCCTACGCCGAGCTGCAGCGCGTCGTCGACCGCTTCCTCGAGGAGGTGCGCAAGTATCCGGGCATCCAGAACCTGCAGATCGACCTGCGGCTCAATACGCCCGAGGTCCGCGTCACGATCAACCGCGACAAGCTGTCCGACATCGGCGTCCCGGTCGACACCGTCGGCCGGACGCTGGAGACGATGCTCGGCGGGCGGCAGGTGACGCGTTTCAAGCGCGAGGGCGAGCAGTACGACGTCATCGTCCAGGTGGCGCCGGTCGACCGCACGTCGCCGGCCGACATCAGCGACACCTACGTCCGCGCCCGCGACGGCGGGATGGTCCAGCTGTCGAACCTGGTCGACGTCCGCGAGGGCGTCGCGCCGCAGTCGCTCAACCACTTCAACCGGCTGCGCGCGGTCAAGGTCACCGGCACGCTGGCGCCGGGCTACGCGATCGGCGAGGCGCTGGTGGCGATGAACGCCGCCGCCGCGCGGTCGCTGCCGGCGACCGCGCAGACCGATCTCGACGGCCAGTCGCGCGAGTTCCGCTCGTCCGGCGGCGAGATCTACTTCACGTTCGTGCTGGCGCTCATGTTCATCTACCTCGTGCTGTCGGCGCAGTTCGAGAGCTTCAAGCACCCGTTCGTCATCATGCTGAGCGTGCCGCTGTCGATGACCGGCGCGCTGCTGACACTGTGGCTTGCCGGGGGAACGCTCAACATCTACAGCCAGGTCGGGCTGGTGACGCTGGTCGGCCTCATCACCAAGCACGGGATCCTGATCGTCGAGTTCTCGAACCAGCTCCGGGCGAAGGGCGAGGCGACGGTCGATGCGGTCGTTGACGCCGCGACGCTGCGGCTGCGGCCGATCCTGATGACGACCGGCGCGATGGTGCTCGGCGCGCTGCCGCTGGCGCTCGCCAGCGGCGCCGGCGCCGAGTCGCGGACGCAGATCGGCTGGGTGATCGTCGGCGGCATGGCGTTCGGGACGCTGCTGACGCTGTTCGTTGTGCCGACCGCATACACGCTGCTTGCCGGCAAGTCGGTGCGCCTGCCGCCGGGCGAGACGGTGCCCGAGGGGCCGATTCCGCACGCCGGCGCCGCCGACTGAGATTCGGCGCACCTTGCGCCGGAAACGGATCGGCCCGCGACGGGTGCCGCAACCGCTCTCCGCGATCGCGGATCAGGCGTCGACGCGCGCGCCGGAACCGGAATCGAAATAGTGCGCGTTTGCCGGGTCGTAGCGAAGCGGCAGCGGGCCGCCCGCGACGTGCATCGCCGCGGGCAGTCGGGCGATGATGCGCGTCTTGTCGATGCGGGCGTGCGCCAGCGTGTCGGCGCCCAGCGGCTCGACGAGGTCCACCTCGGCGGTGAAGTTCGCCTCGGCGGGCGCGCAGGGTTCGAGGTGCTCGGGACGCACGCCGAGCAGCACCTCGCGTCCGTTCAGTCGCGACGGCATCAGGTTCATCGGGGGTGAGCCGATGAATCCGGCGACGAACGTGGTCGCCGGCCTCGCATAGACCTCGATCGGGGCGCCGATCTGCTCGGCACGGCCGGCGTTCATCACGATCATCCGGTGCGCGAGCGTCATCGCCTCGACCTGGTCGTGCGTGACGTAAAGGCTCGTCGTGCTCAGCCGCCGGTGGAGCGCCTGCAATTCCACGCGCATCTGCACGCGGAGCTTCGCGTCGAGATTCGACAGCGGCTCGTCGAACAGGAACACCGCCGGCTCGCGCACGATCGCGCGGCCCATCGCCACCCGCTGGCGCTGGCCGCCCGAAAGCGCCCGCGGCCTGCGATCCAGGAACGGCCCGAGCTCGAGGATCTCCGCCGCCCGCTGCACGCGCGTCTCGATGTCCGCCGCGGCCATCCGCCGGATCTTCAGGCCGTAGGCCATGTTCTCGCGCACCGACATGTGCGGATAGAGCGCGTAGTTCTGGAACACCATCGCGATGTCGCGGTCCTTCGGCTCCAGCTCGTTGACGACGCGCGCGCCGATCGTGATCTCGCCGGAGGTGATGCGCTCGAGCCCGGCCACCATCCGCAGCAGCGTCGACTTGCCGCAGCCGGACGGACCCACGATCACGACGAACTCGCCGTCGTCGACATCCATCGTGACGCCATGGATGATCTCGATCGCGCCGTAGCTCTTATGCACATCGCGGAAGGACACGCCTGCCATTGCCTATTTCTCCGTTTCGACGAGGCCCTTGACGAACCATTTCTGCATCAGCACCACCACCGCCGCGGGTGGCAGCAGCGCCAGCATGGCGGTCGCCATGATCAGTTGCCACTCGTTCGCCGCGTCGCCGCCCACGATCATCCGCCGGATGCCGATCACCGTGGTGTACATCGATTCCTCGGTCGTGATGAGCAGCGGCCACAGGTACTGGTTCCAGCCGTAGATGAACTGGATCACGAACAGCGCCGCGATGCTGGTCTTGGACAGCGGCAGCACCACGTCCCAGAAGAAGCGCATCGGTCCGGCGCCGTCGATGCGCGCGGCCTCGGTCAGTTCGTCTGGCACCGTCATGAAGAACTGGCGGAACAGGAACGTGGCGGTCGCCGACGCGATAAGCGGCAGCGTGAGGCCGGCGTAGGAGTTGAGCAATCCGAGGTCGGAGGCGACCTTGTACGTCGGGATGATGCGCACCTCGACGGGCAGCATCAGTGTGATGAAGATCATCCAGAAGAAGAAATGCCGCAGCGGGAAGCGGAAGTAGACGATCGCGAACGACGCGATGATCGAGATCGAGATCTTGCCGATCGCGATCGCGAGCGCCATGATCAGACTGTTCACCAGCATCGTCGATACCGCGGCACCGGAGCCCTTCGTGGACCCGGCGGAGAGCACCTGCCCGTAGTTGTTCAGCAGTTGGTCGCCCGGCAGCAGCGGCATCGGCACCGAGAGGATCTGGTCGAGCGTGAGCGTCGAGGCGACGAAGGTCACCCAGAGCGGAAACGCCACGACGATGACGCCCGCGATCAGCACCACGTGCGCGAACAAGGTCACCCAGGGGCGGTTCTCGATCATGCCCTCGCGCTTGGTGGACGTCCACGGCAGGAGTTGCATGAGCCAAGGGAGGCGCACGCGTCCGACGGAGCCTTTCGTTTCGACGGGCGCCGACATCAGTATTGGACCTTCTTCTCGATGAACCGGAACTGGACGACCGTCAACGCGATCACGATGGCCATCAGCACCACCGATTGCGCCGACGAGCCGCCGAGGTCTCCCCCCTTCACGCCGTCGTTGTAGACCTTGTAGACGAGGATCTGCGTTGCACCGGCCGGCCCGCCTTGCGTCGTCGCGTCGATGACGCCGAACGTGTCGAAGAACGCGTACACCGTATTCGCCACCAACAGGAAGAACGTGGTGGGGGAAAGGAGCGGAAAGACGATCGTCCAGAATCGCCGTGCCGGACCCGCGCCGTCGATCGCCGCCGCCTCGATCAGAGACTTCGGGATCGACTGCAGCCCGGCGAGAAAGAACAGGAAGTTGTAGCTGATCTGCTTCCACACCGATGCGATCACGACCAGCAGCATCGCCTGGTCGCCCTGGATGATCCAGTTCCAGTCGATGCCCATGCGCTTCAGCAGAAAGGTGAGGATCCCGATCGACGGCGCGAAGATGAACGCCCACAGCACGCCGGCCACCGCGGCCGCCACCGCGTAGGGCCAGATCAGCAGCGTCTTGTACGCCAAAGCGCCGCGCGCGACGCGATCCGCCATGACGGCGAGCAACAGCGATATCGCGATCCCGAAGCCGGCGACGAGGACGCTGAACAGCGCCGTTACCTTGAACGAGTCGAGGTAGTGGCTGTCGCTGAACAGGTCGGAGAAGTTCTGCAGCCCGACGAACTCGGTCTTCAGGCCGAATGCGTCCTGGAGCAGGAACGAGTACCAGATCGCCTGCGCGGCCGGCCAGAAAAAGAAGACGATGGTGATTGCGATCTGCGGCGCGAGCAGCGCGTAGGGCAGCCACGTCGAGCGGAAGACGACGCGCTTTTCCATCGTGTGAATTTGCCGGAAGGGGCGCGGGCGCCGCGCCTGCGCCCCCTTCCGCAATCGCTACTTGTTCGCGGCCTCGAACTTGCGCAGGATTTCGTTGCCGCGCTTCACGGCGTCATCGAGCGCGGTCTGGGCGTCCTTCTTGCCCGCGAACACCGTTTCCATTTCTTCCTCGATCACCTCGCGCCCCTGCACGAAATTGCCGAAGCGCAGTCCCTTGGAATTCGCGGTGGGCGGCTTGTTGGTGAGCTGCTTGATGGCGACGTCCGCGCCGGGATTCTTGTCGTAGAAGCCCGACTTGCGCGTCATCTCGTACGCCGCCATGGTGATCGGAACGTACCCGGTGCCGGTGTGCCACTCCATCTGGATCTCAGGCGTCGACAGGAAGGCGAAGAACTTGGCGACTCCCTTGTAGTCGTCGGGCTTCTTGCCGGACATCACCCACACCGACGCGCCGCCAATAATCGAATTCTGGGGAGCGCCCTTCACGTCGTCGTGATAGGGAATGAAGTTGACCGACCAGTCGAACTTGGCGTTCTGGCGGAAATTCGCCTGCGCGCCGGTGCTGGAGGTCAGCATCGCGCATTCGCCGCTGGCGAACTTGGCTTCCGCCTGGTTGGTGCGTCCGGCGTAGGTGAAGAGCCCCTTCTTGGCCATGTCGCCGAGCATCGCCAGATGCCGGACGTGCAGCGGCGAATTGATGGTGAACTTGGTGTCCATGCCCGCCATGCCGTTTTCCTTGGTGCCGATCGGCACGTTGTGCCAGGCGCTGAAATTCTCGATGTGCATCCAGGACGGCCAGCCGGTCGTGTAGACGCATTCCTGGCCCCGCACCTTGAGCTGCAGCATCGCCGCGTTCATGTCCTTCCAGGTCTTCGGCACCTGGTCCGGATTGAGCCCGGCTTTCTTGAACGCGTCGCGGTTGATGTACAGGACCACCGTCGAGCTGTTGAACGGAAACGACAGCATGTTGCCCTTGCTGTCGGTGTAGTAACCGGCAACCGCCGGCAGGTAGGACTTCGGGTCGAACGGCTGTTTTGCGTCCGCCATCACCTTGGTGACCGGCACGATGGCGCCCTTGGCCGCCATCATGGTCGCCGTGCCGACCTCGAACACCTGCAGCAGATGCGGGGCATTGCCCGCGCGGAAGGCGGCGATCGCGGCCGTCATCGACTCCGGATAGCTGCCCTTGTACACCGGCACGACCTTGTAGTCCTTCTGACTGGCGTTGAACTTGGTCGCCAGCGCATTGAGCTTTTCGCCGAGCGCGCCGCCCATCGAATGCCACCATTGGATTTCGGTCTGTGCGTGCGCTGCGGGTGCGGCCAGGAGGCCGATGGCGGCGAGCGTCGAGGCAAGTGCTTTGAAGCGCATGATTCCCTCCAGTCATATTCCCGGATGCTGCGTCATTTCGTCACCGGGTACCGTTGAACAGTATAGCGTGAATCCACCCCGCGGGGCTGCGTCCGGACGATGCGCGCGCTTCGTGTTTCGCACCGCGCCGGGACGCTCGTGTTTCGCACTGCACAATCCATGGTGTGGCGATCGCCGGCGTGCCGTTGCGACTCGTTCCGGTCCGCGCGCTGGTGTAGAGTTTCTCCTGCGCCTTCGACGCCGGAGATCGCTGGGACATGAAGAGGAGCATCGCAGCCGCCTGGCCGTACCCGCGCCACGTCGCGCATCGCGGCGCGGGCAAGCGGGCGCCCGAGAATACGCTCGCCGCGTTACGCCTCGGTTACGCGCACGGCTACCGGATGGCGGAATTCGACGTCAAGCTGTCGGCCGACGGCGTCGCGTTCCTGCTGCACGATTCGACGCTCGACCGCACGACGAACGGCAGGGGCCGCGCCGACGCGCTGCCCTGGCGGGAACTCGCGCTGCTCGACGCCGGGAGCTGGCACTCGCCCGCCTGTGCCGGCGAGACGCTGCCGACGCTGGCGGCCGTCGCGCGCTACCTCCGCGCCAACGACATGGCCGCGAACATCGAGATCAAGCCGATGCCGGGCCGCGAGGCCGAGACCGGCGCGGCCGTGGCCCTCGATGCCGAATCGCTATGGGCAGGCGCCGCCGTCCCGCCGCTGCTGTCGTCGTTCTCGGAGGTCGCGCTCGCGGCTGCCCGCGACGCTGTCCCGACGCTGGCCCGCGCCTGGCTCTGCGACGAATTGCCGCCGGACTGGCGCGAACGCTGCGCGCGCCTCGGATGCGTGGCGCTTGACGCCGACCACAAACTGCTCACGTCCGACGTGGTCGCCGCCGCGCACGAGGCCGGACTGCGTGTCGCGACGTGGACCGTCAACGATCCGGTGCGCGCCGCGGAACTCTTCCGCTGGGGCGTCGATTCGATCATCACCGACGCCATCGACGTGATCGCTGCCGACGTGTTTCCGGGTGCCGGCTGACCGGCGTCAGGCCGGAATTCAGGCCGACGCCGGTGCAGGCCGCTCGATCTCGCGCTCGTCGATCGGCAGGTTGATGAGCCCCGCGACGATGCCCAGCGCGATCGATAGCCACCAGACGACGTCGTAGCTGCCCGTCGTGTCGTAGAGCTTGCCGCCGAGCCACGCGCCGAGGAAGCTGCCGATCTGGTGGCTGAAGAACGTCAGCCCGGACAGCATCGCCAGGTAGCGGACGCCGAACACGCCGGCGACGATGCCGTTGGTCGGCGGCACGGTCGACAGCCACAACAGGCCCAGTGCCACCGCGAACGCATAGACGGTGGCCGGCGACAGCGGCAGCCAGACGAACACCGCGATGACGACGGCGCGGCCGAAGTAGATCGCCGACAGGATGTAGCGATTCGGCATCCGGCTGCCCAGCCAGCCTGCCGTGTAGGTGCCGACGATGTTGAACAGCCCGATCAGCGCCAGCGCGGTGACGGCAACGTGCGGCGGCAGCCCGTGGTCGGCGAGGTAGGCGGGCAGGTGGACGCCGACGAACACGACCTGGAAGCCGCAGACGAAGAACCCGACCGTCAGCAACACGTAGCCACGGTGCCCCATCGCCTCGCGGATCGCTTCGCCAGCGGACTGCGCGAATGCGTGCGAGGTGCCCTCGTGCCGCTCGACGAGCGCGGCGGCGAGCGGGGCCATCAGCAGGCCGACGGCGGCGAGCGTCAGCAGCGCGCCGTACCAGCCGACGTTCGACAGCAGCCATTGCGTGAGCGGCAGCATCGCGAACTGACCGAATGAGCCCGCAGCAGCCGCGATGCCGAGCGCCATGCTGCGTTTTTCGGGCGGGAACGTGCGGCCGAGGACGCCGGCGACGACGCTGAACGTGACGCCCGACAGTCCGGCGCCGATCAGCACGCCGCTCGTCAGCACGAACACCAGGGGTGTGGTCGCGTTCGCCATCGCAAACAGGCCGAGCACGTAGAGCACGGCGCCGACGACGACGATCCGGCCCGTCCCGTGCCTGTCAGCGAGCATCCCGGTGAACGGCTGCGTCGCCCCCCAGACGAGGTTCTGCACCGCCATCGCCAGCGCGAACGTTTCGCGCCCCCAGTGGAGGTCGGCGCTCATCGGCTGCAGGAACAGCCCGAAGCCATGGCGGATTCCGAAGCCGAGCATCAGGATCAAGCCGCTGCAGACGAGGACGACGGCGGGTGTGCGCCAGTCGGCGCGTGAACGTGGCATCGTCATGCGGGCGCTCATCGTGCTTCAGGCCCAGTCTTTGGCCCGCCCGACGGCCTTGTTCCAGCTCTCGCGGAGTTCCGCGGCACGGGCGCGCGGCATCGCCGGCTCGAACCGGCGGTCGATCCGCCAGTTCGCCGCGACGTCGGCGGCGTCCTGCCAATAGCCGACGGCGAGCCCGGCGAGGTAGCCGGCGCCGAGGGCGGTGGTCTCCAGCACCTTCGGCCGCACGACGGGAACGCCGAGGATGTCGGCCTGGAATTGCATCAGCAGGTGGTTGGCGGCGGCGCCGCCGTCGACGCGCAGTTCGGTGAGCGTGAGGCCGGCATCGCGCTCCATCGCCGCCAGCACGTCGGCGCTCTGGAACGCGATCGCCTCCAGCGCCGCACGCGCGACGTGGCCCGCGGTGGCGCCGCGGGTCAGCCCGAACATTGCGCCGCGCGCGTAGGCGTCCCAGTGCGGCGCGCCGAGGCCGGCGAACGCAGGGACGAGATACACGCCGCCGTTGTCGGGGACCGTCGCCGCAAGCGCCTCGACTTCGGCGGCCGAGCGGATGAGCTTCAATCCGTCGCGCAGCCACTGGACCACGGCGCCGCCGATGAAGACGCTGCCTTCGAGTGCGTAATCGCGGCGGCCCTGGCGCTCCCAGGCGACGGTCGTCAGCAGGTTGTTGGTCGAGGCGACCGCCTTGGTGCCGGTGTTGAGCAGAAGGAAGCAGCCGGTGCCGTACGTGTTCTTCGCCAGCCCCGGCGCGTGGCAGGCCTGCCCGAACAACGCCGCCTGCTGGTCGCCGGCGATGCCCGCGATCGGCACGCCGGTGCCGCCGAGTGCGGCCTCCGCGACGACGCCCGACGACGGCACGACGCGCGGCAGCACGTCGCGCGGAATGTCGAGGATCGCGAGCAGCTCGTCGTCCCAGTCGCCGGCGTGGATGTCGTAGAGCAGCGTCCGGCTGGCGTTCGACGCGTCGGTGACGTGCGCGGCGCCGGCGGTCAGGTTCCAGACCAGCCAGCTGTCGATCGTCCCGAACGCGAGCTCGCCGCGTGCGGCGCGGGCACGCGCGCCGGGAACGTGGTCGAGCAGCCACTTCAGCTTGGTGCCGGAAAAATAGGCATCGAGGACGAGCCCGGTCTTCGCGGCGAACGTCGGCGCGAGGCCGGCGGCACGCAATTCGTCGCACAGCGGCGCCGTCCGCCGATCCTGCCACACGATCGCGTTGGCGAGCGGACGGCCGGTCGCGCGGTCCCACACCACCGTCGTCTCGCGCTGGTTGGTGATGCCGATCGCGGCGATGTCGCGCGCCGCGAGGCCGGCCTTCGCCAGCGCCTCGTGCATCACGCCCGATTGCGTCGCCCAGATCTCGGTCGCGTCGTGCTCGACCCAGCCCGGCTGCGGGAAGATCTGGCGGAATTCCTGCTGGGCGACGGCGTGCACTGCGCCGGCGCGGTCGAACACCAGCGCCCGCGAACTCGTCGTGCCCTGGTCGAGGGCGAGGATGAACGACATCGAATCTGCCTGGAAAGGACGGAACGCCGGCCGCGCCGTCGGTTGCGGCACCCGGTCGCAGCAGCTTAAAATGCACCCTTTGCGCCGCGATGCGATCGGGCGCCGCCATTGTAACGAGTTCCACTGCCCGTCTCCCCGTGCCAGCCCGGCTGGCGGGCCGTGATTCCGAGCCAGGGTTCCGTCTTCCCGCCCCCGAAACCGATGCCGCTCCCGGAGAGCACCGTTGCCCGCCAGCGCCTGCACGTGCGCCGGATCGTCTATGAGGGCTGGCTGCGCGACGACGGGCTGTTCGACATCGAGGCGCGCCTCACCGACGTCAAGGACCATCCCTACACGCTCGCGTCAGGTGTGCGCCCGGCCGGCGAGCCGGTGCACGAGATGTCGGCGCGGGTCACGCTCGGCAACGACTACGTGATCCGGGCGCTCGTCGCGGTCTCCGACAGCGTGCCGTACCCGGACGGCTGCGAGCTGGTCGCGCCGGACTATTCGAAGCTGGTCGGCGCCAACCTCATGCACGGCTTCCGCGCGCGGCTCTACGACACGCTGGGCGGCGTGCGTGGCTGCAGCCACCTCACGGAGCTGATCGCGTTCCTGCCGACGGCGGCGATGCAGACGTTCGCCAGCCTCGTGTGCGACGCCGATCCGCACGCCGTAACCAAGCCGTTCCAGCTCGACCGCTGCCATGCGCTGGAGCACACCACCGAAACGGTCCGCCGCTATTACCCGAAGTGGTATCGGGGCGCGGCGTGATCCCAAGGGAGACGAAGTGAAAATCCACGAGTACCAGGGCAAGGAAATATTCCGCAAGTTCGGCCTGGCGACGCCGCGCGGCATCCCGGCGTTCACCGTCGACGAGGCGGTGAAGGCGGCGCAGGCGCTCGGCGGCAAGGTCTGGGTGGTCAAGGCGCAGATCCACGCCGGCGGCCGCGGCAAGGGCGGCGGCGTCAAGGTCGCGAAGTCGATCGACGAGGTACGGGCGCGGGCGAACGAGATCCTCGGCATGCAGCTCGTCACCCACCAGACCGGTCCCGGCGGGCAGAAGGTCCGCCGGCTGCTGATCGAGGAGGGCGCCGACATTGCGAAGGAGCTCTACGTCGGTATGGTCGTCGACCGCGGCACGCAGCGCGTCGCGCTGATGGCGAGCTCCGAGGGCGGCATGGACATCGAGGAAGTCGCCGCGAAGACGCCCGAGAAGATCCACAAGGTGTTCATCGATCCGGTCAAGGGCCTGACCGACACCGAGGCGGACGATGTCGCCCGCAGGATCGGGATTCCGGCCGGCTCGCTGGCGCAGGGCCGCGCGATGCTGCAGGGCCTCTACCGCGCGTTCGACGAAACGGATGCGTCGCTGGCCGAGATCAATCCGCTGGTCGTCACCGGCGACGGCCACGTCATCGCGCTCGACGCCAAGCTCAACTTCGATTCCAACGGCCTGTTCCGCCATCCGGAAATCGTCGAGATGCGTGACCTCGACGAGGAGGATCCGGCCGAGGTCGAGGCGTCCAAGTTCGACCTGTCGTACATCTCGCTCGACGGCAACATCGGCTGCCTCGTCAACGGCGCCGGCCTGGCGATGGCGACGATGGACACGATCAAGCTGTTCGGCGCCGAGCCGGCGAACTTCCTCGACGTCGGCGGCGGCGCGACGACCGAAAAGGTGACCGAGGCGTTCAAGATCATGCTCGCCAATCCCAAGGTAAAGGGGATCCTGGTCAACATCTTCGGCGGCATCATGCGCTGCGACACCATCGCCAACGGCATCGTTGCCGCGGCGAAGGAGACGCACCTCGCGGTGCCGCTGGTGGTGCGGATGAAAGGCACCAACGACGACATCGGGAAGCAGATCCTCAAGGACTCCGGCCTGCCGATCATCAGTGCCGACAACATGGCCGACGCCGCGCGGAAGATCGTCGCGGCCATCGGCGGCAAATGAGGCGAGCATGTCGATCCTGATCAACCGGAACACCAAGGTCATCACCCAGGGCATCACCGGCAAGACCGGCCAGTTCCACACCCGGATGTGCCGCGAGTACGCCAACGGGAAGAACTGTTTTGTGGCCGGCGTCAACCCGAAGAAGGCGGGCGAGGAATTCGAGGGCGTGCCGATCTACGCGACCGTCGCCGAGGCGAAGGCCGCGACCGGCGCCACCGTCAGCGTCATCTACGTGCCGCCGCCGTTCGCGGCCTCCGCGATCGACGAGGCCGTCGACGCCGGCCTCGACCTAGTCGTCTGCATCACCGAGGGCATTCCGGTGCGCGACATGATCCGCACGCGTTTCCGGATGCAGGGGAAGAAGACGCTGCTGCTCGGCCCGAACTGCCCCGGCATCATCACGCCCGACGAGCTCAAGATCGGCATCATGCCGGGCCACATCCACAAGCGCGGCCGGATCGGCGTCGTGTCGCGCTCGGGCACGCTGACCTACGAGGCGGTCGGCCAGTTGACCGAGCTCGGTCTCGGCCAGTCGACCGCGGTCGGCACCGGTGGCGACCCGGTGAACGGCTTGAAGCACATCGACGTCCTGCGGCTGTTCAACGACGACCCCGACACCGACGCCGTGGTGATGATCGGCGAGATCGGCGGCAGCGACGAAGAAGCCGCCGCGCACTGGGCGAAGGCGAACATGAAGAAGCCGGTCGTCGGCTTCATCGCCGGCGTCACCGCGCCGGCGGGCAAGCGGATGGGCCACGCCGGGGCGATCATCTCCGGGGGCAAGGGAACCGCGCAGGAGAAGCTCGAGGTGATGGAGGCCTCCGGCATCAAGGTGACGCGCAACCCGGCGGAGATGGGCAAGCTGCTGCAGTCGGTGCTGTAGGCGGCCACCGCCGCACGCCGAGAGGGAGCGCCCGGGTGGATTTCGCCACGCCCCAATTCTGGCTCGCGGGGCTCGAGATCATCGTCATCAACATCCTGTTGTCGGGCGACAACGCGGTGGTGATCGCGCTCGCCTGCCGCAACCTGCCGAAGCAGCAACGCCGGATGGGCATCTTCTGGGGTGTGATCGGCGCCGTGCTGCTGCGGATCGTGCTGACGTTCTTCGCCGTTCGCCTGCTGCAGCTTCCGTGGCTGCAGCTCGTCGGCGCCGCGCTGCTGGTGTGGATCGGCGTCAAGCTGATCAGCGAGGACGACGGCGACGGGCACGATGTCCGCGCGAGCGACCGGCTCACCTCCGCGGTGAAGACGATCATCGTCGCCGACCTCGTGATGTCGATCGACAACGTGATCGGCGTCGCCGGCGCGGCGAAGGGGAGCCTGCTGTTGCTGGTGTTCGGCCTCGTCGTCAGCATTCCGCTGGTCGTCGTCGGCAGCCAGATCATCCTGAAGCTGATCGAGCGCTTCCCGTCGCTGGTCATCGCCGGCGGCGGTCTCCTCGGCTACATCGCCGGCGAGATCGCGATCGACGACACTGTCGTCAAACCCTGGATCGACGCAAACGCCGCGTACCTGCATTGGCTTGCGCCGGTCGTCGGTGTCGCGATCGTCATCGGCGCAGGCATCTGGCTGACGCGCGGGCGCGGCGGTGCGCAGGCGGGCTGATGCCGCCACGGCGGCGACCGGGGCACATCCGGAATTGCCGCCGGCGGCACTCGCGCCAATCGCCCCGGACCGTTACACTCGCGGGCTGAATCGGGCCTTAGCCGGGCCCGGCCGCCGAAACCCCGACCGATGACCGAACGCGCCGCACTGGACTGTGCCACCCTCTCGCACCCGGGGATGGTGCGCTCGCACAACGAGGACTCGGTGTTCGTCGACGGCGACGCAGGCCTCGCCGTGCTCGCCGACGGGATGGGCGGCTACAACGCCGGCGAGGTGGCAAGCGGCATTGCCGTCAACGTCATCAGCAACGGCCTGCTGCCCGAGCTCAATTCCGGCCGCGAGCTGTCGAAGGTCGACGTCGGCACCGGCCTCACCCATGCGGCGCTGCTCCTGCAGCAGCAGATCGCCGCCGCCAACAAGGGCATCTACGAGGCGGCGCAGGCCCGGCCCGAGTGCGCCGGGATGGGCACGACGATCGTGACCGCGGTGTTCTGCGGCAACCGGATCAGCATCGGTCACATCGGCGACTCGCGCTGCTACCGGATGCGCGGCGAGAAATTCGAGCAGCTCACGCACGACCACTCGCTGCTGCAGGAGCAGATCGACAACGGCGTGCTGACGCTCGAGCAGGCGAAGTTCTCGCTGAACAAGAACCTCGTCACCCGGGCGCTGGGGATCGAGGCGATCGTGCCGGCCGACATCGTCGAGTACCGGGTCGAGGCCAACGACATCTATCTGCTGTGCTCCGACGGCCTCACCGACATGGTCGACCCCGATGTCGTCCACACCATCGTCGACGAGAAGCGGACCGACCTGCCGCTGGCCGCCGCCGAGCTGGTCGACGTCGCCAACCAGAACGGCGGCCGCGACAACGTCTCGGTCGTCCTCGTCCGGGTGCCGCCCGATTTCCTGCCAACCGCGGGCTGGGCCCAGCGCTGGCTCGCGAAGAAGCGCGGCAACTAGCGCCAACGGATGCCATGGGCAAGCTCGTGCTGTTCCTCGCCGACGGGACGTCACTCGACATCCGGCTCGAGCGCGAGCGCGTCACCATCGGCCGCCGCGCCGACAACGACATCTGCCTGCCCTATCCCGCGGTCAGCGGCGAGCACGCGTCGGTGGTGACGATCCTCGCCGACTCGTTCCTCGAGGACCTCGGCAGCACCAACGGCACGCTCGTCAACGGCAAGCCGGTGGCCAAGCATTTCCTGCGCGACCGCGACCAGATCGACATCGGCCGGCAGAAGCTCGTCTACGTCGCCGACGACTCGGTCGAGCTCGAGCCGACGCCGCCGGCGCTCGGACGCCTCGACATGCGGATGCTGGGCGAGCGGGTGCCGCCGGCGCGGGTACCGCCGGCGGTTGTCGTGCCCGCGGCCGGGCTGCCGGATCCGTCGCCGTTCCACGACGTCGAGCGTTTCGTCGCCGCCGAGCTGGCGGCTGATGCGCGCGCGGTCGGGGGCGACGGTCGCGCAGTCGTCGGTGACGGTCGCACGGTCGCATCGGCGGCGGCGGACGCTACGTCCGAGGCCGCACGACCGGTCCTTCAGGTGCTGACCGGCCCCAGCGCCGGCCGTACCGTCCCGCTGTCGAAGCCGGTGACGTCGATCGGCCGCGTCGGGCGGCAGGTCGCCGCGATCCATCGGGACGGCGACACCTACCGGATCGTCGCCGTCGAAGGCAGTTCGCCGCCGTTGTTGAACGGCGAGCCGCTGCCGGCGGACGGCGCGCTGCTCGTCCTGGGCGACCGGATCGAGATCGCCGGCGCGCGACTCGAGTGCGTTGCCCCGGACAGCCACGGGAGCGTCCCTCGCCCGGCCTTGATGCCCCCGCTGCGCCACGGGGGAAAGTGACGCCCTGCGTCAGTGGGGTGGCGCGGCGCGTCGATCCCGCCTTCCGCCGACGTCCGGACGGGTGCACCTCTGCAGGGCGGCGCTGTCGTCGCAAGGCATCGAGTCTCAGGTAATTCATTCAAAAACAGAAGGTTGCGTTGTTGGCGACAGCGCGCAGGCTTCCCGGTC
>JBDTVU010000052.1:0-21324 GCA_040007035.1 Betaproteobacteria bacterium | reverse complement strand
AATTGCGCCGGCAGAGCTCTCGAAAGATGCATTGAAACAATTTGATAAATTAACCTGACCCCATTATCAAACCCGCAGGATGCGCTCGCCGCGGCCGATCCCCGACGCGCCGGTGCGCACCGTCTCCAGGATCACGCCCGGCTCGATCGCCTGCAGGAACGCGTCAAGCTTGCTGCCGGTGCCGGTCAGCTCGACGGTGTAGCTCTTGTCGGTCACGTCGAGGATGCGGCCGCGGAAGATGTCGGCGAGCCGCTTCATCTCGTCGCGGTCCTTGCCGGCGGCGCGGACCTTGACCAGCATCAGCTCGCGCTCGATGTGGTTGCCCTCGGTCAGGTCGACGACCTTGACCACGTCGACCAGCTTGTTGAGCTGCTTGGTGATCTGTTCGATGACGTCGTCAGAGCCGATGGTGACGATCGTCATCCGCGACATCGTCACATCCTCGGTCGGCGCCACCGTCAGCGATTCGATGTTGTAGCCGCGCGCCGAGAACAGGCCGGAGATCCGCGACAGCGCACCCGCCTCGTTCTCGACGAGGATGGAGAGGATATGTCTCACAGGATTCTCCCCCCCGTTGTCGCTCCGCGACCTCCCCCCCGTGGGGGGCGCGCGCCTTGGGTCGGCCCGGCGGCGCTCATAGCTCCTCCGCCAGGATCATCTCGGTCAGGCCCTTGCCGCCGGGGATCATCGGGAACACGTTCTCGGTCTGGTCAGTGATGAAATCCATGAACACCAGACGGTCCTTCAGCTTGAACGCCTCCTTGAGCGCCCCCTCGACGTCGGCCGGCTTTTCGATCTTCATCCCGACGTGGCCATAAGCCTCGGCCAGCTTGACGAAGTCGGGCAGCGCGTCGACGTAGCTCTCGGCGTAGCGGTTGCCGTAGAAGAACTCCTGCCACTGCCGCACCATGCCGAGGTAGCGGTTGTTGAGGTTGACGATCTTGATCGGCAGCTTGTACTGCTTGCAGGTGGACAGCTCCTGGATGCACATCTGGATCGACGCCTCGCCGGTGACGCAGGCCACTGTCGCGCCGGGATTGACCATCTGCACGCCCATCGCCGCCGGCAGCCCGAAGCCCATCGTCCCCAGCCCGCCCGAGTTGATCCAGTGCCGCGGCTTGTCGAACTTGTAGTACTGCGCCGCCCACATCTGGTGCTGGCCGACGTCGGAGGTGATGAACGCGTCGCCCTTGGTGATCTCGTAGAGCTTCTGGACCACGTACTGCGGTTTGATCAGCGGGCTCTTGGTGTCGTAGCGCAGGCAATCCTTGCCCTGCCAGCCCTTGATCTCGGCCCACCAGGCCTTGAGCGCGGCCGGGTCGGGGCGCTGCGGCGACGACTCGATCAGCTTCAGCATCTCGTCGAGCACTTCACCGACATAGCCGACGATCGGCACGTCGACTTTCACCCGCTTGGAGATCGACGACGGGTCGATGTCGATGTGGATGATCTTGCGGTCGGCGCGGAAGAAGTGCTGCGGGTTGCCGATCACGCGGTCGTCGAACCTGGCGCCGATGGCGATCAGCACGTCGCAGTTCTGCATCGCCATGTTGGTCTCGTACGTGCCGTGCATTCCGGGCATGCCGGTGTACTGCGGATCGGTGCCGGGGAAACCGCCGAGCCCCATCAGCGTCGTCGTGCACGGGAACCCGAGCAGGCGCACGAGGCGAGTCAACTGCGGCGCGGCGTTGTTCAGGACCACCCCGCCGCCGGCGTAGACCATCGGGCGCTTGGCGTCCTGCAGCAACTGGACCGCCTTCTTGATCTGGCCGGCGTGGCCCTTGGTCACCGGGTTGTACGAGCGCAGCGACACCGTCTTCGGGTAGGAGAATTCGGTCGTCGCCTGGGTGACGTCCTTGGGGATGTCGACCAGCACGGGCCCGGGGCGGCCGGTGACGGCGAGGTAGAACGCCTTCTTGATCGTGACGGCAAGATCCTTCACGTCCTTGACCAGGAAGTTGTGCTTGACGCACGGCCGCGTGATGCCGACGGTGTCGCACTCCTGGAATGCGTCCTGGCCGATCGCGTGCGTGGGCACCTGCCCCGTGAGAATGACGACCGGGATCGAGTCCATGTACGCGGTGGCGATGCCGGTGACCGCGTTGGTGACGCCGGGACCCGACGTCACCAACGCGACGCCGGTCTTCAGCGACGATCGCGAATAGCCGTCGGCGGCGTGGACCGCGCCCTGCTCGTGGCGTACCAGCACGTGCTTGACCTTGTCCTGCTTGAAGAACTCGTCGTAGATGTTGAGGACCGCGCCGCCCGGATAGCCGTAGACGTACTCGACGCCTTCTTCCTGCAGACAGCGGATGACGATTTCTGCGCCCGTGAGTTGCATGGCATTGCCTCAAGCTGTTCGTGGAAACTCCCGGTGGCATGCTCCACGCCGGAGCCGGACGAACCGGGTACGTCGACACTGTTCGGCGCGCATGGGGGTGGACGCGCCCACCTGGGCTTGAATCGGGTAGAAAGCCGCGATCGGAACTGCATCGGCCGCGCCCCTAGGGGTGCTCCGAGACGCTCGTGGCATCGTCGGAGGGGACGCAAACGGCCGCTTGTTGCGATACAGCATCGGCCGTCGCCGGCCGAAGGGTTAACCTTACCCGGACCGCCCGTTTCGGTCAAGCCGCTGCACCGCACAATGGCGGCTTCGAAGATGCACCCTATAATTGCGCGACGCACTGCACGGCATTGCCCGCGACGTCCCGCCGAGTCCCGGCTCCAGCCCGGCCGATGCGGCGACGGCGCCGGCCGGCTCCCAACCGAACCCCATTCCCCCTGGCCACCTACCAAGAAATCTCGGCCTTTCTCGCCGGCGTCGAGCGGCGCGCCTTCAAGCAGGCGATGTTCGCGGTCCGCAACGAGGACGCTGCCCTCGACATCGTGCAGGACGCGATGCTGAAGCTCACCGAGAAATATGCCGGAAAACCGCCGGCCGAGCTGCCGATGCTGTTCCAGCGGATCCTCCAGAACACGATCCACGACCATTTCCGCCGGCAGAAGGTCCGGTCGACGTGGACAACCGTGCTGTCGGCGCTGGGGAAAGGCGCGGAAAAGGACGACGATTACGACCCGCTTGAAACCATCGCCGCAAAACAGGACTCCAACATCCCGGTCGATCCCGCGGACCAGCTCCAGCAAGTGCAGGTTGTGGCGCTGATCGAGCAGGCACTGGCGCGGCTCCCCGCCCGTCAACGGGAAGCGTTTCTGCTGCGTTACTGGGAAGAGTTCGACGTATCGGAAACCGCCGCCGCGATGGGGTGCTCGGAGGGCAGCGTGAAGACCCACTGCTCGCGCGCCGTTCACGCACTGGCCGAAACGCTCAAGGCCAAAGGGGTGACGCCATGATCGAGAAGAATCAGTATTTCGCAAAGAAAATAACCGCTTACCTCGATTTCGGCAGCGCAAACCTCAAGGCCGGAACGGCGTACCGGCTGCAGCGCGCGCGCGCCGAGGCGTTGGCGCGCCTGACCGACCCGAAGCGGGCGTCCCGGCCGGGGCTCGTGCCGGCGTTCGCCGGCTCGGGCAGCGGCACGATGGGCAGCGGCCGCGGCTTCCGGAACGGCGCCCGGCTGTGGCTGGGGATCGCGCTGATCGTCGCCGCCGGCATCGGCTATCAACAGTGGCAGGGTTGGCAGCAACTCAAGGACATCGAGGAAACGGACGCGGCGATCCTGTCCTCGGACCTGCCGATCGACGCCTACCTGGACCGGGGATTCCAGAATTGGTTGAAAACGCTCGGCGAAGACTGATCCGCGACGTACTCTCGGGCATCGCGCTCGCGGCCGTGATGGCCGCGAGCGCATTTGCGCAGCCGGTCGCCATCCGGTCGCCGTCGTGGTCCGAACTCTCCCCCGCGCAGAAGCAGATCCTCGCCCCGCTGGCGCCGCCGGAGTGGGACAAGCTGGACGCCCAGCGCCGGCAGAAGTGGCTGGGTATCGCCCAGCGTTATCCGAAGATGTCGCCGGAAGCGCAGCAGCGCACGCAGCAGCAGATGCGACCGTGGGCCGAGCTCTCCCCGACGGACCGTGCGGCGGCCCGCGAGCAGTACAAGTCGCTGAAGGCGCTGCCTCCGGACAAGAAGCAGGACGTCCAGCAGAAGTGGCAGCAGTACCAGAGCCTGCCGCCGGAAACCAGGCGCGAGCTCGCCACCAAGCCACCGCCCGCCGCCGTACCCTCGGCGACGGGCAGCAAGCCGGCGGTCCGGCCTGCACCGCCGCAGACGCCCCCGCCGCAGCTCACGCCAGGCGCCGCCCCGGCGCCGAAATGACCGTCGCGTGACCGGCGGCGTCCGCCCGCAGGCGCAGGCTCCGGCCGTCTCCTCCGCCGCCCCGGCGCCACCCGCGTCGCTCGGCCGCCGGCTCGCGGCGCTGACCTACGAGGCGACGCTCGCATCCGCGCTCGTCGTCGTCGTCGGCTTCCTGACCGCACCTCTCGTTTCACCCGGCCCGGCCGGTGCGCAAGCGCTCCGCGTGCCCGAGCTCCCGGCCCGGGTCATCGCGTTCTGCGCGATATTCGCCACGGGCGCCGCCTATTTCGTCTGGTCTTGGACCGGTGGCCGCCGGACGCTGCCGATGAAGACGTGGCATCTGGCGGTGGTCGGCGCCGATGGCCGGCCGCCCGACCGCCGCGCCGCCCTCGCCCGCTATCTCGCCGCGTGGATCGGGCCCGCATGCGCGCTCGGCGCATACGCCGCGCTGGCGCCGTCCGGCCTCGGTGCCCACGCGGTCTGGCTCGTCGGCCTCAATTTCCTCTGGGCGTTCGTCGATCCGGAACGCCGATTCCTGCACGACCGGATCGCCGGCACGCGGATCGTCACGTCGCCGTAGCGCTCCCCGGCTGGCGTCCGCGACCTCCTTCCACCGGCCGCGCCAACGCGACGCCGACGGCGATCAGCGCCATCCCCGCGACCGCGAGCACGTCCAGCGTCTCGCCGAAGATTGCGTAGGCCTCGACCGCGGTGACGGCGGGAACGAGGAAGAACAGCCGCGCTACGTCCGACGCCGCGCCGTGCCGCAGCAGCCAGTACAGCAGGCTGATCGCGCCGACCGAGAGCACGACGACGGACCACGAGATCGCGAACGCAAACTCGGGCGTCCAGCGCACGCCGCCGCCTTCGAACAGCAGCACCAGCGGCAGGTACACGACCGCGCACGCCGTAAACTGAATCACCGCGCCGCTGCGCAGGTCGATGTGCGTGCAGAAGCGCTTCTGGTACAGCGTGCCGACCGAAATGCCGGCCAGCGCGATCGCCGACGGGATCAGTCCCTGCAGGTCGCCGTCGAAGTGGAGCTTGTGGCGGACGACGAGCAAGACGCCGGCGAGCCCCAACGCCAGCCCTGCCCACTGCCGCGGCACCACGCGCTCGCCGAGCCAGCCGCGCGCGATCAGCACGGTGACGATCGGCTGCAGCCCGACCAGCATCGCGCTCGTCCCCGCAGGCATGCCGCCGGCGAGCGCGACGAACACGCCGCCGAGATACGCGCCGTGGACGAGCCACGCCGAAACCACGACGTGCGCAATGTCGCGCCGCGAGCGCGGCCACGGCGCGCGCGTCGCCGCCGCGACCAGCGCCATCAGCGCGGCGACCAGCACGAACCGGTACAGCAGGAAGGTGAGCGGCGGCGCGTGCGGCAGCCCGTACTTGGCCGCGATGAAGCCGGTGCTCCACAGCAGCACGAACAGCGCGGGGAAGAGCGCCGCGCCTCGCGCCGTTGCGGTCACGCGCGAGTCCGGCTCAGGACTTCGATTTCGCGGCAGCGGCGGCGTCGAACCGGGCCACGCCCTCGACGATCTCGCGGCGGGCGTCCTCGGCTTCGGTCCACGACGAGATCCGCACCCACTTGCGCGGCTCGAGGTCCTTGTAGTGCTCGAAGAAGTGCGCGATCTGCTGCGTCGTGATCTCGGGCAGGTCGCGCGGCGACTTCACCGAGCGGTACAGGCTCGACAGCTTGTCGATCGGGACGGCGAGGATCTTGGCGTCGCCGCCGGCCTCGTCGTCCATCTTGAGCATGCCGATCGGCCGGCAGCGGACGACCACCCCGGTGATGAGCGGCATCGGCGAGAGCACCAGCACGTCGCATGGGTCGCCGTCGTCCGACAGCGTGCGCGGGATGTAGCCGTAGTTGCACGGGTAGTGCATCGCCGTCGACATGAAGCGGTCGACGAACACGGCGCCGGTCTCCTTGTCGACCTCGTACTTGATGGGATCGCCACGCATCGGGATCTCGATGATCACGTTGCAGTCGTTGGGTACATCGGTGCCGGCGGGGACGCGGTCGAAGCTCATGGCGTGGGAGGGGGACCCGGAAATCGGTAAGATGCGATTATACCGGCCGCCCGCAGGACGCCTCGCCGACCGTCGCGTCGCTCGCCGGCAGCGCAGCGACGCCGGCTTGTCCGCGTCCGCCGCGGACGAACGACGCACTCATCCCGCCCATGGACTCCCTCCCTCCGCAGACGACGATCGTCGAGCAGGCGTACCGGGCGATCCTCGACGCGATCTGCGACGGCCGGCTCGCGCCCGGCGAGCGCCTGACGCAGGCGAGCGTGGCCAGCAAGCTGTCGGTGTCGCGGCAGCCGGTCGGCCAGGCGCTGCACCTCCTGAAGCAGCAGAAATTCGTCTGCGACGCCGGCCGTCGCGGGCTGATGGTCGCGCCGCTCGACCGCGACTTCCTGCGCTGGGTCTACGAATTGCGGCTCGGCATCGACCCGCTGGCCGCCGCTCTCGCCGCTCGGCATGCGACACCGGCGGCCGTGGCCCGCGGCGAGCGGATCGTCGCGGCGGGCCAGCGCGCGGTGCGCGAAGGCTCGCTGGCGAAACTCGTCGACGCCGACATGGATTTCCACATGCACCTCTACGAACTGTCGGGCAACCGGCTGTTCGTCGACACGATGGGCGAGCTGTGGAACCACCTGCGGCGCGCGATGCGCGAGGTGCTCCAGCACCGCGAATACCGGAAGACCATCTGGACTGAGCACGAGCAGATCCTGCGCGCGATCGCCGCGCACGACGCCGATGGCGCCGCGGAACTGGCGCGCGCCCATCTCGCGAGCGCCGCGATCGGCATCGACATCGCGCTGCCGACGTTGCCGACGGGAAACGCGGGCGCTGGCGGGCGCGCGCGGGCCGCACGCTAGCCGCGATACGCCGCCGCGTAACCGACGTAGATGTCGCGTCCGCGGGCGAACCACGTCCGTTCGTCGGGCTTCAACTCACGGAACGCCGTCGCGGGTCGGCCGGCCCAGATCCAGCCGGTCTTGACCACCGTTCCCGGCTCGACCTGCGCCCGCGCGCCGACGCAGGCGCCCGCCTCGACGACGACGCCGTCGGCGAGTTCCGATCCCATCCCGATCAACGCGTCGTCGCCGATCGTCGCCGCGCCGATCCGGACGTTGTGGCCGACGGTCACCCCCGCGCCCAGCCGCAATTCGCCGCGCGCCGCATCGGTGACGAGGATCGAGTTGTCCTGCACGTTGGACCGCGGTCCAACGACGATGCGGCCGTCGCCCGCGGCGAGCGCACAACCGAACCAGATGCCGACGTCGTCGGCCACGTCCACGTCGCCGGCGACGAGCGCGGTCGGCGCGACGTACGCACGCGCGATCCGCGGCGCGCGCCCGGCGATCGCGTGCAGCGCACCGCCGCCGGCGCTTCCGGGCAGGAAGGCGTCCATGTCGAGCGGCGGCAGGCCGTCGGCGCGGACCAGCGCCGACGCCGTGCCGGTGCGGATCGCCATCGCCGCCGCCGCGAGTTCATCTGCGCCGATCGCGCGCATCGGCGTCGCCGGATTGCCCGCGTAGAGCCAGCCGCCGGGCAGGCGCTTGCGCGGCGGCACGAGGCTGCCCGGCGCGACCAGCGCGCGCGCGCCGACGACGGCGCCGTCCATCACGACCGCAGCATCCCCGAGGACGACGCCGTCTTCGAGCGTGCATGCGTGGACAAGCGCGTAGCGGCCGACGGTGACATCGTCGCCGACGGTCGCCGGCAGCAAGCCGTCGGCGATGTGCGCCGTCGCGCGCTCGGCGAAGAACGCCCGCGCACCGATGCGCACCCATTCGCCGTCGGCGCGCAGCGTCGCGTAGGCGCGAAGCTCGAGGCCCGGACCGGCGACCGTGCGCCCGATCGCCGCCGCCGTCGGATCGCAGAAGAACGGTGCGGCGAGTGCCGGACGGTGATGGAGATAGTCGATCAGCATGGTAGCGGCAGATGGGAGAGCGCAGGGAGCGGCGCGCGCGGCAGCGTTCGTCTCGTTGCGGGCGGCTCCGGACGCGGGCCGCGCGGCGCTCAGAATACCGGCTTCTCGCGGTACGTGCCCCAGACGCCCTTCAGCTTCTCGACGATGTCGCCCATCGTCGCGCCGGCGTCGACGAGGTCGATCGTCACCGGCAGGATGTTCTCGCGTTCGTCGCGCGCGACGGCGACGAGTCGCTCCAGCAGCGCGGCGATCTCGGCATTGTCGCGCTCGCGCCGCACCCGCTGCAGCCGTTCGGTCTGGCGGGTCGCCGTCGACGGGTCGTACGGATGGATCTCGACGTCGAACTTCTCGTCCGGATCGACATACTTGTTGACGCCGAGCACCGGCTTCTCGCCGCTCGCCTTCTTCAGCGCCGTTTCGTAGGCGAAGTCCGCGATCCGGCGCTGGAACCAGCCGTCCTCGGTCAGCCGGACGGTGCCGCCGTTGGCGTCGACGTGGTCGATCACCTTGAAGATCTCCCGCTCGTACTGCGTGGTCAGGCTCTCGACCAGGTAGGAGCCGCCGAGCGGATCGACGACCTGCGCGACGCCGGACTCGTCGGCAATGATCTGCTGCGTGCGCAGCGCGATCTTCATCGCCTCCTCGGTTGGGATCGCGAACGCCTCGTCCATCCCGTTGGTGTGCAGGCTCTGCGCGCCGCCCAGCACGGCGGCCAGCGCCTGCAGCCCGGTGCGCACGACGTTGATCTGGTACTGCGGCTTGGTCAGCGACGCCGCCGCCGTCTGGCAGTGGAAGCGCAGCCGCATCGACTCCGGGTTCCGCGCGCCGAAGCGCTCCTTCATGATCTTGGCGTAGACGCGGCGCACGGCGCGGAACTTCGCGACCTCCTCGAAGAAGTCGGCCTGGCAGACGTAGAAGAACGCGAGCCGCGGCGCGAAATCGTCGACGTGCATCCCGGTCTTCGTCACCTCCTCGACGTAGGCGATCAGGTTGCACATCGTGAATGCGACCTCGTCGAGCGGCGACGAGCCCGCCTCCGAGACGTGGTAGCCCGAGATGTTGATCGGGTTGTACCGCTTCATGTGGCGGGCGCAGTAGGTGATGCAGTCGCGGACGATCCGCACCGACGGCGCGATCGGGAAGATCCACTCCTTCTGCGCCTGGTACTCCTTCAGGATGTCGGCCTGGATCGTGCCGGAGAGCTGGTCGAGGTCGTAACCCTTCCGTTTCGCCAGCGCGACATACATCGCGAGCAGGATCCACGCGCTCGGGTTGATCGTCATCGACACCGAGATCCGCTCGAGGTCGATGCCATCGAACAGGTGCTCCATGTCGGCGAGCGTGTCGATGGCCACACCTTCGCGGCCGACCTCGCCCTCGCTCATCGGATGGTCGCTGTCATAGCCCATCAGCGTCGGCATGTCGAAGTCCGTCGACAGGCCGGTCTGGCCGTTGGCGATCAGGTACTTGAACCGCTTGTTCGTGTCCTCGGCGGTGCCGAAGCCGGCGATCTGGCGCATCGTCCACAGCCGGCCGCGGTACATCGTCGGGTACGGTCCGCGCGTGAACGGGTATCGGCCCGGCAATCCGATGTCCTCGAGCGGCGTGTCGGCGATGTCCAGCGCCGTGTACGTGCGCTTCAGCGGAAAGCCGCCGCCGGTCCTGAACTCGGGCTGCCGCTCCGGCGCGCGGGCGACGAAGCTCGCGACTTCGCCGGCCTCCCACGCCTCGACGGCGGCTTCGAGCGCGGCGCGGGCGTTCGGGTCGAGTGCGGCCGTGCCGCGGAATGCAGGATCGTTCATCCTTTGTCTCCGATGTGCAGTTCGGCGAGCAGTCGCCGGGCGGCGCCGTGAGGCGACAGCGCGCGTGAGTCGAGCGTTTCCAGAAGTGCACAGACCCGGCCGTGGCGATGCCGCGCGAACGCGGTGCGCAGGATGTCCTCGCCGGCCTTGAGCAGCCGCCGCTCGTTGATCGCGGTGCGACGGGCGACGATCTCGCCGCTGGCGACCAGGTGCGTCCAGTGGCGGTCGATCGCGTCGAGAAGCGGGGCCACGCCTTCATCGCGCACGGCGCTGGTCGCCACGACCGGCACTTGCCATCGAACGCCGGCCGCGGGCTTCGCCAGCGCGAGCCCGAGTGTGAGCATCGACTTCAGGTCCGAGATCGCCCGATTGGCGTCCGGCTTGTCGCACTTGCTGACGACGTGGATGTCGGCGATCTCGAGGATGCCGGCCTTGATCGCCTGGATGTCGTCGCCGAGGCCCGGCGCCGACACGACGACCGTCGTATGCGCCGCGCGCGCGACGTCGACCTCGTCCTGACCGACGCCGACGGTCTCGATGAACACGACGTCGAAGCCCGCGGCGTCGAGGACGTCGACCGACTCCAGCGTGCCGTGGGCGAGCCCGCCGAGCGCGCCGCGCGTGGCCATGCTGCGCACGAACACGCCCGGATCGCCGGCGAGCTCGGCCATCCGGATCCGGTCGCCGAGGATCGCGCCGCCGGAATACGGGCTCGACGGGTCGATGGCGACGATGCCGACGCTGCGACCGGAACGCCTGACCGCGGCAACGACCTTCGCGACCAGCGTCGACTTTCCGCTGCCGGGGACGCCGGTAATGCCGACGACGTGCGCACGGCCGGCGTGGCGAAAGATCTCGTCGAGCGCGGGCCGGCACTCGTCGCCGCCGGTTTCGGCACGCGTGAGCAGCCGCGCGATCGCGCGCACGTCACCGGCGCGCACGCTCGCCACCAGCGCCGACGACGGAACGAAGGGTTTCACCCGCTCGCGCCTTGCGCCAACCGAGCGTTCATGTCGCGGAACACGTCGCGGTCGTCGATCACGCGGCGGGCCTTGAAGTCGGTGCGCGGGAACGTGCCCGGCGGGACCACCTCGACCCGCGCGCGCAGGCCGAGCACTTTCTGCAGCCGCTTCGCCGCGTCGACGGACAGCGCCGCCAGTCCGTCCTCCCCCATCGCGGCCCGCTCGCCGGACGCCTCGACGCGGACCATCAGCTCGTCCATCGCGCCGTCACGGCTGATGACGATCCGGTGCTCGCCGCCGTAGCCGGCGAGCTGGTTCATCACCGCGTCGACCTCGCTCGGATAGACGTTCTCGCCGCGGATCGTGAACATGTCGTCGATGCGGCCGAAGATGCCGTGCGGCAGCCGCGGGTAGGTGCGCCCGCACGGCGTCGGACCGTCCTCCCACAGCGTGAGGTCGCCCGACACGAGGCGGATCATCGGCTGCGACGTGCGCTCCAGATGCGTGTACACCGGCGTGCCGCGCTGCCCGAACGGCACCCGATGAAATGTCGCCGGGTCGCAGACCTCGGTGTAGACGATGTCCTGCCAGCACAGCATGCCGTCGGTTTCGGCGGTGCCGGCGACGTTCATGAACGGTGTCATCTCGGCCATCGAGCCGCAGTCGACGACGCGCGCGCCGTAGGTGTCGGCGATCCGGTCGCGCACACCGGGCACCGACGCGCCGGGCTCGCCGGAAAACAGCATCGTCTTCAGGCCGAAGCCGCGCGGATCGAAGCCTTCGCCGCGCGCGACCTCGGCCAAGTGCAGCGCGTAGGACGGCGTGCCGTAGAACGCCTGCGGCTTGATGAGGTCGAGCCACATCGCCGCGCGCGCCGTCATCCCCGGCGCGCCGGCGCCGAAGGGGAACGCCTTGCAGCGCAGCCGCTCCGCGCCGGCGAGCGCGCCCCACGAGCCCATGTAAAGGCTCAGGATCGCGCCGACGAACACGGTGTCGCCGGGCCGGATGCCCATCGCCCACATGATTCGCGCGTGCGCGTTGGCAATCGCGTCCCAGTCGGTGCGACCGATGCCGAACACGGTGGGCCGCCCGGTCGTCCCCGACGTGCCGTGGACGTGGAAGACCTCGCCGTCCGGAACACAGACGTAATCGCCGAACGGCGGCACCCGCGCCTGGGCGTCGCGCAGATCCGCTTTCGTGATCACCGGCACCTTCGACTCGAAGTCCTCGAGCGAGCGCAGGTGATCGGGGTGGAAGCCGGTCGCTTCCCACTTCCGCCGATAGAACGGCGCGTGCTCCCACGCATAACGGGTGACCTGCTGCAGCCGCTCGAGGATCGCCCGCTCGCGCAACGCGGCGGGCATCGTCTCGCGCTGCGGAAACCAGCAACGGGCGCCGGCGGGCGGCAGGTACTCCGCGTCGTAGCGTGGCGGGAAGCTCCACTGTTCCATCGTGCCGCCCCGGTCAGCGTTCGCCGCGCTCGGACACGATCCGCCGCACCATCGCGACGATCGCCTCCGGCGGCGTGTCCTGCAGCAGGATCTCGCGGACGCCGCCCGCCTTCAGCGCAACGACGTCGCCGTCCGGGATCACTCCACCGCCGACGACGAGGATGTCGTCGGCGCCGCGCGCCTTCAGCGACGCGAGGATGCGCGGGAACACCGTCATGTGTGCGCCCGACAGGATCGACACGCCGATGACGTCGACGTCCTCCTGCACCGCGGCGTCGACGACTTCCTCGGGCGTGCGGTGGAGCCCGGTGTAGATGACGTCCATGCCGGCGTCGCGCAGCGTGCGCGCGACGATCTTGACGCCGCGGTCGTGGCCGTCGAGCCCGACCTTCGCGACGAGTACCCGGATGTGCTGGTTTTGGGCTGCCACGCGCCTCCTCCTTGTCCGAACGCGGATCCCGGCCCCTCCGTCGGGGGCAATCCGGGCCGCGGTTTGGTATACCGTATGCAATATAACGGGCTCGTGGACGCTGTCAATGCGTTCGCCATCCCCGGCCGCCGACATCCGCCCGACGGTCGTCCGCAGACGGTGCGCTTCGGTGAACGCTTTACCCGGTCGCCAGACGGCTGGCCGTGCGCGGACCGGCGACCGGCCGCCCGCGTCAGTGCAACACGCCGGCAACCGCAGGGATCGTTTCCGGCTTGAACAGCAGCCGAACGCCGGTCGCCGGGTCACGGTCCGGGTGGATGCCGCCGATGTGGCGGACGTCGGTCACCCGGCAATCGGTCATCAGGTCGGCGAGCATCGCGACGACGTCGCCGACGCGATCGAGCGCAGCGAGCGGGCAGCGGAAGCCCTCGGCGTCGCGTGCGGCGAACGGCGACGACAGCGACAGCCGCAGCTCGCCGCCGCCCGGCGCGTCGGGCGCGCGGTGGGCGCTGATGACGGCCGTCGGCTCGCCGACGGCGGCGCGGATCCGCCGGATCGCGTTGCCGGCGAACAGTTGCGCCGAGACGTCGCGCTGCGCGGTCCGTCCCTGGACCACGGCGGGCAGCAGCCGCTGCGGCGCGCGCGGAAGCGGCAGCACCCGGACCGGACCGACGCCGAGTTGGCGGGCGAGCTCGCGCGTGAGCGGCGCGCCCCAGCGGCCCACCGTCGCATCCGCGAGCAGATCGACGTCCGCGCGCGCGAGCGCAGTGCCGACCAGGAACCGCAGGTGCACGGCCTCGTGCCCCGCCGCGACCGCGAGCGGCGCCGGCACCAGCACCCGCTCCGGCAGCGGCATCCGGTCCGGCGACCCCTCGGGCAGCCGCTGCCACGCGAGGATCTCGGGCAGCCGCGGCAGGTCGATCGCTTCGCTGGCGACGAGCGCGTTCGCGATGCCGAAGGTCCGGTTGCCGCCGAGCGCGCCGTGCTCGCGCAGCAGCGCCGTGATCGCATTCGCATCCTCCAGAATGCCTGGCAGCGTCGCCTCGCCGGACGTTGCTTCTATCCCGGCGACGATGACGACCGGCAGCGCGAACACCGTCGCGGCAAGCGCGGCGCCGGGCGTCGCGCCGGTCTCTCGCGCCGCGAGCTCGAGCTGCCGCCACAGGTGCCGGGCGACGGTCACCGAGGGTGCGCGGGCGAACAGCGCGGCGAGTCCGGGACCGTCGCCCCGCAGCCGGTGCGCGAGATTGGTGCGCACCTCGGCATCGACCGCCGCGGCGACCGCGCCGGTGTCGGCGGCGAGGCTCGCCTCGATCCGCGCGAACAATTCGGCGACCTCGGGCGGCGCCGAACCGGGCTCGGGAAACACGCGGGGATCGGGGATCGCGGCGACCGTCGTCATGCCGCGGATTTTCGCATGCGGCCGCCGCGGGCTCGTCAGCCCACGGCGTCGTACGTCACGGCACGAGGCAGAACGGTCCCTGCGCGAGCGACATCGGTCCCCACAGCGCGCGCCAGATGCCGACCGCGGCGAAAGCGGCGAGCAACGCCGCCGCCGCGTTGCGGATCGCCGGCCGCGCGAGCCACGGCCTCACGCGGGCGGCGGCCCACCCGGCCGCGAGCAGGTTGGGCAGCGTCCCCATTCCGAACGCGAGCATCACCGCCGCACCGGCAACGGCGTTGCCGGCAAACAGCGCGACGGGCAGCACGCTGTAGGTGAGGCCGCAGGGAACGAGTCCCCAGACGAGTCCCAATGCAAAACGCGCCAGGACGCCATCGCGGGTCGCGAGGGGCCGCACCGCCGGCAGCGCACGCGCGAACACCGCGGCGCCCGCGTGTTGCAGCCACGCAAACCCCTGCTCACGGCGCACGATCGCGACCGCGAGCGCCAGCAGGAACAGGTTGGCGACGACGAACAGCGCGCGCTGAACCGGGAGGAGCCCGGCACCGGCCAGCGCGGTTCCGCCGACGCCGCCCACGAGCGCGCCGAGCGCGGTGTACGTCGCGATCCGGCCCACGTTGTACGGCAGCGCGCGCCATGCGAGCGCGGTCGCGGGCCGAAGTGGCACTGGCGCCCCGCCGCCTCCCGACATCGCAGCGACAAAGCCCCCACACATCGTAAGGCAATGGACGCCGCCGAGAATCCCTGCGAGCCACGCGCCGATCAGCGCCGACCAGGCCATCCTGCCCCTCCTGTGGCGATTTGTCGCGCTCGCCGCCATGGCATTTTCCCGCGTGTACGCATCGGCGTCCTGTTCAATTGCCCCGATTCCAATTAAAATTCGCCGGATTGACGTAGATCAACCATTTGCGTGTTCGCAAGTTCGCCACCCGCGCGATGACCCCGCCCGCCAAGCCCCTCACCTCGCAGCCCGCCGTCGGTTCGGCACGGACGGTGCCGATCTCGCCCGCGCCGGTCATTTCGATCCGCGACCTGAAGACCCACTGCATGACGTGCAGCATGCGTGAGCTGTGCCTTCCGATGGGCCTCAATCCCGACGAAATCAGGCAGGTCGATTCGCTGGTCGGCACCCGGGTCCGGCTGAAGAAGGGCGATTCTCTCTACCGGGCCGGCGACACGTTCTCCGCGCTGTACGCCGTGCGCCTCGGCTCGCTCAAGACGACGGTCCTCGCCGAGGACGGCCGCGAGCAGGTGTCCGGCTACCACATGCTGGGCGACATCATCGGCCTCGACGGCATCGGCAGCGACCGCCACGGCTGCCAGGCACTGGCGCTCGAGGACACCGAGGTCTGCGTGCTGCCGTTCGAGCGGCTCGAGGACCTCGCGCGCGACCTGCCGCCGCTGCAGCACAACCTCTACCAGTTCCTGTCCAAGGAAATCGCCCGCGACCACAGCATCATGCTGCTGCTCGGCAGCATGCGCGCGGAGGAGCGCCTCGCTGTGTTCCTCATCAACCTGTCCGAGCGTTACCGCCGCCGCGGCTACTCTTCGACGGAGTTCGTGCTGCGGATGACGCGCGAGGAGATCGGCAGCTACCTCGGCCTCAAGCTCGAGACAGTGAGCCGGCTGTTCTCGCGGTTCCAGGAAGAGGGCCTGATCCAGGTCCAAGGCCGCGCCGTCAAGCTGCTCGACATCACCGCGCTGAAGCAACTGGTCGGTCAGCGCGGGTAGCGGCGCGAGCCGGCGAGCAGGGCCCCCGCGCAGCGGGGTGCGAGCGGGGCGAGTCGGCGCTGCGGCCGACACTCCAGCGGAAATACTGCACGGCCGGTCCAAGGAGGCCGCAGGCGGACGCGTTATCGCTGCGGAAGTTCGCCCGGCGCGCAGCAGGCGCCGGTTTCGTCACGCTTCGGACAACCGTCCGGACGCTCCGGCGGCTCGAGCGGACAGCGGTTGATCTCCCACGGCGAGCGCTCGAGGAACACCGTCAGCGCCGACGACGCGATGCCGAGCCCCCAGAAGCCGAAGAACCCCATCGTGTAGATCGCCGACCGCGACAGGTCGAGCGTCCCGCCGAAGAAGTGGAGATCGAACGGGTCGAAGATCGTGAAGAACAGCGTCTCGGCGACCCCTGCCACGAGGAACGCCGGCCAGATCACCCACATCAGCCGCTGCGCGAAACTTCCGCTGGTCTGCATTGCCGCCTCCTCGATTCCCGTTGCCGTGCCGGACGCTCGCAGCCCCGGCGTGCTGCCCGTTGCCGGCGCGACCGGCGCCTATTCCGTGCTGCCGAGCCGCACGTCCGCCAGCGCACCGCTGACGACGGTCGTCGGCAGCCGCCACGCGTCCGCTTCGAGCGTCACGATCCAGCGTCCCGGCGGCAGTGCGTCGACGCGGCCCGCGTACTCGCCGTCGGCGCCGCGGACGAGAACCACCGTGCGAGCGCCTGACGCCGCCGACGGCGACGCGAGCTTCAGCCGCAACGTCGGCGGCAGCTCGACCTCGGTCGCGCCAGCGAGGCGCGCGCGCACCGTGCCGTCGGCGCCGAAGCGCAGCGTCGCGCCGGACGGCGCCGCCGTCGGGGCCGCCTGCGCAGCGATCGTCCTGTTCACCAGCAGCCCGCGCTTGTAGTAATCCTCGGCCAGCACCGGGTCCGCGCCCGAGGCGGCGATCCATGCGGTGACCAGCGCCGCGACGACGACCAGCGCCGGGCCGGCGATCAGAAACCATGGCCAGCGCTGGCGGTACCACGGCGTCGTGGCCGAGTCGGGGGTCGGCATCGCGCGGGCGGTCATCGTGGCGTCCGTGGATTCATCGCGGGAACAGGAACGTCGACTTCTCGTGCCGCGCAAGCTTCGCGTCGTCGACAGCCTCGATGACGATCTCGATCCGGTGCGAGCTTTGCCGACCCGGCTCGCGGCCGGCTTCCCGGTCCGCCGCCTCGCCGACCTCGGCGGGAACCTGGACGCCGATCGGCACCAGCCGCGTCGACGCTGCGCCGACGGCGACCGGTTGCGCGACGCCGACGATGGCGATGCCGGGCAGCCCCGTCGCGGCGATCCTGAACTGCCGCGGTTTCTCGTCGGTGTTCATGATCTGGATCCGGTACGCGTTCTCGATGATGCCCGGCTTCGCTTCGCGGGCGAGCGAACCACGGTCGCGCATCACGTCGACCTTCAGCGGCTCGCGCAGCCAGAGCGCCACGCCCGCCGCCGTCGCGATCGCGAACAGCAAGCCCAGATAGAGCAGCGTGCGCAGGCGAAACGCGCGCTTCCACGTCGTCGCCCGGTCGTAACCGTTCGCGAGCCCGTTCTGCGACGCGTAGCGGATGAGTCCTTTCGGGTAGCCCATCTTGTCCATCACCTGGTCGCAGCCGTCGATGCACGCGGCGCAGCCGATGCACTCGTATTGCAGCCCCTTGCGGATATCGATCCCGGTCGGGCACACTTGGACGCAGATGTTGCAGTCGATGCAGTGGCCGAGCCCCGCCGCCTTGATGTCGACCTTGCGGCTGCGCGACCCGCGCGGCTCGCCGCGCGCGCCGTCGTAGGCGATGATCATCGTGTCCTGGTCGAACATCACCGACTGGAACCGCGCGTACGGGCACATGTACTTGCACACCTGCTCGCGCATCCACCCGGCGTTGCCGTAGGTGGCGAAGCCGTAGAACAGGATCCAGAACGTCTCCCACGGCCCGAGCCGGAAGGGCAGCGCGGCGAGCAGCTCGCCGATCGGCGTGAAGTAGCCGACGAACGTGAGGCCCGTCCACAGTGCCAGCGCGATCCAGATCACGTGCTTTGCGGCCTTCTTCCCGACTTTCGACGCCGACATCGGTGCGGCGTCGAGGCGGATCCGCGCGACGCGGTCGCCCTCGATCCGCCGCTCCACCCACAGGAAGACCTCGGTGTAGACCGTCTGCGGACACGCGTAGCCGCACCAGACGCGGCCCGCGATCGCGGTGAACAGGAACAGCGAGAACGCGGACAGAATCAGCAGCACCGCGAGATAGATCACGTCCTGCGGCCAGAACACGAGGCCGAAGATGTAGAACTTCCGCGCCGCGAGGTCGAACAGCACCGCCTGGCGGTCGTTCCACGGCAGCCACGGCAGCCCGTAGAAAATCGCCTGCGTGAGGAAGATCAGCGCCCAGCGCCAGCGGAAGAAGACGCCGGTCACCGCCCGCGGGTGGATCTTCCTGCGGATCTCGTAGAGCGCAACCTCCTCGGCGGGTGCCGCGGGGGGCGGCGCCGGCTGGATCGGAATCATCTTGTCGGAGGCGTTCACGGCGGAATTATAGGCGTCGCGCGATCACGCACGGACCGCGGAGCGATGCGGGACAGGCAGTGCGACATCGCCGCCGCGGAACGGATTCTGCGGCAGCGATGGAAGGCGTTACTTCGCGGCGGCAGGCCTGTTCGACAGGCCCCAGACGTACGCGGCGAGGAGTTGGATCTTGCCCGGGTCGAGCGTGGACCTGAACGACGGCATCGTCGTCGATCCCTCGGTCACGTTGAGGTTCCGCCCCTTCGTGATTCCTTCAGTGATGGTCGCTTCGGAGCTGCCGTACAGCCACGTCGCGTCGGTGAGGTTGGGCGCGCCGACTGCCGGGTTGCCCTTGCCGTCCGCGCCGTGGCACGCCGAGCAGTTGGCGAGGAACAGCGGCGCCCCGAGTTGTGCCCTCAGTGAGTCGTTCGCGAGCCCGGACAGCGACCGCACGTAGTTGGCGACGTGCTTCGTTCCGTCGTCGCCCAGCACCGGGGCGAGCGCCGGCATCACGCCCATCCGGCCGTTGGTGATCGATTCGCGGATCGTCTCCGGCGCACCGCCGTACAGCCAGTCGTTGTCGGTCAGGTTCGGGAAGCCGCGTCCGCCCGTCGCCGTCGAGCCGTGGCACTGCGCGCAGTTGTTGAGGAAAAGCCGCTCGCCCATCGCCCGCGCCTGCGGATCCGCGGCGACCTGCTTCAGGTCCATGCCGAGGTACTTGTCGAACATCGGCTTGACCTTCGCGTCGGCGTCGGCAGCCTCCTTCGCGTAGGCGCCGGCGGACGTCCATCCGAGCACCCCCTGCACCGTGCCGAGGCCCGGATAGAGCGCCAGATAGCCGATCGAGAACACGATCGTGATCCAGAACAGGTAGCTCCACCATTTCGGCAGCGGGTTGTTGTACTCGGCGAGGTCGCCGTCCCAGACGTGGCCGGTGATCTCGACCTCCTTGCCGCCCGGCCCCGCCACCTTCGGCAACGGCGCGGTTCCCGCCGCGACCTTGGCGCGACCGGTCACCCACAGCAGCCAGGCGCAGTAGCCGACCGAGGCGACGGTGAGCAGGATGACGTACCAGTTCCAGAAATCCGATGTGAAATCGCTCATGACCGCCGCTCCGCACGCTTGCCGTTCACCTTGAGGCCGCTGTCATCGACGTCGTCCGGAAGGGCGAACGGCGCGTTCGCCGCCTCCTCGAACGCGGCGCGGCGCCGCTTGCTCCATGCCCAGGCCACGATGCCGAGGAAGATCGCGAACGACAGCACCGTCAGCACGCTGGAAAGGACGCTGTAGAGGCTGGTGTCGGCCATCGCTCACCTCACGCCCTTGAGCGCCAGCCCGAGGTTCTGCAGGTACCCGACCAGCGCATCAGCCTCGGTCCGGTCCTTCAGCTCGCCCGGCGCCTTGGCGATCTGGTCGTCGGTGTACGGCACGCCGACCAGGCGCAGCGCCTTCATCTTGGCCTGGATGTCGGCGGCATTCGCCACGCTCTTCGCGAGCCACGGATAGGCCGGCATGTTCGATTCCGGCACGACGTCGCGCGGATTGTTGAGGTGCACGCGCTGCCAGTCGTCGGAATAGCGGCCGCCGACGCGCGCCAGGTCCGGTCCGGTGCGCTTGCTTCCCCACTGGAACGGATGGTCGTAGACCGATTCACCGGCCACCGAATAGTGGCCGTAGCGCTCGGTCTCGGCGCGGAACGGCCGGATCATCTGCGAGTGGCAGTTGTAGCAGCCTTCGCGCAGGTAGACGTCGCGCCCGGTCAACTGCAGCGCAGTGTACGGCTTGACTCCCGTCACCGGCTCGGTCGTCGACTTCTGGAAGTACAGCGGCACGATCTCGACCAAGCCGCCGACGCTGACGACGAGGACGATCAGCACGATCATCCAGCCGATGTTCTTCTCGATCATTTCCTGGTTGAGCTTCATCGTTCGCTCCTGTTCTGTCAGTCCGTCGAGCGGGCGTCACTCAGGCGTGGGCCGGGACGCCGGCGGCCGGGATCGGCGCGTCGACCGCGCTGGCGCCGGCGACGGTCCGGATCACGTTCCAGGCCATGATCAGCATGCCGCCCAGGAACAGCACACCGCCCAGCAGCCGGATCGCGTAGAACGGGTAGGTGGCCTTCACGCCCTCGACGAACGCGTAGGTCAGCGTGCCGTCGGCGTTGAGCGCACGCCACATCAAGCCCTGCATCACGCCGGCGATCCACATCGACGCGATGTAGAGCACGACGCCGATCGTCGCGATCCAGAAGTGCAGCGTGATGAGGCGCACCGACCACATCTCGGCCTTGCCGAACATCCGCGGGATCAGGTAGTACATCGCGCCGATCGAGATGAACGCGACCCAGCCGAGCGCGCCCGAGTGCACGTGGCCGACGGTCCAATCGGTGTAGTGCGACAGCGCGTTGACGGTCTTGATCGACATCATCGGGCCCTCGAACGTGCTCATGCCGTAGAAGGACAGCGACACGATGAGGAACTTGAGGATCGGGTCGTCGCGCAGCTTGTGCCAGGCCCCCGACAGCGTCATCACGCCGTTGATCATCCCGCCCCACGACGGCGCCAGCAGGATCAGCGAGAAGACCATCCCCAGCGACTGCGTCCAGTCGGGCAGCGCCGTGTAGTGGAGGTGGTGCGGACCGGCCCACATGTAGGTGAAGATCAGCGCCCAGAAGTGGACGACCGAAAGCCGATAGGAGTAGACCGGCCGGCCGGCCTGCTTCGGCACGAAGTAATACATCATCCCGAGGAAGCCCGCGGTGAGGAAGAAGCCGACCGCGTTGTGGCCGTACCACCACTGCACCATCGCGTCCTGCG
>JBDTVU010000051.1:0-21956 GCA_040007035.1 Betaproteobacteria bacterium | reverse complement strand
GCGGTCTGCGCGGTCTGCGCGGTCTGCGCGGGAGCCGGCTGAGTGCGGTAGAGAGCGAGCGGTTTGAATCGGTCGGCGAGGAAGGCGATGCGGCTTGCGTGGCGCTTGACCTTTCCGCTGGATGTCTTGGCGATCGTGCCGCACCGGATCAGCACGACAGCGTCGAGCGCCAAGCCGTGTTCTTCGAGGACCGCGGCGCGGACGGCGTCGATGACCGGGGCAAGGTCGTTGCTGCCGTCGCGCGCGACTTCGTGCACGAGGACGAGCCGCTGCGTCCCGTTTTCGTCGATGGCGAACGCGGCGCCGAGGCCGGTTTCGAGCAGCGGGTGACTATCGCGCGCGGTGGCTTCGATGTCCTGCGGGTGGTGGTTGAGGCCGCGGACGATGATGAGGTCGTCGACTCTGCCGGCGATGTAGAGCTGGCGTTCGTGGATGAAGCCAAGATCGCCGGTGCGCAGGAACAGGCCGTCGTCGGTGTCGCTCCGCCGCGCGTGGAACGTCGCCGCGGTAGTTCGCGCGTCGCCCCAGTAGCCCTGGCCGACGGATTCGCCTGCGACCCAGACCTCGCCGACGCGGTCGGGTGCGACCGGCGCGAGGGTCTCGGCGTCGATGATGGCGAGGCGCAGCGAGCCGACGGGCGCGCCGCATCCAACGAGGCGGCGCGCGTGCGGGGCGTCGTCGGGCAACGGCTCGACGAGGTTCTGCGCGAGCGCGTCATCGCGGAACGCGTGCACGGCGGCGCCGGCGCCGGCCTTGGGCCCCGTGACCATCAGCGTCGCTTCCGCCAGGCCGTAGCACGGATAGAACGACGCGGCGCTGAATCCGCACGGCCCGAAGGCTTCGACGAAGCGGGCAAGCGTGGCGGGCTGAACCGTCTCGGCGCCGATGAAGGCGACGGACCAGGACGAGAGATCGAGGGTGGCGCGTTGTTCCGCGGTGATCTTGCGGACGCAGATGTCGTAGGCGAAGTTGGGGCCGCCGGAGATTGTCGCGCGGGACTTGCTGATGGCATCGAGCCAGCGGAACGGGTTCTTCAGGAACGTCGCGGGGCTCATGACGATGATGGTCGTGCCCGCGAAGACCGGCGCAAGAACGCCGCCAATGAGCCCCATGTCGTGGTAGGGAGGGAGCCAGAAGACGCCGGTGGTTTTGCTCCTGATCGCGAAGGCGTCGCTGATGGCTCGGGTGTTCTCGACCAGGTTGGCGTGGCTCAGCATGACGCCCTTGGGCTGGCTGGTGGAGCCCGACGTGTACTGGATCATCGCGAGCGAATCGAGTGCGGGATCGTGTTCGACCCAGCGATCGGCGAAGGCGTCGGCGAGTTCATCGGTGGCGAGCCAGGTGATCACCGCGGGCTGGCCGGCCATCGCCTTGAACTGCGCGATCGCCGCCGCGGTGCCTAGCGCGACCGGCGCGCCGGCATCGCCGACAAGCGCGCGGAAACGGTCGAGCGTACGGTTGCGCGGCTGGTCGGTAGGGACGGCGACGCAGCCGGCGTACAGCGTGCCGAAAAACGCCGCGATGAACTCGAGGCCGGGCGGGTACGCCAACACGACGCGCTGATTCGCGGAGCACGTCTCCTGGAGGCAGGCGGCGATCACGCGGGCGCGGCGGTCGAGCTGCGCGTACGTCATCGTCGTCCGCCGCGACGGGTCGTCGGCAAGGAGCGTGAAAGCGGGGTCGTCCGGACGTTCCGCGGCGTGTCCGCGCAGGCAGCGGACAAGATTGCCGCGCCCGCCGATCCCTGCGCCTGCCTGATTCCATAACTCTGTCACACGCTTCTCCAGCCCGGCTCGGCCGAGGTGCCGTCGTCCGGAGACGATTCCATCGGCGACTTGAGACGCCGTGCCCGCACCGCTCAGCATCCCGCCCACCGAGACGTCGAAGTGCCGCCGATTGCCCCGCGGTTGCCCGTCGGTCTTCGGCCCGCCACAGGGTGAAATCCCGGAAGTGCGGGCCATCTGCAGGTCTCTCGCTTCTGCCGCAGGGCGGCCACTGGTGCAGCGTACTGAAGTACCGGGTTGCGGTGCATGGCGGAAACGCATCGGCGGACGACTGCGACATTCACCGCCGCAGCAAACGCTTGTTACCAAAGGAGATTCGCCCCTGGCGTCGACTGCATTCTCCCCGAGTAGCGGCACGCGATCTGTACGCTGCCGCACACATCCCGAATCGTCGCGTCGGCGGCATCGATTGCGCTGCGCGAACGGCCGGCAAGCGAGCGGGGGAATCTGCGTCGCGCTCGACACTTGCGGCGGCGTGCGCCGTGCGCCGTGGATCGGGGTGTATGCAATGAAATCGAATGCCGCCATCCTCGCGCACATCGGGCGTGCGCCGCGGCGACGGATTCAGGAACGCCCGCCGCAGTCCTGCTCCGGCCTTCCGGGTCGCGACCGATGCGACGGCCAACGCCGCCGCGCCCGTCCTTCGCCGATCGCCATCATGTTCGATAGCGCACAGACGGGTCGTGGCCCCGGCGCCATAAGATGCACCACCGCGAGGCGAATTTTCGTTTGCGCCGCCGCCGCGTGAGGCGCTTCGCCGCGATGCCGTCGGTCGCGTCGGGCGCGATGGATCGTTCGGTCGTCTTCTCCGTCCCTGGTTGGAGTGAGGTCTCGCATGAACATTTCGCTCAGCATCGGCCCCTTGGTCTCGTTGGTCGCGGGCATCCTTATCCTGGTCGTACCGCGGCTGCTCAATTACATCGTCGCGGTCTACCTGATCGTTATCGGCTTGCTCGGGCTCTTCGGCGCGGGCGATTTTCGCTTCAAGTAGCGGCCATGCGATCGACGGACGATTTCGCCGGCGTCGGGGCGGGCAGCCGAGCCGCCCTCGCCGCCTGACGCCGGTTCAACCTCGCTGAGCGGCGCGCCGTGCATTCGCGCTTCGTGTCGTTCGTCAGCCCGGCCGAGCGCCCCTTCCGGCCCATGCCCCGGTCGCCTTCTGCCGATGGTCAACCCGCGTGGCGGATCGGCGGCAGGTGACAACAGGCATGTCCACCGGATTTGCACATCGCCTGGCGCGGCGAACGCCCGCCTGGCTCGCCCGCCACCGCGCCGTGATGACGGCCTCGTGGCAGGCCTGGGTCGAGCACCGGGCCGACAGCAAGGGAGCGGCGCTGGCTTTCTATACGCTGTTTTCGATGACCCCGATCCTGGTCATGGCGATCGCGGTCGCCGGAAATTTCTTCGGCGAACAGGCAGCACAGGGTGAAATCATCGCCCAGGTGGAGGGCCTGGTCGGACCCAACGGGGCGCAGGCGATACAGGCGCTGCTGGTCGCCGCGCGCAATCAGGATGCCGGCCTGCTGGCAACGATTGCGGCGAGCGTCGTATTTCTGGTGGCTGCGACGACCGTCTTCGTCGAACTCAAGAGCAGTCTCGACGAGTTGTGGGGAATCGACCATCGCGCACGGCCGGCGCCCGTACGATCGATGGTCGGCATCATTCTGCAAACCCGGCTGTTGGCATTCGGTCTGGTGCTTGTCCTTGCCTTCCTGTTGCTGATCTCGCTGGTCGTCAGCGCCGGGCTGACCATGGTCGAACATCGTGCGGCGGGCATCTGGGGCGGTTCTGCCGTCGTGCTGGCGACGGTATCGTCGATGATTTCGCTCGGTGTAATCGCCTGCCTGTTCGCCGTCATCTACAAGATGCTGCCGGAGGCGCCGCTGTCATGGCCCGATGTGTGGATCGGCGCGGTGGTCACCTCCGCTTTGTTCAGTATCGGAAAGTATGCAATCGGCCTGTATATCGGCGGCAGCGGAGTCGCGTCGAGTTTCGGCGCGGCAGGATCGATCATTGCGCTCCTGCTGTGGGTCTATTACTCGGCGCAGATATTTTTCTTCGGCGCGGAGTTCACCCGCCAGTACGCACTGCGATTCGGCAGCCTGCGGCAATACCGCCGCCAGCTGTTGATCGAGGCACTTTCGGCGGCGTCTGCGGATAAACCGGCGGCATCCGCGGCGGCAGCCATTCGAGAAGCAGCATCGTCGTCAAACGCCGCTGACAGCGAGCGTCGCGTCCGCTAGCAGGTTCGGACTTTCCGCGCTGCCTGGAGCCGGGCGAATCCGTCGCGCGGGCAGGCACAAGCGACCCGTGGCCGACCTTGCGCGCACCGTTGACGCGGCGCGATGGCGGCCCGGAGCTACGCAACGCTCAGGCGGCGGATGAGAGCGTCGATGAGGTCTTTGCCATCGGGCGACTTGAGCCGGTGCTCGCGCAGCAGGCGGACGATCTCGGGTTTGGCGATCGCGGCGTGGTCGGAACGGATCAGGATCCCGGCGATGGCCCTTTGCACGTTCACCGACCTGGCAAGCGGGAACAGGCGCGCCAGCTCCTCCAGACTTTCGGGGTCGGAAACGTAGTGCCGGCCGAGCACGTCGAGCGCGCGCACCTGGGCCTCCGACCCGGTCATCCGCGCAACGGCCGCGGTTACCACGCGCAGGTCGACGACGTCGGTGATCGGTCGGTACTTGAGATAGACCTGCGCGATGCGGACGTCGTCGTCGTTGGGGCTCGCCAGCGCCTGCAGAACCCGCGCGCGACCGTCGGCGCTGCCGAGGCAGGCGAGCGCCGCGGAATGCGCTGCCGTGTCGACCGGCGGCGGTGACAGCTGCAGTGGAGGAACGTCCGAGTCGAGCGCATGGTCCCGGTTCAACGCGCAGACCAGGTCCACGTCGGCGACGCTGATCGAATTCCCCGCAAGAAGATCGTTGATCATGCGCATCAGCTCGGCGCGCTGCTCGATGGGCGAAAGCCAGCCCAGCGTTCCGGCGACCGCCACCATGCGCGCACGCAGTGCGGGTTGGTCGGCATTGCGCGCAAAGGCGAGGTACCTGTCGCGAGCCGCCTCATCGCGCGCGGTTTCGTCGAGCGCGCGGACCAAGGCGGGCGCCTTCCGCTCGGTTTCGCTCAACGATGCGAAAAATTGTTCGATCCGGCCGAAGAACAGGTGCACTTCCGAAATCTCGCCGCGGAGGAGCTTGTGGATGAAGCCGAGTTTCTGCGCCGGCGACATCCGCTCGTCGAAGAACTGGCAAACCTCGCGCCGGTAGCCGGCTTGCGGATCCGATTCGCGCAGCCCGCTGGCGGCCGTCATCGCGTGCGCGGCAAAGTGCCCGAGCAGCGCCGCACTCGTACGCCCCTTGCCTACCTCCCGGCTCGACGTCGATTGAAAATACCGGCCCAGGATCGACGCGGCAGTCGGCCCGAGCGGCGCGACCGATGAAAAGCCATAGATGACCGGCACGTTGGCAAAGATCCCGCGCATCCGATCCCGGCTGCTTTCACCGTGGCGTGCAGTCATGGCGCGCACCATCCGTTCGGCCTCGACCCGCGAATGCCCGGAGCGGGCGAGCATGTGCGCGATCTCGGGCGCCGTGCCGTTGACGGCGTCCGGATTGAGCGTGTTGCAGCCGAAGAGGTAGACCTCCTTCAGCTGCGAGAACAGGCCCGGACAGGAGTCGCTGCACGAAACGCGCTCCATCTCCGCGACCGGCAGGAATTCGCGCGCATCGACGGCATCCGAGTAGAAATCGGTGACACCGTCGAAATGGCCGGAGATGATGAGGACATCGCAGCGGATTCCCTGCCGGCAGGCAGACGCCAGCCAGTCTGGCCGACCCCGTTCCACCAGTTCGACGAACCGGAATTTGTCTTCCGGCAGGCTCCGCCGGAACATTGCCGCTTCATCGGCCGAATTGACGGTGATCGTGCACACCGTGCTCCGGTCAGCGCCAGCGTCGACGGCCCACCCTGCGGCCAGCAGGGCGGTGACGAGAATGAGCGTTGCGGGTGTCGACATGTCGCGGAATTTCCGTGCCCGAGCGTTGCGCTCCGGCACCGGATGCCCCGATGCCTTGGGGCACATCTTCCGGCCGTCGGCACGGGTGTTCCCTGCACCGAGTCATTTTTCCGGCCCATGCCGCGACCGGATTGGCGAAGCGATGATGTGACGATAGCGCGCGCGCTCCGCGCCGTCCGTGCGGTCACGCACACAGTCGGTGCTACGCCTGCAGACGGCGGATGAGGACGTCGATGAGGTCGGCGCCGTCGGGCGACTTGAGGCGATGCTGGCGCAGCATGCGGGCCAGCTCGGGCTTGGCGATCGCGCGATAGTCGGCGCGAATCAATACACCGGCGATGGCCCGCTGGACGTTTACGGACCTCGCGCGCGGGAACAGCCCCGTCAGCGTGTCCAGGCTTTCGCGATCCGCGACGTACTGCCGGGCGAGCGTGTCGAGCGCGCGCACCTGCGCCTCCGCTCCGGTCATCCGCGCGATCCCCGTGGCAACCAGCCGCAGCTCCCCATCATCGGCGAGCGGCCGATGGTGAAAGTACACCTGCGCGATCCCGACCTCGTCCTCGTTGGCACCGACCAGCGCCTCCAGTACGCGGGCACGGCCCGCAACGCTTCCCAGGCAGGCAAGCGCCGCCGCATGCGTCACTTCATGCGCCTGTCGCGGCGACAGCTCGAAGCGGGAAAACTCGCGATCGAGCGCACCGTCCTTGTTCAGGGCGCAGACGAGGTTCATGTCGGCCGGGTTCAGGGCATCGCCCGCGAGCAGATTGCCGATCATGCGAACGGTTTCCGCACGCTCGTCCGCCGGCGAAAGCCAGCCCAGCGTGCGGGCGACGTTCATCATGCGGACCCGGATCGGCGGTCGATCGACGTCGCGCGCAAACGCCAGATACCGGTCGCGGGCCGCCTCGTCGCGCGCGATTTCGCCGAGCACCCCGGCCACCGGCGGCGTCCGGTGCGCGTCGTCGGGCAACGAGGCCAGCAATTTCTCGATCCGCTCGAAGAACATGCGCACTTCCGCCATCTCGCGGCTGAGGAGCTCATGGACGAAGCCGAGCTTCTGCGCCGGGGAAAGCCGCTCGTCGAAGAACTGGCAGACCTCGCGCCGATAGCCGGCGCGGGGATCGGAATCGCCGAGTCCGCTGGTCACCGTCATCGAGTTGACGGCGAAGTGGCTGACCAGCCTGGGGCTCGCGCGGCCGGTACCGACTTCGGCGGCGGGCGTCGATTGGAAGTAGCGGCCGAGGATCGTCGCGGCGGTCGGCCCGAGCGGCGCCAGCGCAGAAAAGCCATAGATCACCGGCACGTTCAGGAAGATCCGGCGCATGCCGTCGCGGTTGCTTTCGTTGTGCCGCTCGTTCAACGCTTGTGCCAGCCGCCCGGCGTCGGCAGGCGAGTGCCCGGAGCGGACCAGGCTGCGCGCGACCTCGGCCGCCGTGCTTTCGACGGTGGCCGCGTTGAGCGTGTTGCAGCCGAAGAGGTAGACCTCCTTCAGTTGCGAGAACAGGCCGGGGCAGGAGTCGCTGCAGGACACGCGCTCCATTTCCTCCACCGGCAGAAACTCGCGCGCGTCCAGCCGATCCGAATAGAACTCGGTTCCCGCATCGAAATGGCCGGAGATGACGAGCAGATCGCAGCGGATCCCCCGCCGGCAGGCCGACGCCAGCCAATCCGGACGGCCGCGCTCGACCAGCTCGACGAACTGGAACTGGTCGTCCGGCAGGCTGCGCCGGAACATTTCCCGCTCGTCCGGCGAGTTGACGGTGATGGTGCAGACCGTGCTCTTGTCGGCGCGCGCCTCGAGAGATCCCGCGGCGGCCAGCATGAGGGTCAGCAGGACGACTGATTTCAAAGGCGACATCGATCACCGTCGGTGAGCCAACTCGCAGCGGCGCAGTATTGCACGAATGCCGACGCCCGACCGCCCCGATAGGCGGGACGGCCAGCGCGTTGCCGCGGCGGCGATACCGAAACCGACCTCATCTTACGGGCAAAAGTGAGATACGCAACGGTTGCGTTGCGTTATTGCACGTGCTACGCTGCCAGCGGACCGGAAGAGACCGTTGCCCCTATTGCCGAGGAGATCGCGATGCTGAACCACCGCGTCAAGACCGTCTGCAGCCTGCTCGCCGTCGCGCTCGCGGCGGCACCGATGTCGGCAGCCCATGCCAACGGAGGCAACCACGGCGGCGGTTACGGCCATGGCCACGGCTATTACGGCGGCCCGGTCTTCGGGCTCGCCAACGCGCTGATCGGCGTCGCCGCGGCCATCGTCACGGCGCCGATCGTCATTCTTGCCGCCGTGGCGCGCGCGCCGTACGCCGTGCCGTATCCGCCGGGGCCGGTCGGCTATGACGCAGCACCGACGGGGCCCGCCAATTACGGTCAGCCGGCACCGGCGTATTACGGCGATGCGCCGGCGACCACGGGCAGCTATTACGACGGACCCGTTGCCGCGCCCGCCTATTACGGCGCCCCGCCCCTGGCCGCGTACTATCCGCCGCCAGTGGCCGCAACGTACTATGCGCCGCCCGCCTACTATCGCGCGCCGGTGCATTACGCGCCGCGCCCTGCCCCCGTCTATTACGGCCCGCCGCCCGGGCGCGGCTATTACGTCCCACCAAACAATCGGTACTACGGATCGCAGCCTCACGGAAACTACCCGTCGCCCGCCGGCTACGACAACGCCCCGCCGCGTTCGAATTACGGCCGGTCCGCGCCAGGGCCCGACAGCGTCGCATCGGGCGGTCGTGGTCACAATGGCGCGCCGAACGCAAACGTGACCTATGGCGGTCCGCCGTCCGCATCCGCCAACTACGGTGTACGCGACGCCAGCTATCCGGCGCGTCCGGCGGCCTATGGCGCGCCGGCATCGCAGGCCCCGTCCGGCTATCCGCGCTGACATCGTGACAGGCAGCGCGGGCAAACTCGCGCATCGGAGCCCACTGCACGTTCGTCCGTGAAGCCTGCCGCCGGCAAAATCCCATCGCAGCCGGCGATCGCCGGCGCGCCCGCAAAGGTCCCCCGCCGCGGCGGACGACCGTCACGTTCCGAAGCGGAACAACTCGGCAAGCGCATCCTCGACGCGGCGACCGAGCTCTTTTTCAGCACCGGCTACGGCGCGACCAGCATCGAAGCGGTCGCCCGGCGCGCCGGTATTTCGAAACGCACGTTCTACCATCGCTTCGACGACAAGTCGGCTCTGTTCAGCGCGGTCGTCCATCGAACGATCGAAGCGATGCGCCCGCCCGCCGGCGTACCGCTGCTCGAGGGGGCGAACCTGCAGGAAGTGCTGCAAAACGTTGCCGGCCTCGTCCTGCGCGCCGCGTTGTCGCCGCCGGCGCTTGCACTCCATCGCCTGATCGTCGCGGAATCGGCTCGGTTTCCGCAACTCGCTGCCGTCGTCGATGGTCAGGGCGGAAGTCAGGAAGCCATCCGCCTGATCGCGGGTGTGCTCGATGGCGAAGCACGCGTCGGGCGGCTGACGCTCGACAATCCGACGTTCGCGGCGCAGCAGTTCCTGCAGATGGTCATCGCCGTGCCGCAGCGCCGTGCGATGGGGCCCGGAAAAATGATGTCGACGGACGAGCGGGCCGCCTGGACGCGCGATGTCGTCAATCTGTTCGTGAACGGCTGCCGCGCCTGGGAACGCGCGGACAACTGACTACGGGACAAGCGCACCGCCGCGGCTGGCCGCGGTACCGCTAGCGCCAGATCGTTGCGCCGGGCTCCTTCCGCCGCAGGATCTCGGCCCGGAATTCGGCGAACTGCTTCCGGGTTTGGGCTTCGAGCACGACGGTGCCGATCAGCGGCGGTATCCAGCGGTCCGGCGTGAATCGCCCGTGATTGGTGATTCGGGTCGCGTCACCCTCGGCAGCGAGGCGGGTGGTGAACGCCGACGCCTTCATGTCGCCGCGAACCAGGCTCGAGCGAATCTCCCGCAGTGGTACGAGCTCGATCTCGCGCACGTTGTCAAGCTTGAGCTCGAACGGACCGAAGCCGAAACGACTAGTCTGCACGACCTCGAGCGTCTCCCCCGCGCGCCGGGCGATCCGGCTCATCGTCACGCTGGAGACGAACTGCGCCATGTGGTCGTAGTCGGTCAGCACGTTCCAAGCGTCCTGCGGCGTGGCTTCGACGATGAGGTCGACATTGACCACGATTGCGTCCCCGTCGCGATGGACGGCGACGGCAATGTCCCGGGCGTCCGATGGAGCAGCCGGTGCGGCGGCAGGGAAGATCGCCAGGGTAATCAGGAGCAGCGACGTACGGGCAGCGTGCGCGTGCGGCACCGTTGACGAGGGCGACCAGACGAAGATTCGCTCGCCGCGAACCGGGCCGACATCTTCGCGCGCGGATCGAGCTGTCATGCGCCCCCGCGGAGGGTCGGGCGCCGGAACGGTTTGCCCGTCGCGCGCGCGCGAGCGCACGCTCTTGGCGACGCGCGTGACGATCGCCGCAATTCGACGAGTACCGAACGAATCAATACTTCTTGTGCTCGCTGGCTTCGTCCTGCACCTTGTCACCGAGCTTCGAAATGTCCTTGCCCGCGCCCTGCATGGTGTTGCAGCCGGTCAGGAGGACGGGGGACGCCAAAGACAGCGCAACCAGCATGAGCATGAGTCTTTTCATCATTGCCATCACCTTTTCGCAGACGCATTGGTCGACGGATACGACACGCGATCCTCGCCGCGCACGCGGGAGCCGGACCGTGCGGCCAGGATATCCGTTCGGCCACGCGCGGTCTGTGCGGTACCGCCCGCAGCGACTTGCCGACCCGCGGCGGAACCGCCGCCGGGCGTCGTCACGTCGTCACGGCAATGCTGCGCCGTTGTAGCGAATCACGACCGTGTCGTCGCCTCCGCCCGCCACGCTCGCCATCGTCGACAACTGCCGGCGCGCGGCCGGATTCCTCCGGACCTCCGCGTCGAAGAACGTGAGTGACCACGTGAAGATGTCGTCGGTCGACGGCACGTCGAACCGGTGCTTCACGCCGATCAGCGCGACGAGCTCGCGTGTCCCGGCGAGACGCGCGACGCCTTGCTCCGTCAGGAACAGCGGGGCCGTCGTATCAGCCGTACCGCCGATCGCGAGAAACGGCATCGTTACGCCGTCGAGCCCATGCTGATCCCGTCCGAACGCCGGCAGGAACGGCTCGCCGAAATACGGCACGTAGCCGACTGCGGCCTTGAGGCGAGGATCGAACGTCACCTGGGTCCACGACAATCCGGCCGACGTGGTGAATCCGGCACCCGCCATCAGCATCATGGTCTCGCCCCCCATGCTCGCTCCGAATCCGCCGATCTGCGTCGCGTCGATGTGGTCGCGCCATTGCGGGTGCGCGAGGATCAGGTCGAGTGCAGCGGATACCGACAGCGGCCGCAAAGTCTGCAGCGCAGTGAAATTGCTGAAATGCGACAACACGGCCACGGCGTCGCCGAGATCGTCGATCTTGAGGTCGGAAAAGCGAGGGTCGCCGTGAAACGGGGCCACGACGACGTAACCGTAGCTCGCCAATACGGACAATGCGACGATGTAGTCGTTCGAGATCGGGCTGCCGATGAGGCCGTGCGAGAACGCGAGCACCGGATAACGACTCGCGGCGTCGGCGAACAGCGGCGGGTCGGCGCCGGTTTGCATGTGCGGCACCACCCGGCCGGTCGGCAGCGGATAATCGGGACGGGGATTGTTCGCGATGGTCGGGTAGCACGCCAGGATCACGTACGGAATCCGTGCTCCCGCAAACGACCCGTAGAAGTTGGCGGTGGTGGGCGCGGTCACCGTGACGGTGAGCGTATTCGCCGGGTCGGCGAGCAGGTCCGTCATGTAACGCGGGTTGCCGCTTGCCGACGGCGATCCTTCCCAGTAGCCCTGTGCATCCTCTCCCGGCGCGACGCGGCTGAAGTCCTGCGCGACGTTGCTGCACGCCACGGCGTACGGGCCGGGAAGCGGCAGCGGGGGGACGACAACCGTAGGGGCCGGGGCGTCCGGCGAACTCCCGCCGTTCCCGTCCCCGCCCCCGCCCCCGCATCCGGCGAGCGCGAGCCCCGACAGCGCCGCCACCAGCGTCCCGTGAAAGAATGCCCTCATGAACAAATCTCCTTGTTGCCGGCACGGCGCCGGCGCCATTGTGCGTTTTTAAGGTGGGAACGGCTGACGGTCTGTACGCTGACGAACACAGCGCCCGTCGACACCCGCCGGGCAGTTCAGTGCACTGGAACCGACTCGGGCACATCCACCGTGACCAACCGTACCTCGACCGCATGTTCGCTGCCGTCGTCGACGAGAGGAATGGCCGCGTCGGGTTGCGCCACGCCATCCACCGACACCGTTGTCGCTCCGCTGTCCGGATCGTCGCTGCGTATTTGCAGCACGGTGATATGGTAGACCGCAGTGCGATATCGGTAATGGAGCTTGAATCCGGCCCACGCTGCGGGAAGGCACGGCGCCAACCGCAGACGATCGCCCTCGAGCTGCAACCCGAGCAGTGACTCGACGATCAACCGATACATCCACCCGGCCGAGCCGGTGTACCACGACCAGCCGCCGCGGCCGGTGTGAGGTGGCGTCGCGTAGACGTCGGCGGCGACCACATACGGCTCCACGCGATAGGTCGCCACGCCCTCGGCCGTGCGGCCGTGGTTGACGGGATTGATCATGTCCATCAGCTCCCAGGCGCGGGGGGCATCACCCAGTGCCGCGAACGCCATCACCGACCAGATCGCGCCGTGGGTGTACTGGCCGCCGTTCTCGCGGATGCCCGGCACGTAGCCTTTGATGTAACCGGGATGCTTCGTCGAGCGGTCGAATGGCGGCGCCAGGAGCTGGATCAACGCGTCGTCGCGCCGGACGAGGCGCTGGTAGACGGCATTCATCGCCGTGCGCGCGCGCGTCGGATTCCCGCTTCCGGAAAGCACCGACCAGCTCTGCGCGATCGAATCGATCTGGCATTCGGCGTTGCCCGCCGAGCCCAGCGGCGAGCCGTCGTCGAAGTACGCGCGTCGATACCACGCGCCGTCCCAGCCGTGGCGTTCGATATTGCCGCGCAACTCGACCGATTCGTCGTCGCACCGCTGGGCGAACGCCATGTCGCCGCGCAGCCGCGCCACCTGGCCGAACTGCGCGAGCGCCGCGCACAGGAAGAACGCGAGCCAGACGCTCTCGCCCTTGCCGTCGATGCCGACGAGGTTCATCCCGTCGTTCCAGTCGCCCGAGCCCATCAGCGGCAACCCGTGGCTTCCGAACCGGAGTCCGTGCAGGACGGCGCGTACGCCGTGCTCGTACAAGCTCGCGGTGTCGGCGGATCGGCCGGGCAGGTCGTAGTACGAATCCTCCCCGGGATTGACCGGCCGGCCATCGAGGAACGTGACCGGCTCGTCGAGCACGCCCGTGTCTCCGGTGGCCAGCACGTAGCGGGCGGTCGCAACGGGCAGCCACAGGTAGTCGTCCGAGCACTGCGTTCGAACGCCGCGTCCGGACGGCGGATGCCACCAATGCTGGACATCGCCTTCCACGAACTGCCGGCTCGCGCACAGCAGCAGGTGGGCGCGGGTCAGGTCCGGCTCGGCGTGCACGAGCGCCAGGACGTCCTGCAGCTGATCGCGGAACCCGAACGCGCCGCCGGATTGGTAGAAGCCGCTTCGCGCCCACAGCCGGCATGCCAGCGTCTGGTAGACGAGCCAGCCGTTGCAAAGCACGTCGAGCGATTCGTCGGGGGTTTCCACGCGGACGGCACCGAGCGTCTGCTGCCATTGCCGGCGCCCCTCCTCGAGCGCGGATCGCGCAGCCATCGCACCGCGGAATCGGTGCACCAGGCTCCTGGCATCGCCGGTGTCGCGGCCGACGCCGAGCCTGAACGTCGCTTCGCGCTCGACTCCCGCATCCAGCTCCAGCGTCACCTGAATGGCAGCGCAAGGGTCCAGCGCCGGTCCCGATTTGCCGGAAAGCCGCGTGCGCGTCATTGCCGCCGGTGTGGCCAGGGTGCCGTTGCGCCCGATGAACTCGGCGCGGTTGCAGGTCAACGTCCGCGTCGTGTCGTCGACGTCGAAAAACGCCACCCGGTCGCCGAATTCCGCGCTGTAGGGATTGCGGGCGAAGATCGCGCCGGTCTTGCCGTCCGATTCGGTGACGACGTGCATCACCGATTTCGGCCGCAGGTCGCCGAGCACCCATTCCACGTATCCGGTGATGGAGATCCGCCGCGCCCGCCCCGACGCATTGCGCACTTTCAGCGTCGAGAACTTGACCGCGGCATCCGGCGCGACATGGATCCACAGCTCCGTGAAGATCCCGTCCTCGCCATGTTCGAACACCGTGTAGCCGAATCCGTGCCGGGTGACGTACGGTGTCCGGCCACGCGCCGGCAGCGGGGTCGCCGACCAGAAATGCCCGCTTTCCTCGTCGCGCAGGTAAAACGCCTCGCCGCCCGCGTCGCTCACCGGATCGTTATTCCAGGGCGTGAGGCGGAACTCATGGGCGTTCTCGCTCCACGTGTAGGACCCGCCGCTTTCGGAGACGACCGTACCGAAATGCGGATTCGCGAGTACGTTCACCCACGGCGCCGGCGTCAGGCGATCCCGATCCGTCGTGATGACGTATTCGGACCCGTCGGGGGTGAATCCTCCAAGTCCGTTCTCGAGGATCAGCGCCCGGGCCGGCGGGTCATCGGCAACGGTCTCGATTCGATGCTCCCGCTCCGGGACGAGACGCGGCGCACGGGTCTCCAGCAGCGCGCGCCCTGCGATCTGCTCGGCAAGCGTGCCTTTGCCGTCGGAGACGATGGCGCGCGCGACCGACTCGAGGAGAACGCGGTCCTCCTCCGAAATCTGGTCGCCGCGGCGAACGAAGATTCCGCCTGGCCGATTCATCATCTGACCTTCGACGCGCGCGGCGATCAGGCCCATGATCTGATCTTGGAGCAGTTGCCGGTAGCCGCCGTGGTCCTCGTTCCAGATCACCAGATCCACCGGCAGGCCCTTGAGCCGCCAGTAGGCATGCGCCTGCACCAGTTGCCGCACCAGATCGATGTTGGCGGCATCGGCAATGCGCAGCAGCACGATCGGCAGGTCTCCCGAGATCGCGTAGCCCCACAACCCGGATTGTCCGCGGCGATTCCTGGCGATGACGCCGGCATCGGCGCGAAGCGACGCGTTGGCGAAGATGATCGAATTGGCAAGCCGCGCATAGAGCCGGGCGTCGGCTTCGGTGGCGTTGATCTGGCGCAGCACGACCTGCGCGTGCGTCCACGCCAGCTCGACCACGCGATCGGCGAGCCGCGGATCCTGGTATTTCTCGACCAGCCCGATCGCGGCCTCCCGGGTTTCGGCGACACCGTAGACCATGTCGATCGTTGCGGTCTCCTCGGGCTCGAGCGTGACCCGAGTGCGGATGGCGGCGATCGGATCGAGCACCGAGCCCTCGCTGCCGGAAAGTGGTGAAGGATCGCGCATCGCCTCCGGCGCCGCCGGCGTGTTGCCGCGACCGACGAAGCGCATGCGATCGGTTTCGTAGGAAACGTCGACGGCCGCCGTGCCGTGCACGGCCATCAGGTGGAACACCCACGGCGCCTGCTCGTCCGGCGAGCGCGGCCGGCGTGTGCAAAGGATCGCCTGTTTTTCACGTGCAATTTCGGTCTGGACGAACAGATTGGAAAACGCCGGATGGATGGCCTCCGCCGCCGGCGGCGCCAGCACGATTTCCGCGTAGCTGGTCAGCTCGATGACCTTGCGGACCCGCGACCGGTTGACGATGCGCACCCGGCGCAGCTCGATGTCGTCCTCCGGCGAGACCGCAATCTCGGTATGGACGTCCAGCCCATGGTCGCGGCGGCGGAATTCGGCGCGTCCTTCGGAGAATATCGCCTCGTAGTGGTCGGCGCGCGCGCCCGTCGGCTGGTGCGCGGTCGACCAGAACTCGCCACTGGCGACGTCGCGAAGGTAGCAGAACGTGCCCCAGTTGTCGCAGGTCGCGTCTTCCCGCCATCGCGTGATCGCAAGATCCTTCCATCGACTGCTGCCGCCACCGGAGTTGGTGACCATCACGTGATAGCGGCCGTTCGACAGCAGTTGCACTTCGGGAATCAACGTGTCGGGACGCGCTATGACGCGCACCGGCATTTCCGCCTCGCTGACGGTTGCGCGAATGCCCGTGAGCTGTGCCACATGCGGGAAGAACGTGACCGATTTCGGTATCCGCTCCTGCAGCAGCAGCAGCGTCGCCTGGAACAGCGGATCCGACTCGAATCGCTTCTGCATCGGACGATCGAGCAGCAGATGCCCCAGCGCAACCACACTCATCCCCTGGTGGTGCGCCATGAACGAACGGACCACGACGCTCGCCTGTCCGCGCGGCAGACGCGCCGGCGTGTAGTCGATCGCCTCGTACAAGCCGAATCGTCCGGCCAACCCCTCGGCGGCGAGGCGCTGCAGGTTCAGGCAGGCGGCCTCGGGCGCCACCATCAGCGCCAGCACCGACGCGTACGGCGCGACGACCACGTCCTCGGCGAGCCCGCGTTTCAACCCGAGACCGGGCACGCCGAACGCGCGATACTGGTAATTGAGGCTGGCGTCGACGGTGTTGTAGCCCGCCTCCGACATGCCCCAGGGCACGCCGAGCTGCTTGCCGTAGGCGATCTGGCGTTCCACGGCGGCGCGGCAGGTTTCGTCGAGCAGCGTGTTCTCGTACGTCGGCATCACCAGCAGCGGCATCAGGTACTCGAACATCGAGCCGCTCCACGACAGCAGGATCGGCCGGCCGGCGGCGGAGGTCAGCAGCCGTCCCAGTGCGAACCAGGTCTCCTGGGGAACCTGGCCCAGCGCGATCGCGACGAAGCTGGGGAGCCGCGCTTCCGAGGCGAGCAGGTCGTAGAAGCTCGGGTCGCGCTGGCGCTCGTCGACGTTGTATCCCACCGCGAACAGGTGGCGCGTGCGGTCGTAGAGGACGCCCGAGTCCATGTGCGCCAGTTGCTCGCATTGCGACGCGATCCGTTCGATCTCGACGATGCGCTCCTGCGCCCGGACGCTGGCGGCACCGGCGAGCCGCGCCAATTCGTCCAGTCGATCCCGCGTCGCGGACGTCGCTGCGGAATCCCGCAAGCGATCGATCTGCGGCGTCAGCGCCGGCATCAGGTCCGCCAGCTCGCGCAGCGTCGGGATCGACGCCAGGACCGGAAACTCGGCCAGCGTGGCTTCGAGCGCCGGAAGCTGCAGCCAGGGCGCGAGCGTCATCAATTCGTCGAGGGCGCTTCGACATTGCACCGCCAGGGCCTCCATCCATGCCCGCGCCTCGTTCGCCGCCGCCGGCGCCTCATCCGTTCCGGCTCGACCGGCGATGCCGCCGTCGACGGCGCCGATCGTCGCGGCCAGACGGTCCAGCCAGCGGTGTGCGGCGTCGACGGTGACCGGCCACGCGTCATAGGCGGAGTCGAGCTCGCGGCCGAGCTGCAGGATCGCCGCCGGAACCTCGGCGCCGAACGTGTCGACGAGAACTCGCACGGTATCGATGAAGCCGGCGAACAGGCGCTGCTCGAGGATCCGGTCGGCGGGCAGGACCAGAAGCCCCGCGCGCAGCGTCAGCAGGTGGCCGGCCAGGTTTCCGCTGTCGACCGACGAGATGTAGCGAGGCGCCAGGGGCTGCAGCGATTGAGTGTCGTACCAGTTGTAGAAGTGGCCCTGGTGCCGTTCGAGCGATTGCATCGTCCGCAACGTGTTGCCGATGCGCTCGACCAGCCGTCCGGCCGGCAGAAAGCCGAAATCGTAGGCGGCCAGGTCGGCCAGCAGCGCCATGCCCATGTTGGTCGGCGACGTGCGATGCGCGATCCTGTCGACCGGAACTTCCTGGTAGTTGTCGGGCGGCAGCCAATGATCCGCGGGGCCGACGAAGATCTCGAAATACGCCCACGTCCGGCGCGCCAGCTTGCGCAGGAAGACGGTCTGATCGAGCGTGAGCCTCACGACGCGCGGCGCCAGCGGGCGGCTGATCCACCAGGCGAGGACCGGCGCCGCAAGCCAGAGCAGAAGGATCGGCGCCGCCACGGCCAGCGCGTCCGGGTGGGTCGACGCCACGCCGAACGCCGCGCCGACCGCGACCGTCGGCGCCACCCACATCGACCGGAACGAGGCCGCGAGCGTCGCGGGATCGCGGTGACGCTCTTCGCTGGATTCCGTCCATTCGAGCAGTCGTCGGTGGGTGACCAGCGTCCGCCAATGGGTGCGGACGATCGCGCCCGCGCTGAACCAGGCTTCGTAGGGAAGGCAGGCGAGCGAAAAGGCGATCTGGGCCGATCGCCGCGCAGCGGTACGGAAGGTGAAGACGAGGTGCTGGCCGAGCGGCACGTCGGCGGGCCGTTGCACCAGGTCGAGCAAGGACGCGATCAACGGCGGCACGACCAGGATGCCGAGTGCCGCCACCGTCCACCCCCACGCGGGGGCGAGAATCGTCCACCCCGCAAGCAGCAGCAACAGCAACGCGGGCGGGACCAGGCTGCGCCGCAGGTTGTCGAACAGTTTCCACTGCGACAACAGCGAGAGCGGATTCGTCTCGCGCGCGCCGCGGACACCGGGAACCCGCCGCGACAGCCACCCGGCGATCTGCCAGTCCCCGCGGATCCAGCGGCAGCGGCGACTGACGTCCGCGCTGTATCGGGACGGATAGTCTTCGTACAGTTGCACGTCGGTGATGAGTCCCGATCGCGCGTAACATCCTTCCAGCAGGTCGTGGCTGAGAATGCGGTTTTCGGGAAACCGCCCGCCGAGCGCGAGCTCGAAGGCATCGACGTCATAGATTCCCTTGCCGACGAACGAGCCTTCGCCGAATCCGTCCTGGTAGACGTCGGAAACGGTGCGCGTATACGGGTCGATCCCCGACTCTCCGCCGAACAGCCGCGCGAAGCGCGAACGGTTGGATCCGGGCACGCTGGTCACGACGCGCGGCTGCAGGATGCCGTATCCGCTGGTCACCCGCTTCCGTATGGCGTCGTACCGCGCGCGGTTCAACGGGTGCGCCATCGCGCCCACCAGCTGCCGGGCGGAGTCGCGCGGCAGTTCGGTGTCGGTGTCGAGCGTGATGACGTACTTCACGCTCGTCAGCGCCGCGATGTCGCCGACGAGCGTCGAGAAACGCCTGGTCGCGTCGTCCTTGCCCCGCAGCAGCGCGTTCAGATCGGCAAGCTTTCCCCGCTTGCGCTCGTAGCCCATCCAGCGCCGCTCCCGCGGGTTCCAGACCCGGGGCCGATGGAGCAGGTAGAAGATGTCGCCCGAGCACGCTTCCGCGGCGGTTACGCGCGCCGGACCGTACTTGTCGTTCAGCGCGTCGATCCTCGCCTGCGCCAGCCGCAGCAAGTCCGCGTCATCGGGCCGGGTTTCCTCGCCGGCGTCGCGAAAATCCGTCAGCAGGGCGAAGTGCAGGTTCGCGTCCTGATTGGCCAGGAACCGGACTTCCAGCGCTTCGACGAGGTCTTCGATGCCTTGCGCACTGGCAAGCATCGTCGGCACCGCCACCAGCGTGCGCGACTCCGGCGGGATGCCTGCCGAAAGCTCCATTCGCGGCAGCGTTCGCGGTGTCACCAGCAACGTCAGCGACCAGTTGACCAGCGCCACCGCCAACTGACTGGTCGCCACCAGCGAGAGAACGACCATCAGGGCGAGCATCGGGCGGGACAGCCCGCCGGCTTGCGCCATCGACGCCATTCCGGCGGAGAAGAGGCCGGTCAGCGTAAGCACGGCTCCCAGGTACACGAACGACGGACTGCGCGACGCCAGCCGCGTCAACGTGGCGGCACTCGACCGGCGGAGGTTGATCGCGCGTTCGAGTCGAGGCCTCCCCGCGTCGATCAGGTAGTAGCCGACGTGCGCGCTGCGCGGGTCGGCATCGCTCCTGGCGGCGCTTTCGCGGGAAAGCCAGATCGCCCGGCGGGCGACCTCCACTTCCGGCAGCGGGCTCTGTTTCGCGAGCTCCTCGACCGCGTGACGGTATCGATCGCGGGTGACGAAGTCCATGCGGCCGTAGGTCCCGGCGGGGTCTTCGAGCAGCTTGTGCTCGACGACACTCATGGCCTCGACGAACCGTCGCCAGTCCATCGCGCCGAGGAAGCGGAGGCTGCCGATGCTGTTGCTGATCGAGACCTGGTTGGCGGCCTGCTGCTGGGTGCCGGACTGCACCAGCTGCTCGATCGTGATATGCGATTCGGAAAGCCGTTGCTCGATCCAGGTCAGCGGCAACGCCAGCGCGGGCCCTTGTCCCTGCAGGCGCCGCGAAAGCTCCGACACGAACGCCGTGGTCATCGGCGGATTCGAGCGTGCCATGTCCGCGATCACCAGGATCAGGCTCTTCGGATCGGACTGCGCAATCGCCTTCATCTGGTCGGCCCAGCCGTCGGCAAGGTCCCGATCGACCCTGCCCGCGGCGACGTCGGCGGCGACGCGCCGCAGGTTCTCGATCAGCGCCAGGCGGAGCATGATCGGGATCGCCCACAGCTCTCCCAACTTGACGGGCGTGACGGTCTGATAAGCCACGACGAAACGGGTCAGGCTTTCCGGATCCACTCGCCCGTCGCCGTGCGCGATCGTTTCCAGCGCGATGTCGTACACGCGCGGCAGGCCGGCCGACGCGCCGGCGGCAAGTCGCGGGAGCTCCCGGCTGTAGCCCTCCGGCAGGTGCCGCTTCGCTGTGCGGATCTGCTCTTCGATCAGGTAGAAGTTGTCGAGCAGCCACTCCCCGGCCGGCGTGATCCGGCGATCCGCTCTCACCGCGGCCGTGAGCACGTTGCAGGCATCGATCAGGACGGTTTCGTTCGCGGCGAGTCGCGCCAGAAGCTGGTCCGCCCCGCGACGGAATGTCAGCTTGTGAGCCGCCGCCAGGCTCTTGCCGTGCTGCTCCATCTGGTCGGCGCTGAACAACTCCGATCGCAGCGGCAACTCATGGCTGAGCGTGCGGGTAGACCTGTCGTACAGGGCGTAGGCGAGGAACCGGCGCAGATGCCGGGCGAGCGTGCTGTTGTTCGCCTTCAAGCTTCGGGACCTGCCTGTGCGAGGGCGCGACATGCGTGAGCCGCCTGGGTTTTCCGAACCGTCGTGAGTGTCGGATTTCGACGTTGGTGAACCGCCTGGATGGCGCGGGCCAACCTGAGCGCGGGCATCCGGCGTTTCCGGGAATCCGCGGATCGACCAGACGCCCTGGCTGCCGGACCACATCCCCTGGCGCCGCCGCCGCAAAGGCCGGGTGTGGTCAACTCCCATTGTAATCCCGTCGCCACGTCTCGATCAGATTTCGACCTGGTCGAGCGCCTCGACGAGATGCGGCCCGCGATTGAGGCCGCTCATTGCGCCGGCTGGGCGATGCCGGCGATCACCTGGATGCGTTCACCGGGATGCAGCGAACGGCCCGTGGCCTCGTTGAATACGTGGCGCGACCCATCTGCAAAGCGGACGACGATCTCATGGCTCGACGTAACGCTCATCCTCTTCGTGTCCCGCCGGCCGGCAAGCAAGCCCTCGGCAGTATCGGCGAGTGTCGCCACGCTGGCATATCCGCCGGCATCCGCGTGACCCGTGAGCCACAAGCGATCGAAATCGTCGCCGGAGCAGACAGCGCCCGAAATTTCCCGCCGGTCGATGCGACGCATCGACTCGACCACACCGCAGCCGGCGCAACGCGCGGTCTTGCGGATCGCCGCGCTGCCGGCGGTCGTGACACGCAGCGCGGCGTCCCTGCTCGAGCGCTGCGCTTGCGCAATTGCAGGTGCCGACCCGGGCAGCGTCTTCAGGTCGGCCGGGGCCGACGCTGCCGGAACGGCCGGCGTGACACGCGCCGCCGCGCTCCGAACGATCATCGTAGCGCCGACCGCGAACGCAACGGCGATTGCGGCGAGCCCGGCCGCATAGCGCAGCGCGAGACCTGATGGCCTGGCATTCGTGTGCATTCGAGCTGCCCGAGTCCGGAAATCGCCGAATCGCGTGGTGCGCCGAGCGTGCCCCGCGCACGCCTTGGTGCTAGATGCGTCCCAGCAGCAGCAGGACGATCAGCACCAGCACGATGGCCCCCACGATGCCGCTCGGACCGTAGCCCCAGCTCCGGCTGTGCGGCCATGACGGAAACGCGCCGATCAGTACAAGGATCAGGACGATCAACAGGATTGTGCCGATGCTCATGAATCGCTCCTT
>JBDTVU010000050.1:0-22024 GCA_040007035.1 Betaproteobacteria bacterium | reverse complement strand
GCGGCCACGCCGTCGTCGATGTAGCCCTTGACGCGGTCGCGCGCCGCGGCGGTGATGAGCGGCCCCATTTCGGCCGCCTTGTCGTCGGAGGCGCCGACCTTCATCTTCGCGATCCGCTGCTGCACGCGGCCGAGCACGTCGTCGGCGATTGCGTCGCCGACGAACACGGCGACCGAGATCGCCATGCAGCGCTCGCCGGCCGAGCCGTACGCGGCGCCGGTCAGCGCGTCGGCGACCATCTCGGCGTCGGCGTCCGGCATCACGACGGCGTGGTTCTTCGCGCCGCCGAGCGCCTGCACCCGCTTGCCGTGCGCGGTGCCGGTGGTGTGGATGTAGCGCGCGATCGGCGTCGAGCCGACGAAGCTGACGGCGCGTACGTCCGGATGCGCGAGCAGCGCGTCAACGGCCTCCTTGTCGCCGTTGACGACGTTGAACACGCCGTCGGGCAATCCCGCCTCCTTCAGCAGCGCGGCGAGGATCAGCGCCGTCGACGGATCGCGCTCGGAGGGCTTCAGCACGAAGCTGTTGCCGCAGACCAGCGCCATCGGGAACATCCACATCGGCACCATCGCCGGGAAGTTGAATGGCGTGATGCCGGCGACCACGCCGAGCGGCTGGCGCAGCGTGTACGCATCGACGTTGGTGCCGACGCTGTCGCTGTACTCGCTCTTGAGGAGCTGCGGCGCGCCGCACGCGAACTCGACGACCTCGATGCCGCGCATCAGCTCGCCGGCGGCGTCCGACAGCACCTTGCCGTGCTCGCGCGCGATCGTCGCCGCGATCTCGCCCGCATGCTGCTCGAGCAGTGCCTTGAACCGGAACATCACCCGCGCCCGTTGCAGCGGAATCGTCGCCGCCCAGCCCGGAAACGCGGACTTCGCGGCGTCGACGGCACGCCCGACTTCGGCGGCGCTCGCGAACGGCACCCGCGCGCCGAGCGCGCCGGTGGCCGGCGTCCACACGTCGCCGAAGCGCGCCGAGGTGCCCGGCGTGCGCTTGCCGCCGATCCAGTGGGCGAGGGTGGGGACGTAGGCCGTGCGCAGCGCGGGGGTGGCGGTCATGGCGTGCTCCTCAAACGGCGCGGCAGGCGAGCCGCGCGACGGGAAGAAAAAAGAAGTGTAGCGCGTTCGGCGCGCGAAGTAGAATCAACGGTTGTCCCTCTCCCTTTCGAGGAATTCGCTGTGAGCGCCACGAGACGCAACGTCCACATCGGCCGCAACGTGTACGTCGCCGGGGTCGGCATGATCCCGTTTTCCAAGCCCGGCGCCTCGCCGACGTACGACGCGATGGGCGCCGCCGCCGCGCGCGCCGCGCTCGCCGACGCCGGCATCGCGTATGCCGACGTCGAGCAGGCGTACGTCGGCTACGTCTACGGCGACTCGACCGCCGGTCAGAAGACGCTGTACGAGGTCGGCATGACCGGCATCCCGGTCGTCAACGTCAACAATAACTGCTCAACCGGCTCGACGGCGCTCTTCCTCGCCCGGCAGGCCGTCGGCAGCGGCGCCGCCGACTGCGTGCTGGCGCTGGGCTTCGAGCAGATGACGCCCGGTGCGATCGCCGCGCAGTTTCCGGACCGGCCGACGCCGTTCGACACGTTCAACGCCGAGACCGACGCGCTGGTCGGTCATCCCGAGCTGCCGCTGGCGCTGCGCTACTTCGGCGGTGCCGGACTGTCGCACATGAAGAAGTACGGGACGAAGCTCACGACGTTCGCCGCGATCCGCGCCAAGGCGAGCCGCCATGCGGTAAACAACCCGCTGGCGCTGTTCCGCAAGGAGGTTACCGTCGACGACGTGATGGCGTCGCCTATGCTGATGGACGGCGTGATGACGCGGCTGATGGCCTGCCCGCCGACGTGCGGCGCGGCGGCGGCGATACTGGTGTCGGAGGACTTCGCCCGGCGCCACGGCCTGTCGACGCCGGTGCGGATCGCCGCGCAGGCGATGACGACCGACATGCCCAGCACGTTCGGCGCGCACGACATGATGCAGCTCGTCGGCTACGACATGGCGAAGGCGGCGGCGCGGCAGGTGTACGACGCCGCCGGCATCGGCCCAGGGGATCTCGACGTCGTCGAGCTGCACGACTGCTTCGCTCAGAACGAGCTCATCACGTACGAGGCGCTGGGGCTGTGCCCGGAAGGCGGCGCCGAGAAATTCATCCGCGACGGCGACAACACGTACGGCGGCAAGGTCGTCACCAATCCGTCGGGCGGCCTCTTGTCGAAGGGCCATCCGCTCGGCGCGACCGGGCTCGCGCAGTGCTACGAGCTGACGCATCAGCTCCGCGGCACGGCCGACGCGCGGCAGGTGGCCGGTGCGAGGCTCGCGCTGCAACACAACCTCGGCCTCGGCGGCGCGTGCGTGGTGACGCTCTACCAGACGGAGCGCGCGGCATGATTTCGTACCGTTCGCCGTGGGAGGACGCGGAGCTCGAATCGTTCCGCGGCACCGTCCGCCGCTTCGTCACCGACGTGCTGGCGCCACGCGAGCCGGCGTGGCAGGCCGCGCATCGCGTCGACGCGGCGTCGTGGCGCGAGATGGGCGCGATGGGGCTGCTGCTGTGCGACGTCGCCGACGAGTACGGCGGCAGCGGCGGCACGTTCGCGCACGACTGCATCGTGTTCGAGGAACTCGCCTATGCCGGCGTGGCGAGCTTTGGCAAGTCGGTGCACAACATCTGCGCACACTACGTCGTCGCGTACGGCACCGAGGAGCAGAAACGGCGCTGGCTGCCGCTTCTCGCGAGCGGCGAGCTGGTCGGTGCGATCGCGATGTCCGAGCCGTCCGCGGGCTCCGACCTGCAGGGAATCCGCACCCGCGCCGTGAAGAACGGCGGCGAATATGTGCTGAGTGGCTCGAAGACGTTCATCACCAACGGCCAGGTTGCCAACCTGATCATGGTGGTCGCGAAGACCGACGCCGCCGCCGGCTCGAAGGGCATTTCGCTGGTGATGGTCGAGACCGACGGGCTGGCCGGCTTCCGCCGCGGTCGCACGCTCGACAAGATCGGCATGCCGGGACAGGACACCTCCGAGCTCTTCTTCGACGACTGCCGCGTCCCCGCCGACGCCGTGCTGGGCGGCGCCGAGGGCGCCGGCTTCGCGCAGATGATGAACGAGCTACCGTACGAGCGCACGATCGTCGCACTGTACGGCGTGGCGGTGATGGAGCGTGCGGTGCGCGTCACCACCGACTACGCGCGCGAACGCCGCGCGTTCGGCAAGGCGCTGATGGAAATGCAGAACACGCGGTTCAAGCTGGCCGAGGCGGCGACGATCGCCCACGTCGGCCGGGTGTTCATCGATTCCTGCATCGCGCGCTACATGGCGGGGACGCTCGACACGGCGACGGCGTCGATGGCCAAGTGGTGGCTGACCGACATGCAGTGCCAGGTCGTCGACGAGTGCCTGCAGTTGCACGGCGGCTACGGCTACATGCTCGAGTACCCGATCGCGCAGATGTACGCCGATTCGCGGGTCCAGCGGATCTACGGCGGGACCAACGAGATCATGAAGGAGATCATCGCGCGATCGCTGTGAGTGGCGGCCCGCGCATCCGGCGGATGGCGCGCTCGCCGGACGACGCGCGGGGTGTCACACGGCGCGGTGGAGCAGGGCGGCGGCGGACAGCAACCCGCCGAACGCGACTTCGAGCAGGACGGTGCGGAACATCAGGCCGGTCAGCGCCGGCCCGGCCGGCACGCGCCAGAGGTCGCGGGCGAGTTGCATGCCGACCGGCAGCGCGGAGAGCGGCAGCGCGAACCACGCGCTTCGCTCGACCCACGCCAGCACGATTGCGAGTGCGAACGGCGCCAGCACCAGCAGCGTGTAGAGCACGACAGCGCCGCTCGCGCCGAGCGTGACCGGCAGCGTCCGCCGGCCCGTCGTCGCGTCGTGGTCGCAGTCGCGGAAGTTGTTGACGAGCAGCACGGCGGCCGCCAGCATTCCGATCGCCGCGCCGGCAATCCACGCTGCCGGCCCGATCGTTCCCGCCTGCACGTAGTACGCGCCGCAGACGGCGACGAGCCCGAAGAACACGAACACGGTGAGCTCGCCGAACGGCGTGTAGGCGATCGGCCGCGGGCCGCCCATGTACGCCCACGCCGCCACCGTCGACGACACGCTGGTCAGCACGATCGGCCAGCCGCCACGGATCATCAGCGGCAGCGCTACGATCTGCGCGGCGACGATCGCTGCGACGATCGCCCGCTTGACGGAACCGGTCGACAGCCAGCCGCTCGCCGTCGCGCGCGGCAAGCCGACGCGGGTGCCGGTTTCGCCGCCGCGCTCGGTGTAGCCGACGTCGTTCTGCAGGTTGGTGACGACCTGCATCAGCACCGCGGCGGCGAGCGCGATGGCCGCGATCGTCGCGTCGAACGCTGCGGCCAGCGACCACGACAGGCAGGTGGCGACGATCACCGGAATCGTCGCGATCCACAGCGTCTTCGGCCGCAGCGCGACGCGCCACGCCGGCCACGAGCCGGGGCGGATCGTCGGCGGGGCAGAGGGCGGAGAAGCTGCGGTCATCGTCGGCTCGGGGCGTTTCTGCGCCGCGATTATAGAAGAGCCTCCGGCGGGATGTCCGGGTGTATGATTTTCGTGGTGAGCCGGACCTGCGCCTGTGGCAGGCGGCCGCATCTGCCGTCCAATCGAAAACAGAGGGAGCACAATGGGCCTGATCGATTTCGTCAAGAGCGCAGGAGAGAAGCTGTTCGGCAAGGGGCAGGCGCAAACGGCGATGACCGCCGCCGCTGCCGAGCCCGCGAACGAGGAAAAGGCTGCCGCTGCCAATGCCGCGGCCGGCGACGCGATCCTCGAGTACATCACCGCACAGAATCTGGCCGCGACGGGGCTCACGGTGACGTTCGACGGCGCGAGCGCGACGGCGTCGGTGTTCGGCGTCGCGCCCGACCAGGCGACGCGCGAGAAGATCGTGCTCTGCTGCGGCAACGTTGCGGGCGTCGCACAGGTCAAGGACATGATGAGCGTCGACCAGAGCGCGCCCGAGGCCGTCTACTACACCGTCGTCTCCGGCGACAACCTGTCGAAGATCTCCAAGGCGAACTATGGCGATCCGAACAAGTACATGAAGATCTTCGAGGCCAACAAGCCGATGCTGACGCACCCGGACAAGATCTATCCGGGGCAGGTGCTGCGGATTCCGCCGCTCTGACGATGCCCGCTGCACTGCATGTCGAATCCGACGTCGATGTCGCGCGGCTGCGTGCGCTGATCGTCGCGGCTGTGGTGGCGGGGTCCGTGCCGCAGGCCGCCCATCGGCGGCCCGACCCCGGCATCGACAACGACGACGACGAGGAAACGGAGCGCCCGATCGGCGATCCCGACGACGACGAAGGGATCGAGGACGACGACGAGGACGACGACGAGGAGCCGCTGCAGGTCTGAGCCGCGGCGGGTTCGTCGTCCTCGTCGTCAGCGGGCGGCCGGCGCCCGGCTCTCCAGCCCGCCGAATCGCCGCAGGAACGCGGCGGTTGCCGGCGGCAGCTCTCCGGTGGCGTCTTCCAGCATGGCGACGAGGTGCCGGTCGGCGGACCGGTGCGTCAGCCGGTAGAAGTCCCGGCACAGCGCGTACGCCGCCGCACCCGGCCAGTCGAGCGGGAGCAGCGCCGCCGGCAATTGCGGGTCGCGCAGCAGCACGCGGCGGTAATCGTGGATCAGCAGCGTACGGACGACGAAGCACTGCTCGGGATCGTGCGCCGTCTCCGCGCGTTCGCGGAACCGCTCGATCACGGCGCCGAAGCGCTGCAGGAAGCGGCGATAGTCGGCGCCAACGGCGGCCAGGTCCCAGGCGCGCGGAACCGCCGCCGCGAGCGAGCCGATGCCGAGCGCTTCGTCGTCGCGGGCGCGCGCCGCGACGAGCCGGTCGGCGATGCCCAGCGCGGTGCCGATCCGGGCGACGGTCGCCTCGTCGCGCGACGGTCGCGCGTACGTCCCCGCGGCCAGCGTGCCGAATCCTTCCCACCGCAGCTCGTCCTCCAGCGCGCGTCGCTGGCGTGCGCCGAGGCCGGCGGCGACGACCAGCTCCCACGTGTCGTCCCAGCGCTCGCGCGGGGGCGCGTAGATCCGCCGGTGCGCCTGCTCGAAGCGGCGCTCGCCTTCGCGGGTGAGCCGGTACAGGCTCCGCCGGCCGACCGGCGTGGCGACGAGCCAACCTTCGCGCGCGAGCCGGAATACGCTGGTCCGGACCAGCCGCTCGTTGATTCCCAGCGCCGCCAGCAACTGGATCAGGCCCGGCAGCATCACCGCGCCGCCGTGCGGCACGATCGCGTCGCCCCAGACGGTGACGATCAGCGACGGCGCGCGCGGCGGCGCGGCGTCCAGTTGTCGCCGGATCCAGCGGCGGACATGAGGATCGGGCGGCGGGGCGGCGGCAGGCATCGTGGACACTCCGACCATCGTGGGTACTTCGGCGACTGCGGCGCCGGCCGAGCCGGCGGGCCCGCCAACGACGTGATACAGACTTTACACCGAACAAACGTAACCTGTATCATTTACGAACGGGTGGGCAGACGGGGGGGTACCATTGATCGTCACGGCCCGCGGACGATGCACCCGGGCGGAGGAGCGCGATGTACGCACAGATGGTCGACACCGGCGTGAAGGCGGTGAAGGGCGCGGCCGAGATGACGGCCGACGAGCGCGCGTTCCAGGCGCGGCTCGACGCCGACGTCAAGGTTGAGCCGAAGGACTGGATGCCGGAGGCCTACCGGAAGACGCTGATCCGGCAGATGTCGCAGCACGCGCACTCGGAGATCGTCGGCATGCTGCCGGAGGGCAACTGGGTCACCCGCGCGCCGTCGCTGAAGCGCAAGGCGATCCTGATGGCGAAGGTCCAGGACGAGGGCGGCCACGGCCTCTACCTGTACTCGGCGGCGGAAACGCTCGGCATCTCGCGCGACCAGATGGTGGCCGACCTGCACGCCGGCCGCGCCAAGTACTCGTCGATCTTCAACTACCCCACGCTCACCTGGGCCGACATCGGCGCCATCGGCTGGCTGGTCGACGGCGCGGCGATCATGAACCAGATCCCGCTGTGCCGGTGCTCGTTCGGCCCGTACGCGCGGGCGATGGTCCGCATCTGCAAGGAAGAGTCGTTCCATCAGCGGCAGGGCTACGACATCATGCTGTCGCTGTCGCGCGGCACGGCGGAACAGAAGGCGATGGCGCAGGACGCGCTGAACCGCTGGTGGTGGCCGTCGCTGATGATGTTCGGGCCGCCGGACGCCGAGAGCGTGCACAGCGCGCAGTCGGCGGCGTGGAAGATCAAGATCCTGTCCAATGACGAATTGCGCCAGCGCTTCGTCGACCAGACGGTGCCGCAGGCCGACTATCTCGGCATCACGATGCCCGATCCGGACCTCGAGTGGAACGCCGAGCGAGGCCACTACGACTTCGGCGCGATCGACTGGACCGAGTTCATGGAAGTGGTCAAGGGCAACGGGCCGTGCAACCGTGACCGGCTGGCGACGCGGGTGAAGGCGTGGGAAGACGGTGCGTGGGTCCGCGACGCGGCGATGGCGCACGCGGAGAAGCACGTCCGGAAGAAGGCGGCGTGAGGAGAGAGCGATGAGCAACGAATGGCCGCTGTGGGAAGTCTTCATCCGATCGCAGCACGGGCTCGCGCACAAGCACGTTGGCAGCCTGCACGCGCCGGACGCGGAGCTCGCGGTGAAGAGCGCGCGCGACGTCTACACCCGCCGCAACGAGGGCGTGTCGATCTGGGTCGTCCGCTCGGCCGACATCGTCGCCTCGGCGCCGGGGGACAAGGAGGCGCTGTTTGAGCCGGCCAACAGCAAGGTCTACCGGCATCCGACGTTCTTCCCGATGCCCGAAGAAGTGAAGCATCTCTGACATGGGCACCGGCATGGAGCGCGAGCGGCAACTGTTCGATTACCTGCTGCGCCTCGGCGACTCGCCGCTGGTGCTCGCGCAGCGCCTCGGCGAGTGGGTCGGCAAGGGCCCGATCATCGAGGAGGACATGGCGATGACCAACGTCGGCCTCGACCTCCTCGGCCAGGCGCGCCTGTGGCTCTCTTACGCCGGCGAGGTCGAGGGTCGCTACGCGGTCCGCGGCCGCGACGAGGATCAACTCGCCTACCTCCGCGATGCCGGAGGCTTCCGCAATCTGCTGCTGGTCGAGCAGCCGAACGGCAGCTACGCCGACACCACGGCCCGCCAGTTCCTTTTCGACGCGTGGCACCTGCTGCTGCTGCGCGCGCTGGCGTCGTCGTCCGATGCGCGGATCGCCGAGATCGCGGCGAAGGGCGCGAAGGAGGTCGCCTACCACGTCGAGCGCTCCGGCGACTGGGTGATCCGGTTGGGTGACGGCACCGCCGATTCGCACGCGCGGATGCAGGCGGCCGTCGACGAGCTGTGGATGTACACCGGCGAGATGTTCATGGTGGACGCGACAGATCTGGCGCTGGTCGAGGCCGGCGTTGCCGCCGATGCGCGCGCGCTGGAAGTGCCGTGGCGCGGTCACGTAGAGGCGGTGTTCGGCGAGGCGACGCTGAAGGTGCCGGCGGCGGGGTTCATGCAGGGCGGACGAAGCCGTGGCGGCCGGCAGGGCATCCACACCGAGCACCTCGGGCATCTGCTCGCCGAGATGCAGTTCCTGCAGCGCGCTTATCCGAACGCGCAATGGTGAGATGGTGACGCCGGAGCAGGCCGCGATCATGGCCGCCGCCGCTGCGGCCGCCGCCGCACGCGTGGCGCCAAGGCCGTCGCTCGAAGCCGTCTGGCACGCGCTCGACGCGGTGCCCGATCCCGAGATTCCCGTCGTGTCGGTCGTCGAGCTCGGCATCGTCCGCGGCGTCGAGTGGGACCATGCCGACCCGGCGACGCTGGTCGTCCGGGTGACGCCGACGTACTCGGGTTGCCCGGCGACCGAACTGATCATGAATGGCATCCGCGACGCGCTGACGGTGCTCGGCGTCGTGCATGTCCGGCTGGAGACGAAGCTTTCGCCGGCGTGGACGACTGACTGGATCGTGCCCGGCGCGAGGCGCAAGCTGCGCGAGTACGGGATCGCGCCGCCGGCGGGGGCCGACGCCGAGGTCGGCGCCGCGCGCGTCGACGTCAGCGGCATCAGCCCGCTGCGCAGGACCGCCGTCGTCGTGCCGTGCCCGCGGTGTGGATCGGCGCAGACGACGCTGGTGTCGCAGTTCGGCTCGACCGCGTGCAAGGCGCATTACCGCTGCGCCGACTGCCTCGAACCGTTCGACTATTTCAAGCCCCACTGACCGATCCTCCCGTGCGGGAGACGGCCGGCGACGTGACGACACGGCCGCCGACCTTTTCCGCAGCGCCGCCCCGCACGCCGAAAGCATTCACGACCATGAGCAAATTCCACGCGCTGTCCGTCGCCCGCCTCGACCGCGAGACGCGCGACGCCGTCGCGATCACGTTCGCGGTCCCGCCGGAACTCGCCGACCTCTACCGTTTCCAGCAGGGCCAGCACCTGACGCTGCGGGCGACGATCGGCGGCGAGGACGTCCGCCGCTCGTACTCGATCTGCTCGGCGGTGCAGGACGGCCGGCTGCGGATCGCCGTCAAGCGCAATCCGGGCGGCGTGTTCTCGACCTGGGCGAACGAGACGCTGAAAGCCGGCGACACCGTCGACGTGATGCCGCCGCTCGGACACTTCAACGTCGCGCTCGACGCCGGAAAGCGCAAGCACTACGTCGGCTTCGCCGCCGGCAGCGGGATCACGCCGCTGCTGTCGATCGTCGGGACTACGCTCAAAGCCGAGCCGAAGAGCGAATTCACGCTGTTCTACGGCAACCGCGCGTCGGGCACCGTGATGTTCAAGGAGGAGCTCGCGGCGCTGAAGGACGTCCATCTGACCCGGTTCAACCTCGTCCACGTGCTGTCGCGCGAGGCGCAGGACATCGACCTTCTTCACGGGCGGATCGACCGGACGAAGGCCGAGGCGCTGCTCGCGCACTGGGTCGACGTCGCCGGCGTGGACGCGGTGTTCGTCTGCGGCCCCGAGGGAATGATGGAGGCGGTCGCCGCGGCGCTCAAGGCGCGCGGCGTGCCCGATGCGAAGGTGCGGATCGAGCGCTTCGCCACCAGCATCCCGAAGCACGAGCACAGGGTGCATCAGGCACCGGTGCCCGGCCACACCGAATGCGAGGTCACCGTCGTGCTCGACGGCGCGACGAGGGCGTTCGTGCTGGAGAAGGGGACCGAGAGCATCCTCGAAGCGGGACTCAGGGCCGGCATCGAATTGCCGTACTCGTGCAAGGGTGGCGTCTGCTCGACCTGCCGCGCGAAGCTGACGATGGGCGAGGTCGACATGGACGCCAACTTCGCGCTCGAAGATTACGAGGTCGCTCGCGGGTTCGTGCTGACCTGCCAGAGCTATTGCGTCACCGACAAGGTCACTGTCGATTATGACCAGACTGCCTGAGCGCCGTTGACTGCAGTCGGGCACGCCCCCGCATGCTAGAGTTTCACCGATAACGAATCGCCGAGGAGCCTGCCCGTGCCGCACCCCTTCTTCGAACGCCATCGCGCGACGCTCGACCGTGCGCTGCAGGCCATCACTGAGCGCGGCTACTGGAGCGCGTTCCCCGAGTCCGCGAGCCCGAAGGTCTACGGCGAAGGCGCGGCGGAGGCGGGCAAGGCCGCCTTCGACGCTCTTGTCGACAAGCCGTTCGCGCTCGACCAGCCCGGCACCGCCGGCACCGTCGGCGGCGAGCGTTCGCCGTACGGCTTTCCGCTCGGCATCACATACCCGAAGGCCGATGTCGACGCGCTGTTCGCGGCGATCGACAAGGCCCGCGCGCCGTGGGCAAAAGCCGGCCCGGAGGCGTGGGTCGGCGTCTGCCTCGAAGCGCTGACGCGGATCAACAAGCAGAGCTTCCTGATGGCCAATGCCGTGATGCACACGACGGGCCAGGCGTTCATGATGGCGTTCCAGGCCGCTGGGCCGCACGCGCAGGACCGCGGCCTTGAGGCGGTGGCCTACGCGTGGGACGAGATGAAGCGGATCCCTGCAAAGGCGCTGTGGGAAAAGCCGCAGGGCAAGAACGAGCCGCTGAAGATGGAGAAGCGGTTCCGGATCGTCCCGCGCGGCATCGGCCTCGTCATCGGCTGCTGCACGTTTCCGACGTGGAACGGCTATCCGGGCCTGTTCGCCGATCTCGCGACCGGCAACGCCGTCGTCGTCAAGCCGCATCCGGGCGCGATCCTGCCGCTCGCGATCAGCGTGAAGATCGTCCGCGAGGTGCTGGCCGAGGCCGGTTTCGACCCGAACGTGGTGACGCTCGTTGCGCATCCGGCCGGCGATGACACCGCGCAGAAGCTCGCGCTGCGGGCCGATGTCAAGCTGATCGACTTCACCGGCAGCACCGCCAACGGCGACTGGCTGGAACAGCACGCGCGACAGGCGCAGGTGTACACCGAGAAGGCCGGCGTCAACCAGATCGTCGTCGACTCGGCGGCCGACTTCAAAGCCGTCGCGCGCAACGTCGCGTTTTCGCTGGCGCTCTACACCGGGCAGATGTGCACGGCGCCGCAGAACATCTACATCCCGAAGGACGGCATCGACACCGCTGAGGGTCACCTGTCGTTCGATCAGGTGACCGCGGCGCTGGCGGAGGCCGTGCAGAAGCTCCTCGGCGATCCCGCGCGCGCGGTCGAGATCCTCGGCGCCGTGCAGAACGACGGCGTGCTGAAGCGCATCGACGGCGCGCGCACGCTCGGCCCCATCGTTCTCGACAGCCAGAGCATCGCCCACCCGGCGTTCCCGCAGGCGGCGATCCGCACGCCGTTGATCGTCCGGCTCGACGCCGCCGATCGCGACAAGTACCTATCCGAGTGGTTCGGGCCGATCGCGTTCGTCATCGCCACCGGCTCGACGGCGGAGAGCCTCGCCATCGCCCGCGAGGCGGTCAAGCAGCACGGCGCGCTGACGCTGTCGCTCTATTCGACGAAGCCGGACGTCGTCGACAGCGCGGTCGAAGTCGCCGAGGACGCCGGCGTCGCGTTGTCGATCAACCTCACCGGTGGCGTGTTCGTCAACCAGTCGGCGGCGTTCTCCGATTACCACGGCACCGGCGCCAATCCGGCGGCCAACGCCGCGCTGACCGACGCCGCATTCGTCGCCAGCCGCTTCCGCGTCGTCCAGCACCGGCTGCACGTCTGACGCGCAGATGGGCTACCAGCACCTCCTGTTCGGCATCGACGGCGGCATCGCGCGGCTGACGCTGAACCGCCCCGATCGGCTCAACAGCTTCAACGACGCAATGCACGCCGAGGTGCGCGATGCGCTCGGCCGCGTGCGCGCCGACGCGTCGGTGCGGGTGCTGCTGCTGACCGGCGCCGGGCGCGGCTTCTGCGCCGGACAGGACCTCTCCGACCGCGCCGTTGCGCCGGGGGCGGAACCGGTCGATCTCGGCGACTCGGTCGAGCGCAACTACAAGCCGCTGGTGCTCGCACTCCGTGCGCTTCCGTTGCCGGTCGTCTGCGCGGTCAACGGCGTGGCCGCCGGCGCCGGCGCGAACCTGGCACTCGCCTGCGACCTCGTGATCGCGGCGAAGTCGGCCAGCTTCATCCAGCCTTTCTGCAAGCTGGGGCTGATCCCGGACACCGGCGGAACCTACGTGCTGCCGCGCCTCCTGGGCACCGCCCGGGCGATGGGCGTCGCGCTGCTCGGCGAGAAGATCGGCGCCGAGCAGGCCGCGCAATGGGGCCTGATCTGGCAGTGCGTCGACGACGCGGATCTGCCGGCGGTCACCGACAAACTGCTCGCGCATTTTGCGCAGGCGCCCACGCGCGGCCTTGCACGGACGAAACAGGCGCTGTACGCGAGCCCTGCGCACACGCTGGATCAGCAGCTCGATCTCGAACGCGACCTTATGCGCGAGCTCGGTGCGAGCGACGATTACCGCGAGGGCGTGGCCGCGTTCCTCGCCAAGCGGCCGCCGCGGTTCACCGGCCGTTGACGGAGCGCGACCCGATGGCCCGCGCGCTGCCGAAAGGCTCGACCGTTGCCGTAATCGGCGCCGGCGCGATGGGCGCGGGCATCGCGCAGATCGCGGCGCAGAACGGGCATCCGGTCCAGCTCCACGACACCCGCGTCGGTGCGGCGGACGCCGGCAAGCGCGCGATCGCCGACGTGCTCGGCAAGCTGGTCGCCAAGGGCAAGCTCGCTGCCGCCGACGCCGACGCCGCCCTCGCGCGGATCACGACGGCCGTCGAGCTTGCCGACGCTGGCGTGGCCGCGCTGGTGGTCGAGGCGATCGTCGAGGACCTTGCCGTGAAGCGCGAGCTGCTGGCGAGTCTCGAAAACGTAGTGGCGGCGGACTGCATCCTCGCGTCGAACACGTCGTCGATCTCGATCACGGCGCTGGCGGCGGGTGCGAAACATCCGCAACGCATCGTCGGCATGCACTTCTTCAACCCGGCGCCGCTGATGCCGCTGGTCGAGGTGGTGTCGGGACTCGCCACTGCGCGCGAGGTCGCCGACACGATCCACGCGACGGCGGCGGCGTGGGGCAAGACACCGGTCCACGCGACGTCGACGCCGGGGTTCATCGTCAACCGCTGCGCACGGCCGTTCTACGCGGAGGGATTGCGCCTGCTCGCGGAGCGTGCCGCCGATCCGGCGACCATCGACGCGGTGATGCGCGAGGCCGGCGGCTTCCGGATGGGGCCGTTCGAGCTGATGGACCTCATCGGCCACGACGTCAATTTTGCGGTGACCCGCAGCGTGTGGGAGGCGTATTTCCACGACCCGCGGTATGCGCCGTCGGTCGTGCAGCAGGAGCTCGTCGCGGCTGGCTTCCACGGCCGCAAATCGGGACGCGGATTCTTCGACTATGCATCCGGAACGGTGAAGCCGGAGCCGGCGACCGAGACGGCCCGCACGCGGCCGCAGCAGGTCGTCGTCCACGGCGAACTCGGCGTCGCCGCGGTGCTGGCGGAGCGGCTTGCGGGCGCCGGCGCCGCGCTGGAACGCACGCGCGCCGATTCACGATTTCCGTCGGGTGCGCTGCATGTGCCGGGCGCCGGCGGCGGCGTGTGGCTCGCGCCCACCGACGGCCGCACGGCAACCACGCGCGTCGCGGCGACCGGCGTTCGCGATCTCGTCTTGTTCGACCTGGCGTTCGACTACGCGACGGCGACGCGACTCGCGGTGGCGCGCGCCGACACCTGCGCCGACGGCGCGTATGCCGCCGCGGTCGGCACGCTGCAGGCGGCCGGGCTTGCGGTGAGCCGCCTCGACGACGTTGCCGGGCTCGCCGTGATGCGCACCGTCACCATGCTTGCGAACGAGGCCGCCGACGCGGTGATGCAGGGCGTGGCCGACCCGGCCGCCGTCGACCTCGCGATGCAGAAAGGCGTCAACTACCCGCGCGGGCCGCTGGCCTGGGCCGATGCGATCGGGCTCGACCGCGTCGCCGCCGTGCTCGGCCACCTCGCCGCGCACTACGGCGAGGACCGCTACCGGACGTCGCCGCTGCTCGCACGGCGCTCCGCCGCGGGAGGATCGCTGCATGGGTGAGCACCATCCGGCGCTCTCGGCAACCGAGGCGCAGGCGCTTGCCGAGCGCGTTGCGGCGAGCATGTGGGCGCGCGACGGCGCGACGCAGGGCCTCGGGATGCGAATCGTCCGGGTCGCGCCGGGGCACGCGGAGCTCGCGATGACGGTCCGCCGCGACATGCTGAACGGCCACGCGATCTGCCACGGCGGCTTCATCTTCCTGCTCGCCGACAGCGCATTCGCATATGCGTGCAACAGCTACAATCTCAACACCGTCGCGTCGGGCTGCGGCATCGATTTCCTCGCCCCGGCGCGTGAAGGCGACGTGCTGACTGCGGTCGGGCAGGAGAGGAGCGCCAGCGGCCGCACCGGCGTCTACGACATCGAGGTGGTCAACCAGCGCGGCGAGAAGATCGCGCTGTTCCGGGGCAAGAGCTACCGGATCAAGGGCCACGTGATCGACGCGCCCGCGGCCTGAGGCACCGCGGCGCATTCCCGAGGAGGAGCCATGCCTGTCCGTCAACCGAAACCCGGCGATCTCGAGCCGATCGAAACCGCCAGCCGCGCCGAGCTCGTCGCATTGCAGCTCGAGCGGCTTCGCTGGTCGCTCGCGCACGCCTACGACAACGTCCCGCACTACCGGCGGAAATTCGACGCTGCCGGCGTGCATCCGCGCGACGTGAAATCTCTCGCCGACCTCGCGAAGTTCCCGTTCACCGTCAAGTCGGACCTGCGCGACAACTATCCGTTCGGGATGTTCGCGGTACCAAGGCAGCAGGTGGTGCGGATCCATGCATCGTCCGGCACCACCGGCAAGCCGACCGTCGTCGGCTACACGGCGAAGGACATCGACGTCTGGGCGAACCTGATGGCGCGGTCGATCCGCGCCGCCGGCGGTCGCGCCGGCGACATCATCCACGTGGCGTACGGCTACGGCCTGTTCACCGGCGGCCTCGGCGCGCACTACGGCGCTGAGCGGCTCGGCGCGACGGTGATCCCGATGTCGGGCGGCCAGACCGAGAAGCAGGTGCAGCTCATCAACGACTTCAAGCCCGACATCATCATGGTGACGCCGTCGTACATGCTGGCGATCGCCGAGGAGATGGAACGTCAGGGCCTCGACCCGCGGGCGTCGTCGCTCAAGATCGGCATCTTCGGCGCCGAGCCGTGGACGCCGGCGATGCGGGTGGCGATCGAGGCGAAGCTCGGCCTCGATGCTATCGACATCTACGGATTGTCCGAGATCATGGGCCCCGGCGTCGCGCAGGAGTGCGTCGAGACCAAGGACGGGCTCACCGTCTGGGAAGACCACTACTATCCGGAAGTCATCGATCCGGAGACCGGCCGCGTGCTGCCGGATGGCGAGAAGGGCGAGCTGGTATTCACGTCGCTGACCAAGGAAGCGCTGCCGATGATCCGCTATCGGACGCGCGACCTCACCCGGCTGCTGCCGCCCACCGCGCGCGCGATGCGGCGGATGGAGAAGATCACCGGCCGTTCCGACGACATGATGATCATCCGCGGCGTCAACGTGTTCCCGACGCAGGTCGAGGAGCTGATCCTGAAGGAGTCCGAGCTGGTGCCGCACTACCAGATCGAGATCACGCGGCCGAAGAACCTCGACGAGATGACGGTGGTGGTCGAGCGCTCACCCGGCGCCGGTTCAGCCGATGGCGAAGCGGCCGGTGGCCGGCTCGCCCATCACATCAAGTCGCTGATCGGCGTGACGGCCGAGGTGCGGGTGACCGCGCCCGGCGGCATCGAGCGCTCGCTCGGCAAGGCGCGGCGCATCGTCGACAAACGGCCGAAGGGCTGATCCGCCGCCGGCGCTCCCGCCGGCCGGCGCAGGAGGAACCGGTGGAAGTCTCGTTCAGCAACGAAGCGCGGATGCTGCGCCGCGGACACGGCGAGACGTTCCATGGCGAGGGCATCCTCGCGATCACCAAGGCGCTGCTGCAGTCCGGCGTCGCGTACGTCGGCGGCTACCAGGGCGCGCCGGTGTCGCACCTGCTCGACGTCCTCGTCCAGTCGAAGGACTATCTCGACGAACTCGGCGTCCACGTCGAGGCCTGCTCGAACGAGGCGTCGGCCGCCGCGATGCTCGGCGCGTCGATCCACTATCCGCTGCGCGGTGCCGTCACCTGGAAATCGATCGTCGGCACCAACGTCGCCGCCGACGCGCTGTCGAACCTCGCCTCGCCCGGCGTCACCGGCGGCGCGCTGATCGTCGTCGGCGAGGACTACGGCGAAGGCGCCAGCGTCATCCAGGAGCGCACCTACGCCTTCGCGCTGAAATCGTCGCTGCTGCTGCTCGACCCGCGGCCGGACCTCGCGCGGATGGTCCGCATCGTCGAAGAGGCGTTCCTGCTGTCGGAAGCGTCGAACATGCCGGCGATGCTGCAGCTTCGGATCCGCGCCTGCCACGTCCGCGGCAGCTTCGCCTGCAGCGACAACGTGGCGCCGCCGATGTCGGCGAAGCATCTGCTGGACGATCCGGCCGCGTTCGATTACGCGCGGCTTGCGCATCCGCCGGTCACGTTCCGCCACGAGAAGCTGAAGAGCAGCGAGCGGCTGCCGGCGGCGCGGCGCCACATCGTCGACAACGGGCTGAACGAGACCTTCGGCGGCACGCGCGCCGACCTCGGCATCGTCGTCCAGGGCGGCCTCTACAACTCGCTCGTCCGCGCGCTGCAGCAGTTCGGTCTCGCCGATGAATTCGGCACCGGCGCGGTGCCGATCCTGTGCCTCAACGTCGTCTACCCGCTGGCACCCGACCAGATCCGCGACTTCTGCGCCGGCAAGAATGCGGTGCTGGTCGTCGAAGAGGGGCAACCGGAGTTCATCGAGCAGGAGATCCTCGCCACGCTGCGGCGGCAGAGTGTCGCCACGGCGATCGCGGGCAAGGACGTGCTGCCGATGGCCGGCGAGTACACGGTTGAGGCGCTCGCCCGCGGCCTTGCCGCGTTCCTCGACCGGCACGCGCCGGACCTGCCGCTCCACGCCGGCCGCGCATGGCTCGCCGCCACCGACGCGCGCCGCGACGCGGTGGCGGAGGAGCTCGGCGCGCCGTTGCCGCCACGGCCGCCGAATTTCTGCATTGGCTGTCCCGAGCGGCCGGTGTTCGCCGCGCTGAAGCTCGCGCAGCAGGACGTCGGCCGCGTCCACGTCGCCGCCGACATCGGCTGCCATTCGTTCGCGTCGTTCGAGCCGTTCTCGATCGGGCACTCGATCCTCGGCTACGGGATGAGTCTCGCCAGCCGCGCCGGCGTCTCGCCGATGATGCGTCGACGAACGCTTGCGGTGATGGGCGACGGCGGGTTCTGGCACAACGGCCTCCTCACCGGCGTATCGTCGGCGCTCTTCAATCGGGACGACGCGGTGCTGCTGATCTTCAAGAACGGGTACACGTCGGCGACCGGCACGCAGGAGATTCTGTCGACGCCGACCGACGCGGTGAAGGAGGCGTCGACGCAGAAGCAGGAGAGCCTCGTCCACACCAACCAGACGATCGAGCGGACGCTGCAGGGGATCGGCGTGCGCTGGATCCGCGTTGTCGACAGCTACGACGTGAACGAGATGCGGCGCACGCTCGACGACGCGTTCACCGCCGATTTCGCCGGGCTCAAGGTCATCATCGCCGAGGGCGAGTGCCAGCTCGAACGGCAGCGTCGGGTGAAGCCGTGGCGGACGGGGCTGCTGAAGCGCGGCAAGCGCGTCGTCCGCGTCAAGTACGGCGTCGACGAGGACACCTGCTCGGGCGACCACTCGTGCATCCGGCTGTCCGGCTGCCCGACGTTGTCCGTGAAGGCGAGCCCGGATCCGCTGAAAGTCGACCCCGTCGCCACAGTGTTGGACGGCTGTGTCGGCTGCGGCCTGTGCGGCGAGAACGCGCACGCCGCGTCGCTGTGCCCGTCGTTCTATCGCGCGGAGGTGGTCCAGAATCCCGGCTGGCACGAGCGTCTGCTGGCGAGCGTGCGCCGCGCGGTGACGCAGTCGAGGCCTGCGACATGACGTCCGCGACGCAGCCGATCACGGTACTGATCTCCGCGCTCGGCGGCCAGGGCGGCGGCGTGCTCGCCGAGTGGCTGGTCGACGTCGCGCGCGAGGCGGGCTACGCGGCGCAGTCGACGTCGATTCCCGGCGTCGCGCAGCGGACCGGGGCGACCACCTACTACGTCGAGGTGCATCCGGTGCCGGTGGCCGCGCTCGGCGGACGGGCGCCGGTGCTGTCGCTGCTGCCGGTGCCCGGCGGCATCGATCTCTTCGTCGCCTCCGAGCTGATGGAGGCGGCGCGCAGCGTGCAGACCGGGATGGCGAGCGCCGAGCGCACGTTCGTCGTCGCGTCGACGTCGCGGACGCTGACCACCACCGAGAAGATGGCGCAGGGCGACGGCCGCTTCGCGTCGGACCGCCTGCAGGACGTCCTCCGCCGGCACAGCCGCCGGCTCGCCGCGTTCGACATGGAAGGCGCGGCGCGCGATGCCGGCACCGTGGTCAGCGCGGTGATGTTCGGCGCGATCGCCGGCAGCGGCGTGCTCCCGTTCGCGCGCGACGCGTACGAGGCGGCGATCCGCGCGTCCGGCCTCGGTGTCGACGCAAGCCTTGCCGGCTTCGCGCTCGGCTGGGCCGCGGTGCAGGCGGAAGACCGTCCGCCGGCCGCCGCGGCGACCGAGCCACCTGCCGTCGCGCCGTCGTCACCGGCGACCGCGGCATTCCCCGCCGCTGCGCGCGACATCGTCGACATCGGTTACGCGCGGCAAATCGACTATCAGGACGTCGCGTACGCGGACCTGTATCTGCGGCGGCTCGACCGGATTCTCGCCGCGGAGCGCGCAGTCGACCCGGCCGCCAGCCACGGCCACGCATTGACGCGCGAGACGGCGCGCTTCCTCGCGCTGTGGATGGCGTTCGACGACATCGTCCGCGTCGCCGACCTCAAGTGCCGCGCCAGCCGCTACGTCCGCGTCCGGCGCGAGGTGGCGGCGACCGACGGCGACGTGGTCCGGATCGTCGACTATTTCAAGCCGGGAGCGGCCGAGTTCGCCGCGCTGCTGCCCGCGGCGCTTGCCCGCCGTGTCGTCGCCTGGGACCGACGCCGGCAGTTGTGTGGCAAGGGTCCGTTCGCGCTGGCGCTGCACGTGCGTGCCGACGGAATGTTCGGCCACGCCACGCTGCGCACGCTGGCGTCGCTGCGCTGGCTGCGCCGCCGCGGCTCGCGTTACGCCGCCGAGCAGGCGGCGATCGAGCGCTGGCTCGCCGCGATCGAGGCGGCCGCGCGCGACGATTGGACGTGCGCGCACGAACTCGCACTCTGCGGTCGGCTGATCAAGGGTTATGGCGCGACCAACGACCGCGGCAAGGACAACCTCGCCCACATCGTCGACCATCTCGCGGCGGGCGGCGCATTCGCCGGAGCAGTCGAGCGCGCGGCGGCGATTCGCGACGCGCGCGAGGCGGCGCTCGCCGACGAAGGCGGCGTGGCGCTCGACCGGATGCTGGCGCAGCATCAAGTGCCGCCCCGCGCCGTCCGCCCGCAGCCGATCGTCTGGACGAAGCGTCGGCCGGCACCGTCCGCTCCGAGCGGTCGCGGCTGACGCACGATGCGCGATCCCGCCGACGATCCGGGCGTGCGCAGGATTCCCGCGCCTGCGCTGAAGGGCGCAGTCGCCCGCCTGTTCACCGCCGCCGGGTGCGATGCGACGGAGGCGGCGCAGGTCGCCGACGGCCTCGTCGAGGCAAATCTCTACGGCCACGACTCGCACGGCATCGGCCTCGTGCCGACCTACCTGTCCAACCTCCGGCTGGAGCTGGTGCGGCCAGGGCAGCACATCCGCGTCGTGGCGGACTACGGCGCGATCCTCGGGCTCGACGGGCATAAAGGCTTCGGCCAGGCGATCGGCGAGGAAGCGATGAACCTCGCGGTCGAGCGCGCCCGCGTCACCGGCATCGCGCTCGTCGGCCTCGCGAACACGCATCATCTGGCGCGGATCGGCCGCTGGGGCGAGCAGTGTGCGGCGGCCGGCTTCGCGTCGATCCATTTCGTCAACGTGCTGGCGCAGCCGCTCGTCGCGCCGTTCGGCGGGCTCGACGCCCGGCTCGCGACCGATCCGTTCTGCGTGGCGGTGCCGCACGCACCGCATCCGCTGGTTCTCGACTGCGCGACCAGCACGGTCGCCTACGGCAAGGTGCGCGTCGCCTACGACGCGGGGCGCCGGCTCGCGCCTGGGACGATCATCGACGCACAAGGCCGGCCTACCGACGACCCGGCGGCGATGTGCGGCGACCCGATGGGCGCGCTGCTGCCGTTCGGCGGGCACAAGGGGTTCGCGCTCGCGGTGATGTGCGAGCTCCTCGGCGGCGCGCTGTCCGGCGGCCAGGTCCAGGACCGACGTCCGCAGCCGAGCCCGATGATCAACAACATGCTGTCGATCGTGTTCGCGCCGGACAAGCTCTGCGCAGCGGACGAGTTCGCGCGGCAGGTCGAGCGGCTCGCGGCATGGCTGCGCGGATCGCCGCAGCCCGCCGTCGGCGACGGCATCCACCTGCCCGGCGAGCCCGAGCGGATCGCCGCCCGCGAGCGCGAGCGGACGGGCATCCCGCTGCCGCGACCCACGCGCGAGGCGCTCGCCGGCTGCGCGCGGACGCTCGGGACCGGCGACGCCGACCTTTTCCTTCTCCCCACCGAGACCCCATGAGTCATCGTCACATCACCGAATTCACCGCCGAGTTCGGCGATTGCGATCCGAACCAGATCGTGTTCTATCCGAATTTCCTGCGCTGGATCGATGCGGCGTCCCGCCATTTCTTCGAGGCCGCCGGCGTCCCGTCCTGGCCCGAGCTCGAGCGCTCGACCGGGATCGTCGGCACGCCGGTGGCCGAGGTCTCGGTCCGCTTCCTGCGGCCGGCGACCTGCGGTGACAGAATTGCTGTCGAGACGACGATCACCGAGTGGCGGGTGAAGACGTTCGTGATGAAGCACGTAATCCGCCGCGGCGACGACGTGCTGGCCGAGGGCGAGGAGGTCCGGCTGTTCGCGCAGCGCCACCCCGACGGCCCGAAGCGGATCCAGAGCGTGCCGGCGCCGGAAGGCATCCGGCGGTTGCTGGAATGAAGAACCGGGTACTATCGCGGTAACCGCGGGCCGCGCCGTCAGAGCGTGCGGCGGCGGAAGACATCGCGCACCCCTCAGAGACGGACAGCGCGGGAGGCAAGGAGGAGAGTCGTGCACGACGTGTCGGTCGACGTGCCGGCGCTCGGCCGGAGCAATTTCGGTCCGGGCGGCCGGTTCCTGCTGGTGCTCACGAAGTACCTCGCCATCTTCGGCGGCCTCGTCTTCGTCGGGCTGGTCGCGATGTCGATCGTGTCGATCGTCGGTCGCAAGCTGTTCTCGTGGCCGGTGCCCGGCGACGTCGAGCTGCTGCAGATGTGCGCGGCGTTCGCCGCCTCGTCGTTCTTCGCCTACTGCCACATGGTCAACGGCGACGTGAAGGTCGACTTCTTCACCC
>JBDTVU010000049.1:0-22503 GCA_040007035.1 Betaproteobacteria bacterium | reverse complement strand
CGACCACAAGTCGGCGCTGGAATTGTCACGATTTGTTTGCCACAATGAGGCTGAGAGCAGTGCCCGGTCTGTTCTTACTGTCAGTCGATTCTCCCAGCCTCGAGGAGTCACCCATGAACGCCATCGCCGACGTACGTTTCCTTCCTCCCGCGCATTTCAGCCAGCTCGAAACGCGCTTCGACACCGAACATGGCGTGATGTGGGGGTTCATGAATCCGATGCCTCGCCCCACGTTCAATCCGCAGTTGCTGACCGAGCTGCGCGGCTACATCGACAGCATTGTGCAACCGCGCGGCGTGACGTGGCACAAGGGGCAGGAATACGCGATCAACTACGCGGTGATCGCCTCGAAAGTTCCGGGCGTCTTCAACCTCGGCGGCGATCTCGCGCTGTTCCGCGAGGCGATCGCCAAGCACGACCGCGACCTCCTCGTGCACTACGGGCGCAAGTGCGTCGACAATCTGTATCCGTGGTCGCGCAACTGCGACCTGCCGCTGACGACGATCGCGCTGGTGCAGGGCGACGCACTCGGTGGCGGATTCGAATGCGCGCTCTCGGCGTCGGTGCTGGTTGCCGAAGAGTCGTCGCGGATGGGCTTCCCGGAGATCCTGTTCAATCTGTTCCCCGGGATGGGTGCCTACAGTTTCCTTGCGCGGAAGGTCGGCCGTCGGACAACCGAGGAACTGATCACGAGCGGCAACATGTACACCGCTCGTCAACTCTATGACATGGGCGTCGTCGACGTGCTCGCGCCCGACGGCTGCGGCGAGGCTGCCGTGGTAAGCTTCGTCCGCAAGCATGCGCGAGCCGCGAACGGTCGTCGTGCGATCGAAATGGTCCGCCGCGAGGTCGAGCCCATCACCCACGACGAGTTGATGCGCGTGGTCGGCATCTGGGCCGATGCCGCGCTCCGCCTGACCGAACGCGACCTGCGGATGATGGAGCGCCTCGTCCGCGCGCAGAATAAGAGCGTCAACGAGGACGCGCCGCAGGCGATTGCGGCGTCGAACGTGACGCCGCTGCAGCGCGTATCCTGATGGGCTAGCTTCGCGACTGGCGCCGCCGGTCTTCGAGATGTTGCTCGAGAGCGGCGAGCGCCACGTCGGCGGAGCGCATCAGTTCCTCCGTCCACGTCGCGGATTTGAGGCGGAGCGCGTCGTGGCTCGCCTTCTCGAAGCGGGTCGCGAGCTGGACTAGCTGCGTCGCGCCAACGCTGCCGGCGCCGCCCTTCAGCGCGTGCGCGGCATCCTTGACTTCGTCGTAGCGCCGACTTGCGAGGCCGTTGCTGATGGTCTTGACCAGCCTCTCGGTGTCGCTGCGGAATCCCCGGACGAGCCGCTCGACGAACGTCGGATCGTTCGACAGCCTGCCGAGATCGCCCAGCACCAGCGGGTCGATGGCCGGTGTGTCGATGACCGTCAGAGTCGGACGCTCGTCCCCGCGAGCTGCGGGCACGACCGCGGCATTGAGCTCGTCCGCAGTGGCGGCCAGATGCCGTTCCACCGCTTCCAGCAACAGGCTCGCGCGGAGCGGCTTGGCGACGAACTCGGCGCATCCGGCGCGTTGGCAATCGGCGATCACTTCGGTCGTCACGTTGGCTGAAAGAATCAGCACCGGCACCGGCTTGGCCGTCGTGAACTGGTAGAGCTTCAGCGCTTCGAGGCCGCTGACCACCGGCATCGACAGGTCGAACAGGGCGAGATCGAAGCTGCTGCGCTCGAGCTCGTCGAGCGCAGCCTCGCCGTTGTCCACGATCGTGACGCGATGGCCGCCGCTCTCCAGAATGAGCTGGGTGACCCGCTGGTTGGTCGGATTGTCCTCGGCGACCAGGATGCGGGCGCCGCGGATCTTGGTGACTTTGCCGCGCCGTTGCCCCGCGAGCGCGGCGGCCGCGGCCGACATCTTCGCAGACGACGTCGACTCTTCGGTCAGGTCGAGGCCGGCAGGCTTGCCGAATGCAAGCGGCAATTCGAACCAGAACACGCTGCCGACGCCGACGGCGCTGGTGACGCCGATCTCCCCGCCCATCAGCGTCACCAGTTGCCGGGCGATCGTCGTGCCGAGGCCGGTGCCGCCGTAGACGCGTGTGATCGAGTCGTCGGCCTGCGCGAACGGCTCGAAGATCGCCGCCTGCTTCCCGGGCGGGATGCCGATCCCGGTGTCCTTGACCTCGAATCGCAGCCTGGCGCCGCTTTCGATTTCGGCGACAACCGTCGCCCGCAATAGGATCTCGCCGCGCTCGGTGAACTTGACCGCATTCGCGAGCAGGTTGAGCAGCACCTGGCGGAGGTGGTGGCCGTCGCCCTCGAACCAACGGGCGCTCGCCGGCGCGACCTCGGTGTTGACGGCGAGCCCCTTGTACCGCGCTTGCGGCAGCACGACCTTGACCGTGCTCGAGAGCAGCTTTCCGAGATCGAACGGCCGCTTCTCGATCTGCACCCGGCCGGCCTCGATCTTGGCCATGTCGAGCACGTCCTCGATCTGCACCAGGAGCAGGTGCGCCGACGTGCCGAGCGTTTCGACGATCTCGCGCTGCGACTCGTTTAGGTTGGTTTCCCGCAGCACGTCGGCCATCGCGATGACGCCATTCAGCGGTGTTCGCATCTCGTGGCTCATGTTGGCGAGGAAGCGGCCCTTCGCCTTGTTCGCATCGTCGGCACGCTTGCGCGCGATGGTGATCCGCTGCGCGAGCACGCTGACGTAGAAGGGAAGCACCAGGATCGCGAAGAAGCAGGCGATGCCGACGCTGCGGCTGCTGGCCCAGTGGTCATCGAGCAGGAGAACGGCGCCGAATCCCACCAGCGACATCACCTGGCAGACGTGCAGGTAGAAGCGCCCGTAGCGGAACCCGTTGCCGAAGATGATGAACAGGTAGAGGCCGAACATCACGGCTCCGGCCTCGCCCATCATCGCCATGAAGTAGGTAATGCCGACGTTGTCGAGCACCATGCCCGAGTAACGGCGCACGACGGAACTCCCGCCGCACCAGAGCATTCGCGCCTGGATCACGACGGTGAGTGCCAGATAGAGGATGGTCGCAGCGAAAACCTGCGATTCCTGGAAGTCGATGCGCCCGTCGCGCAGCGCGTACCAGCTGAACGTGGCGACGACGATGACGGCGGCGACGAGCCGGATCAGCCCCTGCTCGAATTCGGGCGGATCCGTTCGTGCGTAGACCGCGCGAACGAACGCGCCGGCGCGCTTGCCGGCATCGATCAGGAAGGCGTCCAAGGTCCGAGCTTTGGCCAGAAGATAGTGTTTCATTCTAGGGGGAACCGCTCCGGGACGCCATGACCGTGGACGAAGCAAGGGATATGCCATGCGAAGCCCGGTCGGGCCCGACGGCGGCATCGGAGCGCGAATCCGGTGCCGGGCAGGCGAAATTGCGGTCGGTCGGGACGTCCCGCGCCGGTGTCCGGCGGTTCCGGGGCCCCCGCCAAAGTGTCCATTTCCGGGGTCAGGGGCGCAAATTCGGCAGTTTGCGTGCGATCTGGCGCGCCGCCGCGGTCGGTCGCGCTGCGGCTGGCTTGGGGGAGGCGCGTCGGCTACACTCCGCACTCGTCGCGGGGCGACGATGAGCGATCGGAGAGCAGAATCATGGATATCGACGGCGAGGCGGTGCTCAGGAAGGAATTGAGCCGATTTGCCGAACCCGGCGACGCGATTTCACTCGTCGCGTTCACCGCGGACGTCGCCCTCTATGCGGCAGGCGTCGCGGTGGCCGTGCTCGCGGCAGATTGGTGGTTGAAGATCCTCGGCGTCGTCGTTGCCGGCACCGCCACGTCGACGCTGTTCATCCTCGGCCACGACGCCGCGCACAAGAGCCTCTTCAGGAGCGCGACGCTGAACGCGGTCCTCGGGCGCATCGCGTTCTTCCCGTGCCTTCATAACCGCACGCTCTGGTTGATCCAGCACAACCGGATTCACCACCAGTCCACCAACGTGAAGGGCGTCAACTCGTTCTCGCCGCTGTCGCCCGACGAGTACGCGCGAATGCCGGCGTGGCGCCGCCGTGTCGAGCGGTTCTACCGGAGCGTCGCCGGTTTCGGCGCCTATTACCTGATCGAACGTTGGTGGAAGGACAAGTTCTTCCCGCGGATGGACACGCCCCCGACCAAGCGCGCTCCTGCGTGGCGCGATTTCGGGTTGATCCTGCTGGGGCTCGTGCTGCTGTGCGGGACGCTCGCTTGGCTCGGGAGCGTCACCGGGCGATCTCCGCCGATCGCGGCGATGATCTGGGGCTTCGTGCTGCCATTCGCTACCTGGAACGCCTTGATGGGGACGACGGCGTTCCTGCAGCATACGAATCCGCACCTCCCTTGGTTCCGGACGATGGCAGACGCGCGCGGGGCGAAGACGCAGGGTGAGCTGGCGGTCTACGTCCGCTGTCCGCGCTGGTACGACGTCCTCTCGCACAACATCATGCAGCACCCGCCCCACCACGTGAATCCGCGGATTCCATGGTTCCGCCTGCCCGCGGCACAGCGCAAGCTCGACGAGTTGCTGGGCGCCGACGCAGTCGTTGCACAGTTCGGGCCGGGGTATCTCCTCGGGCTGACCCGGACCTGTCGGCTCTACGACTACGATCGAAAGCAGTGGCTCGACTATCGCGGTGCCCCGACGTCGGCGCCGGAGCGCATGTATCGCTCGCAGCAGCCGGCGAAAGCCGACTGACGTGCGCCGGCAGCCGATCGCGTCCGTCCCGGATTCGCGCCGACTCTGGCCCGATTCAACGCCGGAGCCGCTCCGCGTCGGCGCACGTTCGCAGAGCTGAGCGACGCTGATGCACGATCCGCGAGGCGAGGGCGTGGTGGCGGTTGCGCAGGAGATCTCCATTCCGGCCGCCGACGGATATCCGCTGGGCGCGACGCTGTGGGCGCTTCCGGGCGGCGCGGTGCCGACGACCGTCGCCATGATCAACGCCGGCGCCGGCATCTCGCTGCGGTACTACGACCGGTTTGCCGCGTTCCTTGCGGCAAGCGGCGTTCCGGCGATCGTCTACGACTATCGCGGAATCGGGCGTTCCCGACCGCCGTCGCTCAGAGGATTTGTCGCGGACGTCGAGGATTGGGGACGGCTCGACTGCACCGGAGTCCTTTCCTGGATGGCGAGTCGATTTCCGACGGTGCCGCGGCTGGTCATCGGTCACAGCGTCGGCGGGTTCGTGACCGGCTTTGCCGCCAACGGACACCTGATCGACAGGATGGTGCTGGTCAGCGCGCATACGGGGTATTGGGGCGATTACGCGCCCCGGGCGCGCCCGTGGATGTACGTGCTCTGGCACGCTGCCATGCCCGCAGTCACCCACGTCGTCGGCTACTTTCCCGGACGCCTTCTTCGCCTGCTTGAGGACCTGCCATCGGGCGTCGCGCTCCAGTGGGCCAACCGGCGCCGTCCCGATTTCTGGTGGTATCTGAAGACGCCGGAAGGAGCCCCGGACAGCGCTCGGATCGACGAAGTACTCTCGCGCTTTCACGCGGTCAGAGCCGAGACGCTGGCAATTCAGTTCGACGACGACGCGTTTGCCACCGACGCGGCGACGACCCGCATCCTGGGGCTGTTCAAGAATTGTCGTGCGTCGCGGATCGAGCGCGGGCCGGACGCGGCGGGCCGGCAACCGATCGGCCATTTCGGCTTCTTCCGATCGCGATTCCGGGAGACCCTGTGGCCGCTCGTCGTCGACTGGATTGCGCAGAACTCCGGATCGCCGCGCGCTGCGGTGGCAGCCCGACCCGTTCCGCCGAACGGATAGTGCGTCTCGGCGGCGGCGGTGAATTGCAGACGTGTCGAGTAATACAAACGCACTAGATAATGTTACAAATGTGGCAGTATCCGAGTACACTACTGGCGTGTCCTTCGTTCAGGAGTGTAGCCATGCGGCCTCCCAGTCTGAATGTTGAAGATCGTGCCGCGAGGCAAAAGTTGCTGGCCTTGGTCGAGCAAGTGCCTGGGGCCTGGATCGGGATGAAGGTAGCGGCGCTGTTGTTGGTCATGGAAGGTCAACGCCCGGGATGGATCGCCGAGGTCTTCGGCCTGACACGGATGAGCCTGTCACGCTGGATTCATGCGGTGAACGAGCAGGGTGTGCAGAGCTTGCTGCCGCAACCGAAGCCCGGTCGCCCGGCGGCACTGACGGCCAAGGTGCGGCGCGAACTCGAGGCCCACTTGGAGCGCTCGCCACAGGAGTTCGGGCTGAACCGCCTGCAATGGGATGGACTGACGTTGGTGACGCACTTGAAGCGACGCTTCGGCATTGCGCTGAAAGTGCGCCAAGCGCAGATCTGGATGCATCAACTCGGCTACAGCATGAAGCGCGCCAGTCACGCCTACCTGCAAGCCCATGCCGATGATCTCCAACGTTTCCAACGGGCCCTAAAAAAAACTGCAACGCCTTGAGCCGAACGAGACCATCGTGTTCCAAGACGAGACCGGCTTCACCCTGCATCCGCGCCTGGGTTTCGACTGGGCCCGCCGCGGGGAGCGACTGCATGTACCCACCACCAGCCAGCATCACACCCGCCTCATCCTTTCCGGCTGGGTGGCGCCGTTGCTCGGCCGCTACGGCATGATCCGCACCGAACACGGCAATCGCGAGGGATTCCTCGCCGCACTGCGCGACCTCTATCGCCGTCTGCGGGAGCGCCAGATCACTTTGTACGTCGATGGCTCCGGTTGGCAAAAAGGCCTTCCCGTTCGAGAATTCCTGCGCACCCACCCCCGCTTGCATCTGGAGTATCTGCCTCCGTACCAACCGGCCCTGAACATGCAGGAGCGGATCTGGCGGCGTATTCGTTACAAAGCGACCACCAACTGCTGGTTCGCATCCTTGAACGACATCTGGGACACCGTACAGCGCACCACCGACGCGTGGACGCCGCGCAAGCTCCAGCGACTTTGTAACTTTACTTAGCACGTTTGTATTACTCAGGAGTCGGTAGCTTGGACGACAGTTGGCGACCTCCATCGCTCTGTGCCACGGCCCAGAATCTGTCGCCCAACTTGGCGACTTCTGAGTAGTCGCCGAACTCCGTGCGGATCGTCTGAATCTTCGAAACATCCGCCAGAAATGCATCGATGCAATTCGGGTCGAAGTGTTTCCCTCGCTGGCCCTTCAGGTAGGCGATGCCGTCGTCCATTGCCCAGGCGTGCTTGTACGGCCGCTCGCTGACTAGCGCGTCGAAGACGTCGGCGACGGCGACGACCCGGGCGACGATCGGGATGTCCTCGCCGTGGAGGCCGTTCGGGTAGCCGGTACCGTCGTACTTTTCGTGGTGACCGAGGGCGATGATCGCGCCCATGCTGAGGTATTTCGACGGGCTGCCCTTGAGGATGTCGTAGCCGATCCGGGGGTGCGTGCGCATCACCTCGGTCTCCTGGGTCGTGAGCGGGCCTTGCTTCAGCAGGACGGAGTCGGGTATCCCGATCTTGCCGATGTCGTGCATCGGCGCCGCGACCTCGAGCACGTGCACGGTCTCGAGGCCGAGCCCCATGTGCAATCCGATCAGCCCGGAATAGCGCGCCATCCGGGTCAGGTGGTTGCCGGTCGTCTTGTCGCGGAACTCGCCCGCCTTGGCGAGCTTGGCCAGCGTTTCCAGCTCGCGCTCGTGGATTTCCGACACCGACTTGTCGACCTGGTACTGCAGGACGCGCGCCTGGTCGGACAGCACGATCTTGTGCCGCCTGAGCTCGAGCAGGTTGGCGCAGCGGGCGCGGGTCTCGTGCTCGTCCAGCGGCTTGATCAGGAAATCGGTGGCGCCGGCCTCGAGGGCGTCGTAGCGGACACGGCGGTCGTCGACGACGGTGATGACGACGATCGGCACGTCGATGCAGTGGGGAAGGGCGCGCAGCTGCTTGACGAGCTCGATGCCATCGAATTCCGGAAGCTTGTAGTCGGTGAGGACGATGTCGACCCGATTGCTGCGGGCGAATTCGAGCGCCCGGCTCGGCGTGTCGAACAGCTCCAGGTTCAGCTTGCCGTCGATCTGGCGGACGATCTCCGCGAGCAGCAGCCGGCTGCTGAACAGGTCGTCGATGATGAGCACCGTGTTGCGCTGGGCGCGCGCCAGCGCAATCTCCGAGATGACGCCGGTACTCGTCGCGGTGCGCGGATGTGCTGGGGACATCGTTCGCTCCCTTCGGAAAACCTGTCTAAGTGCCTGATAAAGCAATATATATGCCTGCATCGCCGGATGGGCGGCGGGCCGCCATTTTTCCGGCCGCGGCGCGAGTGGCACGACGCCCCCCGAAAAACACAAAAGGCCGGCCCGGGATCCCCGAGCCGGCCTGCATCTTGTGGTCGGGGCGAGAAGATTCGAACTTCCGACCCCCTGCACCCCATGCAGGTGCGCTACCAGGCTGCGCTACGCCCCGACCGAAACATGAAATTGTAGCCGTTTCAGCGATCTGGGCCTAGCAGCTGCCGTATTTGTTCCAGTTCCTGCCGTATTTGGTCATCGGACAGCGCGCCGGACGGCGCCCGTGCGGTCCGGATTGCCGGCGCGGGCGCCGCCGCCGCGGCCTGGCCCAGCAGCGCCGGGGAGTGCGCCGCGATTCGGCCGGGCGGCGCGGTTTCGGTTTCCAGCCGATGCCGCGCGCCGTTGATCGTGAAGCCTTGCTCGTACAGGAGGTCGCGGATCCGCCGGATCAGCAGCACCTCGTGATGCTGGTAGTAGCGCCGGTTGCCGCGGCGCTTCACCGGCTTCAGCTGCGTAAACTCCTGCTCCCAGTACCGGAGCACATGCGGTTTGACCGCACACAGGTCACTGACCTCGCCGATGGTGAAATACCGCTTGGCGGGGATCGGTGGCAGCTCGGCCTTAGCTCGGCTGTGTTCCGGCATGGTTCGCGGCTTCGACCATTGCCTTCAGTTTCTGGCTTGCGTGGAACGTCACGACGCGGCGGGCAGTAATCGGGATTTCCTCGCCGGTCTTGGGGTTGCGACCCGGGCGCTGCGGCTTTTCGCGCAGCTGGAAATTGCCGAAACCGGAGAGCTTCACCGCTTCGCCACGTTCGAGCGCAATGCGGATCTCTTCGAAAAAGCGCTCGACCATGTCCTTGGCCTCACGCTTGTTGAGACCAAGCTGCTCGAAGAGCAAGTCGGCGAGTTCAGCTTTGGTGAGCGTCATCGGAGGCCCTACTGGCGAAGCGTGGCGCCGAACCGATCTTTCAGGACCCGCAGCAATTCCGCTACGGTCGCGTCGATGTCGGCGTCCGTCAAAGTACGTTCAGTATCCTGCATAAGCACCAGAATCGCAAGGCTTTTTTTGCCCTCCGACAAACCGGCACCACGATAGACGTCGAAAAGGCGAATTGCCTCCACCCGCGGCGGCTTTGCCGCGTCCAGCGCCGCGACGACTTCGCCGGCGGCCAGCGTGTCGTCGACGACGACGGCCAAGTCGCGCCGTACCGCCGGCAATCGCGACACCGGGCGCGCCATCGGCAACGCGCGCGCGGTCAGCGGCGCCAGGTCGAGCTCGAACAGGACCGGCGCTCGCGGCAGATCGAAATGCTTGACCAGGCGTGGGTGCAGCTCCCCGAGCCAGCCGACCGGCATGCCATCGACGAGGACGCTTGCCGCGCGGCCTGGATGCAGCGCCGGATGCGCGCCGCGCCCGGTTGCCAGTCTCAGCGGCGCGGCCAGCGCCTCGAGATCGCCCTTGACGTCGTAGAAGTCGACCGAGCGCTTCGGCACTCCCCATTGCTCCGGCTCGGCGTCGCCGTACGCGAGGCCCCCGATGCGCAGCGGTTGGTCGTCGCCGGCATCGGCGCGCAGGAAGCAGCGGCCGGCCTCGAAGATGCGAACGCGCTCCTGCTTCCGGGCGAGATTGGTGCGCAGCACGTCGATCAGGCCGCCTGCCAGCGTCGTACGCATGACGTCGAGGTGGCTGGCGATCGGATTCAGCACCGCAATCGGCGCCGCGCTGGCGTCGCGGTCGGGGAACAGCGCCGCCTCCCATGCGGAACTGACAAAGCTGAAGGTGATCGCCTCCTGCCACTCGCGGCCGACCAGGCAGCGCTTCAGCGTAGCGATCGGAAGTGCGGTTTCCGGATCGGCCAGCATCGTCTGGACGTGCGCCGAAGGCGTTGCGGGGATCGCGTCGTAGCCGTGGAGGCGGGCGATTTCCTCGACGAAGTCTTCCTCGATGGCGAGATCGAAGCGGAACGACGGCGGCGTGACGACGAATGCATTGCCGTCGCGGGTGTGCGCGAGGCCCAGCCGGTCGAACAGCGCGGCGATTGCATCGGCGGTGAGCGCAATGCCGAGCAGCCGCGCGACGCGGGCCGGGCGCACACGCACCGGACTGCGCGTCGGGAATTCGCCGCGCTCGTCACCCAGAGGGCCTGCGCGGCCGCCGCAGATCTCAACGATCAGTTGCGTTGCCCGCTCGATCGCGCGCGCACATCCGGCGAAGTCGACGCCGCGCTCGAAGCGGTAGCCGGCGTCGCTGGCGAACCCGAGCCGCCGTGACTTGCCCTGGATCACGGCCGGATTCCAGAACGCGGCTTCGAGGAAGACGGCCGTCGTGGTGTCGTTGATGCCCGAGTGCTCGCCACCCATGATGCCGGCGAGCCCCAGCGGCTTCTTCCGGTCTGCCACCAGCAGCAGGTCCGGCTCGAGCGCGAGCGTCTGCCCGTTCAGCAGCGTCAGCGTTTCCCCGCTCCGCGCGAAGCGGACGACGATGTCGCCGTCGAGCAGCCGGTCGTCGTAGGCGTGCATCGGCTGGCCGAGTTCAAGCATCACGTAGTTGGTGACGTCGACGACGGCCGAGATCGAGCGGATGCCGCTGCGCTCCAGCCGCTCCTTCATCCACGCCGGCGTCGGCGCCGTCGGGTCGATGCCCTCGAGCGTGCGGCTGGCGAAGCGCGGGCAGGCGGTGAAGTCGACGACGACGACGCGGCGCGTGCGCGTGGCGGTCACCGGCACGACGCCGATCGCGGGGGCGTTGACGGCCGCACTGGTGACGGCGGCGACTTCGCGGGCGATGCCCAGCAGCGACAGGCAGTCGGCGCGGTTGGGCGTGAGCTTCAGCGTGATGAGCGTGTCGTCGAGCGCCAGCGCATCGCGCACGTCGGCGCCGACCCTGGCGTCCGCGGGCAGCGGGAGGAGGCCGGACGCATCGTCGGCGATACCGAGCTCGTTCGCCGAGCACAACATCCCGCTCGACTCGACGCCGCGCACTGCGGCCTTGCGGATCGCGAGGCCGCCGGGCAGCACTGCACCGACCGTCGCGCAGGGGACCTTCATCCCCGCGGCGGCGTTGGGTGCGCCGCAGACGATTGTCAGCGGCGCGCCGGCGCCAGCGTCGACGGTGCAGACGCGCAGCCGGTCGGCGTTCGGGTGCGGCGCGACAGCATCGATCGACGCCACGACGACGCCCGCGAACGGCGGCGCCGCCGGCGTTGCCGCCTCGACCTCGAGCCCCGCCATCGTCAGCCGCTCGCACAGCTCAGCCGTTCCGATCGGCGGATCGACGAGCGTGCGAAGCCAGCGTTCGGAGAATTTCATCGACTCATCGCCTCACGCGAATTGCCGGAGAAAGCGCAGGTCGTTTTCATAGAAGAGCCGCAGGTCATTGACGCCGTAGCGCAGCATCGTCAGCCGGTCGGCGCCCATGCCGAAGGCGAAGCCCTGGTAGCGCTGCGGGTCGATGCCGACGGCCTCGAGCACGTTCGGGTGGACCTGTCCCGAGCCGGCGATCTCGAGCCAGCCGTCGCCGAAGCTCATGTCGATCTCGGCGGACGGCTCGGTGAACGGGAAGAACGACGGCCGGAACCGCACCTTCAGATCGTCGCGCTCGAAGAAGTTGCGCAGGAACTCGGTGAACACGCCCTTGAGATCGGCGAACGAGACGTCCTCGGCGATCCACAGGCCTTCGACCTGATGGAACATCGGCGAGTGCGTCGCGTCGCTGTCGACGCGATAGACGCGACCCGGGGCGATGATCTTGATCGGCGGCGCGTGCGTTTCCATGTAGCGGACCTGCACCGGCGACGTGTGGGTGCGCAGCAGCCGGCCGCCGTCGACGTAGAACGTGTCGTGCATCGACCGCGCCGGGTGGTTTTCCGGCGTGTTGAGCGCGGTGAAGTTGTGGAAGTCGTCCTCGATCTCGGGACCGTCGGCGACCGCGAATCCGAGCGAGCGGAACAGGCTTTCGATGCGCTCCAGCGTCCTTGTCAGCGGGTGCAGGCCGCCGCTGCCGCGGCCACGGCCGGGCAGCGAGACGTCGAGCGCGTCGGCGGCGAGCTGGCGCTGCTGCCGGTCGTCGGCAAGCGCGTCGCGGCGAGCGGCGAGCGCCGCTTCGAGCTTCACCTTCGTCTCGTTGATCGCGGCGCCCGCGGCGGGACGCTCGGCGGCGGGAAGCTTGCCCAGCGACTTCAGCAGGTCGGTCAGCGCACCCGCCTTGCCGACGTACCTCGCCTTCGCGTTCTCCAGTGCGGCCGGGTCGCTGGCGGCGGCGAATTCGGCGATGGCGGCGGCGACGATCCGGTCGAGTTCGTTCATCGAGGCTTTGCGTCGTGGCCGGCAGCGCGGGCTGCCGGCGTTCAAAAAAAAAGGGAGGCGGTTCGCGCCTCCCTCGGTTTCTCGCGCCGGATCAGGCCAGAGAGGCTTTGGCCTGCTCCGCGATCCGGGTAAACGCTGCCTTGTCGTGGACGGCCAGGTCGGCCAGCACCTTGCGGTCGATGTCGATCGACGCCTTCTTCAGGCCGTTCATGAACACGCTGTAGCTCATGCCGAGCTCGCGCACGGCGGCGTTGATCCGGGCAATCCACAGCGCCCGGAATTCACGCTTCTTGACCCGCCGGTCGCGGTATGCGTACTGGCCGGCCTTCATCACCGCTTCCTTGGCGATGCGGTAGACGGCGTTGCGACGGCCGCGGAATCCCTTGGCCTGGGCGAGGACCTTCTTGTGCCGCGCGCGGGCGGTCACACCACGTTTGACTCGGGGCATGGCGGGTCTCCGTTACGCGTAGGGCATCATGGCCCGCACCGAGTCCGCATTGGTGCTGTGGACGCCGGTGGTGCCGCGGAGCTGCCGTTTGCTCTTGGTGGTCTTCTTGGTGAGGATGTGGCGCTTGAACGCCTGCGCCCGTTTCACGCTGCCGCCTGCGCGGACGCGGAAGCGCTTCTTGGCGCCCGACTTCGTCTTCATCTTGGGCATGACTGCTCCCTTATTTGCTGCCCACGGCGGTGCTCTCCGGAGGAGAGACTTTGCTACCGGCTTCGGGCTTCGTCGGGTGATGGGTCTTCGGTACCACTTTCTTCGGGGCCAGCAGCATCACCATCTGCCGTCCCTCGAGCCGCGGCCACGACTCGACCACGCAATGCGGTTCGAGATCGTTGCGGATCCGCTCCAGCAGGCGCACCCCGAACTCCTGGTGCGCCATTTCGCGCCCGCGGAAACGAAGCGTGATCTTGGCCTTGTCGCCTTCGCCCAAGAACCGGATCAGGTTTCGCAACTTGATCTGATAGTCGCCTTCGTCGGTGCCGGGCCGGAACTTCACTTCCTTGACCTGGATCTGCTTCAGCTTGAGCTTGGCCTCATGCTGCTTCTTGGCCTCCCGGTACTTGAACTTGCCGAAATCCATGATCCGGCATACCGGGGGCTTGGCCATCGGCGCGATCTCGACCAGATCGAGTTCCGCTGCCTCGGCCTTGGCGATGGCTTCCACCAGCGTCACGATGCCGAGCTGCTCGCCTTCTTCACCAACCAGGCGGATTTCGGGAGAGTTGATCTCGCCGTTGATCCGCTGTGCTTTGTCTTGGGCTATCGCTGAATCTCCATGTAATCAAAAAACAAACCGTGCCGCCCGCCTGGCTTCGCGACCGCCTGACCGATGTCAGCGTCGCGCTGCCGCCTCCTCGCGAAGGCGTCCGAGCAAGGACTCCACGGGCATCGCCCCCAGATCCTCGCCGCCACGGGTTCGCACGGCTACCTGTCCAGCCTGCATTTCCTTGTCGCCGACGATCAACTGGTACGGCAACTTTTGCAGGCTATGTTCCCGAATTTTATAGTTAATTTTCTCATTGCGCAAATCGGCCGCCACCCGCAGTCCGGCCGCCTTCAGCCTGGCCTCGACCTCCCGGGCGTAGGTGGCTTGGCGGTCGGTGATCGTGAGGACGACCGCCTGGACCGGGGCGAGCCAGACCGGCAGCGCCCCGGCGTAGTGCTCGACCAGGATCCCGATGAACCGCTCCAGTGACCCGACAATCGCCCGGTGGAGCATGACGGGCGTCTTCCGGGTGTTGTCCTCGGCCACGTACTGGGCACCCAGCCGGCCCGGCATCTGGAAGTCGACCTGCATCGTGCCGACCTGCCAGGAGCGCCCGATCGAGTCCTTCAGGTGGTATTCGATCTTTGGGCCGTAGAACGCCCCCTCGCCCGGCAGTTCGGTCCATTGCGCACCGCTGGCGCGCAGCGCGCCGCGCAGCGCTTCCTCGGCCTTTTCCCACTGCTCGTCGGCACCGATCCGCTGTTCCGGGCGCAGCGCGAGCTTGACGGCGATGTCGGTGAAGCCGAAGTCGCGATAGACGTCGAACGACAGCCGGTGGAACGCCGTGCATTCCGGCTCGATCTGCTCCTCGGCGCAGAAGATGTGGCCATCGTCCTGGGTGAAGGCGCGGACCCGCATGATCCCGTGCAGCGCGCCGGACGGCTCGTTGCGGTGGCAGGCGCCGAACTCGCCGTAGCGCAGCGGCAGTTCGCGGTAGCTGCGCAGGTTCGAATTGAACACCTGGACGTGGCCCGGGCAGTTCATCGGCTTGATCGCGAAGTCGCGCTTTTCCGACTCCGTCGTGAACATGTTGTCCTTGTAGTTCTCCCAGTGACCGGATTTCTCCCACAGCGACCGGTCGAGGATCTGCGGACACTTCACTTCCTGGTAGCCGTTGTCCTGATAGACGCGGCGCATGTACTGCTCGACCTGCTGCCAGATCGACCAGCCCTTCGGGTGCCAGAACACCATCCCCGGCGCCTCGTCCTGCAGGTGGTAGAGATCGAGCTGGCGACCCAGACGACGGTGGTCGCGCTTCTCGGCTTCCTCGATCCGTGTGAGATATGCGTCGAGGTCCTCCTTCTTCGTCCACGCGGTGCCGTAGATCCGCTGCAGCATCTCGTTGCGCGAATCGCCGCGCCAGTACGCGCCGGCGAGCTTCATCAGCTTGAATACGCGGAGCTTGCCCGTCGACGGCACGTGCGGACCGCGGCAGAGGTCGGTGAACCGGCCTTCGGTGTAGAGCGAGATGTCCTCGTTCGAGGGGATCGACGCGATGATCTCGGCCTTGTAGTGCTCGCCGATCGACTTGAAGTGCGCGACGGCGTCGTCGCGCGGCATCAGCGAGCGGACGACCGGTTCATCCTTCTTCGCCAGTTCAGTCATCTTCGCTTCGATCGCGACGAGGTCCTCGGGCGTGAACGGCCGCCTGAACGAGAAATCGTAATAGAAGCCGTCCTCGATCACCGGGCCGATCGTCACCTGCGCGTCCGGGAACAGCTCCTTCACCGCATAGGCGAGGAGGTGCGCGGTCGAATGGCGGATGACGCCGAGGCCCTCGGCGTCCTTGTCGGTGACGATGGCGACGTCGGCGTCGCGGTCGACGAGGTACGACGTGTCGACGAGCTTGCCGTCGACCTTGCCGGCGAGCGCGGCCTTGGCGAGCCCGGGGCCGATCGAGGCGGCGATCTGGGCAACGGTGACGGGGACGTCGAACGGCTTGATCGAGCCGTCGGGCAGGCGGATGTTCGGCATGGCGGACTCCCGGAAACAAAAAAAGTGCGGACGAGCCGCACTTTTCCGTGAAACGGGCGACGTGCGAACTCGTGGTGGCTAGCGGGACTCCGTACGCGTTCGCGGTGTCATAACCATGCCTTTCCGTGCCGCAGGTTGCCGTTTCGGGTAGCTGGTAGGCGCGATTGGACTCGAACCAACGACCCCCACCATGTCAAGGTGATGCTCTAACCAGCTGAGCTACGCGCCTAAGCTTCTAATTATAGCGATCTTTTCGCGTCGCGACAAATCCGGCGACACTTCGGCGCGATACGACGGATTCATCGTCGCAGGAAAAGCCAAAGCACCCCCAGCAGCACCGGCTGATGGACCATGTACACCGCGAGGCTGTGGCGGCCGAGGAAGGGCAGCCACCGCGGCGCGGCGGCAAGCGGCGCGAGCGCGCGGAATTTCGTGCGCACCAGCGCTTGCCCGACGGCGATGCCGACCAGCACGAACCCCGCCCAGGGCGCGAGCGGCACGTAGTCCTCGGTCGCCGGCTTGTGCGTCACGAAACCGATCCACGACAGCGCGCGCGCGTCGAACGCCGGATGCTCGCCGAAGAACCCCGCGACGACGATGGCGGCACCGAGCGCCAGCGCGAAGCCGGGCTGCCGGGCGAGCGGCCGTGCGAGGACCGACGTCACGGCGATGCAGTGGAGGATGCCGAACCAGATGAACGTAGCCGGGAACATCAGGTAGCTGCCGGCGCTGACCGCGATGGCACAGGCGGCGATCACCGCGGTCCGCTTCCAGAAGCGCCCGGGCGTCGCCTGCGCTTCGGCAGCGAGGACCAGCGACACGCCGACCAGCAGCATGAACGACGTCACGATCAGCGCGCGGAATCCGAGCCAGAACGGATCGTGCTCGAAATCGGCGCCGAGCGCATGGAAATGGCGCAGGTCGAAACAGAAGTGGTAGACGAACATCAGGCACAGCGCGGCGCCGCGCAGCGCGTCGACGCCGATTACGCGCGACCGCACGACGGCCGATGCGCGTCCCGCCATGCCGGGCCGCGCCGGGGACCGGCGCTCGCGGCTCACCGCGCGCGGCCGCGCCAGGTGAGGCGCCAGCCGCTGCCTTCCGGCGTTCCGATGCCGGCCAGCGCGCGCGCGAGGGCCGCGTCGTCGGCGTGCCGTGGCGTCACCAGCAACGTGACGTCGGCGTCGCCGCCTCCGCGGAGTCCGAACTCGCCGCGCACCGTGACGTCGCCGCCCTCGTTCGAGACCGGGCCCGCGAGGCGGTCGCCACTCGCCGCAGCGGTTGCGCTCACGGTGCCGAGGTCGACCGGCGCGCCGCCCGCGGGGAAGGCGATGCGCGCATCGCGCCATACGATCCGTGCTTCGCCCCGGCTTGCCGGTGGCGCCCATTCGAGCGTCGCAACCGTGACGGCCAGATCACCGGTCGGACGCCACGGCACGCGGATGCCGGCGGCGGCCACCATCCACGCTGCCGGCAGCACGACGTCGACGTCGCGGACGACGGCGCGCCCGTCGCGCCACGTCACGTCGGCGCGCGGTGCGCCGGTCGCGGCACCGTCGTGCGGCGTCACGCGCACGTGCAGCTCGCCCTTCGCCAGCGGCAGCGGATCGATCGACCACGCCATCGGCACGCGAATCCCGCCGGCGACGAGCGAGGCGCGGCCTTTCCACACCGAGCCGTCGGCATCGGCAAACGAGACGCCGCCGTCCGTCGCGCGCTCGAGTCGCGGCGCGACGAGCGTGGCCGGCGCGAGCCACAGCAGCGCCGCGGCGACGAGCAGGAGGACGGCGACGACGAGTGCGAGGATCCGGCCCATCGTCAGCGCGACAGCGTGAGTTCGGCGCGCACCGTTCCCGGCTCGACGCGCGCGGTGAGCGTGCCTTCGACGAGGCGCAGCCGCGCGTCACGCTGCAACGCCTCCAGCACCGGCACCAGGCGGTCGAACGCGACGCCGTCGAACAGCAGGTGGACGCGGCCCTCGGCGACGTCGAGCCGCGTCGCGAGGCTGCGCAGCCCCTGCGTCGCCAGCACGCGCTCGGCGTCGGCGCGCGAGTCCGTGGCGGGGACGGCAGCGGCGCGGCCGAGGCCGGCGATCTCGTCGACGGTGCGGCGGGCGTCGGCGAGCGCGGCAGCTTCCCGCGGCGCGTCGGCGCGCATAGAGGCGACGTCGCGAGCGAGCGGCTGCCATGCGCCGACCCACGCCAGCGCGATCGCCACGAACGCGGCCAGCGCGACGACTATCCGTCGCTCCACGGGCGATTTCGTCGCCCACCAGAGGGCGACCGGCGCGGGCATCGCCGACGCGGTCATCAGAACGCTCCGAACCGGACGCGCGTGCCGGCGGCCGTTGTCGCCGTCAGCGCGGGCAGGCCGGCATCGCGCATCCGCGCATCGAACACGCGGATCGCCGCGTCGTCCGGGCGGATGAGGTCGAGCGTCCAGTGCCCGTCTGCGTACGTCGCGCTCCTGATCGTGCCGGAGGGCAGCGCCGCGAGCGCCGGCGCAGCACGAGCGAGGAGCGGCAGCGCGTCATCCGCCGACGGCAATCCCTGCGCGTGCCGCAACTCGGCGTGGCGCCGCGCCAGCTCGACGCGCGCGCTCGCCGGCGAATCGGCCTGCGCCGCCGGAACCCCGGCCGCCGTCGCCAGTTCTGTCCATGCGGTTGAGGCACGCCAGCCGTCGGCCTTGCGCCACGCCCACTCGCCGGCGGTCGCGACGACGTGCAGCGTCAACGCGGCGACGGCAAGGATCGCGGCCACCCGGAACGGCCGCAGCCGATCGCCGCGCGATCGCGGCGCGGCGGCAGCGAATTCGCCCTGCAGCAGGTCGGTCGCTGCGGCAAAGGCGGCCGGCGTCGCGGTGTGCCACTGCCACGGCGCGCCGCGGACGAACGTCGCACCGCAGTCGCGCTGCCAGCGTGCGAGATCGGCGTCGGTGACCTCGGCGTGGACGCGCACGACCGGCATTCGGTCGCTGGCACGCGCATCGGCGGCCAGCGCCAGCGGTAGCTCGGCCGGCAGCGGAGCGTCGTGTCGCGGCGGATCGGCCGCGAACGCGTTGCCGTCGGGGCCGCGGACGAACGCGCGATCGCCGTCGGCGCACCAGCGCCAGCCGGCGAACGGCGCCGCCAGCTCGGGCTCGGCAACGATTCGGCCGAAGCGGACGCCGCGACGGACTTCGGCCAGCCCCCCGAGCAGCGCCCGGTCGACGATTGCGACGTGGACGCGGCCATCGGCGCGCTGCGACGACACGGCGAGATGGTGGTCGGCGGACGGTCCCGCGACTTGGTCTTCGAGCGCGTAGGCCGCCGCCGACGCAAGCTTTGCCGCCGGCAGCGGCGGCAACGCGATCACGGCGATCCGCACGCGCGAAGCGGCGACGACGGCTTCGACCCGCGCGGCGCCGGGCCATGCGGCGGGTACGTCACGTCCCGATCGCACCACGCGGCCGTCGGCATCGAAGAGCGCCCACGGCACGGCGGCCTCGGCGGACGGCGGCGCCGCGAGCAGCACGCGCAGCGTCGTCATCATCGCCCGGTGAGATCGGTCCGCATGGGGCAAGTCTACTCGACGCCGCACGGGCGGTGAACGTCGTGCGCCGTCACTCGACGATCTGCCAGACGATGGCCGGCCACTCGGCGCCGCCGCGCCGCAGCAGTGCGCGCGCGCGCGCCCGCGTCGTGCCCTGCCGCGCCTCGACGGTGACGTAGAAGTGGCTGCTCGCGACACCCAGCGCCTCGTCGCCCGCGATCGACGCGCCCTGCGGCAGCCGCGCCCGGAATTCGGCGATCGTCGTGAACGGCTTCCTGGCGCGGTCGGCGAGCAGCGTGGCGAGGCCGTCGGCCGGCAGGTTGACGACGATCGCCGCCAGCACTTCCGGGGACGCCGTGTTGACGTTGGTCGGCGTGCCGACCGGCAGCGCGGAGACGAACGGAAGGACGGCGGCCAGCACTGCCGGCGTCACGCCGCGCACCGCCGCGATCTCGGCGGCGCGGACGACGGGCGCATTCGCCGTCAGCGACGGCATCGGCTGCGCGAGATACCACGCGTCCTCGGCGCCGTTCGCACGCGGCGCGCCGTCGGTGTCGATCCAGTCGGCGATCGCGTCGAGCGCGGCCGCCGGACCGCCGCGTTGCGCGAACAGTCGCGCGATCCGCCCGCGCTCGATCCCGGCCGTGGTGCCGCCTTCGCCGAGCGCATTGAGGTTGAGGCGACCCTGCGCATCGACGATCGCGCCGCGGATCTCTCCGTTCTCGAGCGGAATCGGCGGCAGCGCGACGGCCCACGGCTCGCCCAGATGGTCGTACACCGTCGTCCGCGCGTCGTCGTAGAGGACCTGTCGCGCCCACTGGACGCCGGCCATCGCCAGCGCCTGCGCCTGAACCTGGTCGCGGCGATGCTCGACGTTGCGGCTCCAGCGCTGCTGGTCGGCGTACACCGTGGCGGCCACCGCGGCGGCGAGCGCTGCCAGCAGCATCGCCAGGACCACCGCTGCCCCGCAGTCGCCTCGGCCCGATCGGCGGCGTGTCGTCATTGCAGCGCCATCCAGCGCTCGACCGTCTCACCGGTCGCCAGCGTGAGTTCGACCCGCACCGCGCGCGGGACGAGCGGCTCGCCGAGCGCCGGCCAGCGGTCGCGCCAGCGCCCACCGCCGTCGAGATAGCCGAGCCGGAAGCGCGCGACGTCCGTGGCGAGCGTGTACGCCGTCGGCGCCACGGTAGCCGGCTGGTCGAGGTGCGGCAGATAGAGCACTTCGACGGCGTTGTCGCGCAGGCGGTAGCGCAGGCGCTGGCCTGCGCTGCCCGGATCGACGGCGAATTCCGGACCGGCGCGCGCGAGACGAAGGTCGCCGTCGCCGCGCTCGTCGACGGTGCCCTGCACTGCGGCCTCGGTCCCCGCGCCGGTGCGCACGTCGCGCGGCTGCGCGGCACGGAGGTCCGCCTCGAGCCGCGCGAACAGCGCATCGAGAGTCCGCCATCGCTCCGACTCGGCCATCAGTCGCGTCTCGCTTTCGGTCAGCGCCGCAACCGCGCGGTAGCCCAGCACCCCGACCAGCGCGAGGATCGACAGCGCGATCAACAGCTCGACCAGCGTGAAGCCGGAACCGCGAGACGTCCGGCGCGAACGGCGAATCGCGGGCGGCGTCATCGCTGCGGGCGCTGCCCGAGGTAGCCGGCAATCCGCGCCAGCGCGTAATCGGGCTGCGCCGGATCCGCGACGACGATGTCGATCCGGCGGAACGCGGGGTTCGGCGTGGCGGACACCGTTTCGCGCCAGACGAAGCGCGTGCCGGCCTGCGTCGCCTCGCCGTCGCGGGCGCCGGCAGCCGGCGCCGTGGGGGCGAACTGAGCCGCGGCGAGCCGGTTCTGCGCGATCCACAGCGCGAGCGTGCGCTGTTTCAGCAACGTCGCGCTGTCCGCTGCCTGCGCGACCGCGCGCATCCCGGCCGCAAGCGCGACCGCGAGGATCGCGAGCGCGACGAGGATTTCGATCAGCGTGAAGCCGCGGTGGGTCCGCCCGCGACGTGCACGCGGTTCAGCGGATCTGCGGCGATGACGGCGGACCATGCGGGAGAGCCGAGCGCGAGTGCATAGGGTTCGTTGCGGCCGCTCGCGCGAAGCGGCAGGATCGCGTCGGAGCGCACCGGCGCGCCGGCGTACGTGAGCGGCGTGACCGTCAGCTCCGGCGGGAGCACCCGCGGCGCCAGCACATCGTCGCCGGCGAGCGCGATCCAGCGATCGTCGTCGCCGCGCTGCCAGAACCGGTAGCCGCGACCGTCCGCGGACACGCCGAGTGTTTCTCCGCGCCACTGTGCGACATCGGCGGCGTGCTCCAGCGCACCGGCGAGCCGTTTCGCTTCGCGGTCGGCCGTGCGCCGGTCGTCGCCGAGATTGACGACGACGAGGCCCGCGGCGACGCCGACGACGACGATGACGACGAGGAGCTCGACCAGCGTGAACGCGCGCAACCGGCGGCGCGCTGCGACGGCCGCGATCAGAGGTCCCACGATCCGATGTCGGCGTCGATGCCGGTGCCGCCGGGCTGGCTGTCGGCGCCGAAGCTGAACACGTCGATCTCGCCGTGCAGCCCGGGACTCAGGTACTGGTACGGCTTGCCCCAGGGATCCTTCGGCAGGCGCTCGACGTAGCCGTTGGGCTTCCAGTTCGCCGCGGCCGGCGGCTGCGTCGGCCGGGTGACGAGTGCAGCGAGTCCCTGCTCTGTCGTCGGGTAGCGCTGGTTGTCGAGGCGATAGAGCTTCAGCGCCTGTACGATCGATGCGATGTCGGCCTTCGCGGCGACGGCGCGCGCCTCGTCCGGGCGCTCGATGATCCGCGGCACGACCAGCGCGGCGAGGATGCCGAGAATGACGATGACGACGAGGACCTCGACCAGCGTGAAGCCGGGCGCCTCGCTGCGACGGGAACGGGCGGGAAGCATCGGGCGATTATAATCCGCCGACCTCGCGCGGCGCACCGGCCGTGCGCACCTCCGCCGCGATCCGCGCCCATGTCACGACTGCTCCGTTTCCTTGCCCGTACCTGCGCGGTGCTCGCAATTGCCGGCGTGGCCGTCTGTGGCGCCGTGCTGTGGCAACTGCGGCAGCCGCTGACGCTGCCGGCGACGCCGTATCCGTTCGACGTGAAGCAGGGTGCCAGCCTGACGACGGTCGCCCGCGACCTCACCAATGCCGGCGTGCTCCCCGGCGAGCGCTGGCTGACGGCGCTCGGCCGCGTCCGCGGTGTCGATCGTGCGATCA
>JBDTVU010000048.1:0-23120 GCA_040007035.1 Betaproteobacteria bacterium | reverse complement strand
ACTCCCGACCTCAACCTTGGCAAGGTTGCGCTCTACCAACTGAGCTATTCCCGCGCAAAACAGCCCTGAATTATAGCCGAAAAGCACGACCTGTCAAAACCCGCCGACCGGCACGCCGGTCAGATCACCGCGGCAATCGCCTCGGCCACATGATTGATGTTGCGGGAGTTGAGCGCGGCGACGCAGATGCGACCGGTGTCGATCGCGTAGATCGAGTATTCGTCGCGCAGCCGCCGCACCTGCTCCTTGGTGAGGCCGGTATAGGAGAACATTCCGCGCTGCTTCAGCACGAAACCGAAATCGGCGGCCGGCTTGCGCTGCTTCAGCTTCTCGACCAGCAACTGCCGCATTTCGCGGATCCGCTCGCGCATCCCGCCGAGTTCGGTCTCCCACAGCGCGCGAAGTTCCGGCGTGCCGAGGACGATGGCGACCATCCGGCAGCCGTGCATCGGCGGGTTCGAGTAGTTGGCGCGGATCAGCCGCTTCAACTGCGAAAGCACGCGGGCCGATTCTTCCTTGCTGGTGGTGACGATGGACAGCGCGCCGACGCGCTCGCCGTAAAGCGAGAACGATTTCGAGAACGAACTCGACACCAGCAATGGGCCGGGCGTCGCGGCGAAGCGGCGGACGATCGCGCCGTCGGCGTCGAGGCCCTCGGCAAAGCCCTGGTACGCCATGTCGAGGAACGGCACGAGGTCGCGCTCGCGGACGACCTCGAGGATGCGGCCCCACTGTTCCGGCGTCGGATCAACGCCCGTCGGGTTGTGGCAGCAGGCGTGCAGCACGACGATGCCGCCGGCCGGGATCTTCTCCAGCCCGGCGATCATTCCGTCGAAGTCGAGGCCGCGCGTCGCGGCGTTGTAGTAGGGATAGAAGTTAACGGTGAAGCCGGCGCCCTCGAACAGCGCGCGGTGGTTTTCCCAGCTCGGATCGCTGAGCCACACCTGCGCGCCGGGCGCGAACCGGCTCAGGAAGTCGGCGCCGACCTTCAGCGCGCCGGTGCCGCCGAGCGCCTGCACGGTGACGGCGCGGCCGGTCAGCACGATCTCGTTCTCGGCGCCGAACAGCAGCGACTGCACCGCCTTGTCGTATGCCGCCAGGCCGTCGATCGGCAGGTAGCCGCGCGCTTCGCCGCGCTCGATGATCTCGCGCTCGGCGCGCTTCACGCATTCGAGCAGCGGTAGCTTGCCGTTGTCGTCGTTGTAGACGCCGACGCCGAGATTGGCCTTTTTGAGGTTCTTGTCGGCGACGAATGCTTCGGTGACCCCGAGGATCGGGTCTTTCGGGGCGAGCTCGACGGTGTCGAGAAATGAGTGGGCGGCGGGCGCGTTCATGGCGTGGTCGGCGTGGGAAACCGCGACATTGTACCGCGACCGGGCGGCCGTCCTTTCCGGCCCTGCTTTCCGCACCGCCGCCGGCTGCCACCGTCGATCTCGACAGCGCGCCGCCCGAAGGCTACCGTGCGCGCTGGCGCCGGCGATGCGGCATCCGCAGCATCCGGGCCAGCCACCGCTCCTGAACCGATGACTCCCGACGCCGCACCCAAGCTCCCGCCCGCGACCGCGCTGAAAGTGCTGGCGCGGGTTGGCCGCTTTCTGCGCCCTTACCGGCGGCAGGTAACGTACGCGGCCATTGCGCTGGTCGTCGCAGCTGCGGCGGTGCTCGCCGTCGGGCAAGGCCTGAAGATGGTCATCGACCGCGGCTTCGGCGCCGGCGACGGCGGCCAGCTCGATCGCGCACTCGCGCTGATGCTGGGCGTGATCGTGGTGATGGCGGGGGCGACGTTCACCCGTTTCTACTTCGTGTCGTGGATCGGCGAGCGCGTCACCGCCGACCTGCGGCGCGCGGTGTTCGACCACCTGCTGACACTGCCGCCGGGATATTTCGAGGTGATGCGCACCGGCGAAGTCATCTCGCGGCTGACCAACGACACGACGATGCTGGAGACGGTGATCGGCTCCAGCGCGTCGATGGCGATCCGCAATCTGCTGCTGCTCGTCGGCGGTCTCGTCATGCTGGCGATCACCAGCACCAAGCTGACGCTGATGGTGCTGGTCGGCGTGCCGCTGACCGTCGTGCCGATCATCCTGTTCGGCCGCCGCGTGCGCAAGCTCGCCCGCGCGACCCAGGACCGTGTCGGCGACGTCAGCGCCTATGTCGACGAAGCGCTGCACGAGATCCGCACCGTGCAGGCCTACGGGCACGAGGACGTAGACAGGGCCGGCTTCGGAACGCGCGTCGAGGCGGCGTTCGAGACGGCGCGGCAACGGATCCGCCAGCGCGCACTGCTGGTCGCCGCGGTGATCCTGCTGGTGTTCGGCGCCGTCGGCATCATCCTCTGGATCGGCGGTCACGATGTCGTCGCCGGCAGGATCAGCGGCGGCCAGCTTTCGGCGTTCGTGTTCTACGCGGTGATCGTCGCCAGCGCCGTTGGCACGATCAGCGAAGTCGTCGGCGAGCTGCAGCGCGCGGCGGGTGCGACCGAGCGGCTGTTCGAGCTGCTCGCCGTGGAGCCGTCGATCCGCGCGCCGGCGTATCCGGTGCCGATGCCGGAGCCGGCGCGCGGCACCGTCGCGTTCGACGCGGTCTCGTTCCGCTATCCGTCGCGGCCCGACACGGCGGCACTCGATGCGTTCACCTTGAGCGTCGCTCCGGGCGAGAACGTCGCGCTCGTCGGCCCGTCTGGCGCCGGCAAGACGACGGTGTTCCAGCTCTTGCTGCGTTTCTACGATCCGCAGTCGGGCGCCGTGCGCATCGACGGCGTCGACCTGCGCGACGCCGATCCGGAGGACGTTCGCCGTCGGCTCGCGGTCGTGCCGCAGGACCCGGTGATCTTCGCGGCGAGCGTGCTGGACAACGTGCGCTACGGCCGGCCCGACGCCACCGACGACGAGGTGCGCGCCGCTTGCGACGCCGCGTACGCCGCGGAATTCGTCGAGCGGCTGCCGGAGCGCTACGACAGCTACCTCGGCGAGCGCGGCGTGAGGCTGTCAGGTGGCCAGCGGCAGCGGCTGGCGATCGCAAGGGCGATCCTCGCCGACCGGCCGATCCTGCTGCTCGACGAGGCGACCAGCGCGCTCGACGCGGAGAGCGAGCGCGTCGTCCAGCTTGCGCTCGAACGTCTGATGGCGCGCCGGACGGTGCTGATCGTCGCGCATCGGCTCGCGACCGTCCGTCACGCCGACCGGATCGCCGTGATGGACGCCGGCCGCATCATCGCCGTCGGCAGTCACGACGAGCTGCTGGTGACGAGCCCGCTCTACGCGCGGGTGGCGGCGTTGCAGTTCGCGCCTGGAAAGTAGGGTTGGAAAGTAGGGTCAGACTCGACTTTCATTCACCGCCCGCGCAGAGGCACGCGCAATACCGAAATTCGAGTCTGACCCTACTTTCCACTACTTTCCAGCCGCGCGTCGGCCGGGGCCGGCGGAAGACCTGTCGCCGGACGCCCCGGCGGCGGTAGAATCACCGGTTAGCCCGCAACCGGCCCGCACACGAATCCCATGCCGCTCACGTTCCCGAACAGCCCCTACGAACTCCACATGCCGTTCGAGCCGGCCGGCGACCAGCCGGAGGCGATCGTCAAGCTGGTCGAGGGGCTCACCGACGGCCTCGCGTTCCAGACGCTGCTCGGCGTCACCGGATCGGGCAAGACGTTCACCATGGCCAACGTCATCGCCCGCACCGGCCGGCCGGCGCTGGTGATGGCGCCGAACAAGACGCTCGCCGCGCAGCTCTACTCGGAGTTCCGCGAGTTCTTCCCGCACAACGCCGTCGAGTACTTCGTCTCGTACTACGACTACTACCAGCCGGAAGCGTACGTCCCGTCGCGCGACCTCTACATCGAGAAGGATTCGTCGATCAACGAGCACATCGAGCAGATGCGGCTGTCGGCGACGAAGGCGATCCTCGAGCGGCCCGACTGCGTGATCGTGGCCACGGTGTCGGCGATCTACGGCATCGGCGATCCGTCCGAGTACCACAGCATGATCCTGCACGTGAAGGAGGGCGACGCGCTGACCCAGCGCGAGGCGATCAAGCGGCTGACCGAGATGCAGTACCAGCGCAACGACGCCGACTTCCGTCGCGGGACGTTCCGCGTCCGCGGCGACGTGCTCGACGTGTTCCCGGCCGAGCACGCCGAGAACGCGGTGCGCATCAGCCTGTTCGACGACGAGGTCGAGTCGCTGCAGCTCTTCGATCCGCTGACCGGGCACATCCGCCAGAAGATCTCGCGGTTCACCGTGTTCCCGTCGAGCCACTACGTCACCGGCCGGCAGAAGGTGCTCGACGCGATCGAGAAGATCAAGGTCGAGCTGGTGCAGCAGAAGGACTTCTTCGTCGGCCAGATGAAGCTGATCGAGGCGCAGCGGATCGAGCAGCGGACGCGCTTCGACCTCGAGATGATGACCGAGATCGGCTTCTGCAAGGGCATCGAGAACTACTCGCGCCATCTGTCGGGGCGCGGGCCGGGAGAGCCGCCCCCCACGCTGATCGATTACCTGCCGTCGCGCGCGCTGATGTTCATCGACGAGAGCCACGTGACGATTCCGCAGGTCGGCGGCATGTACAAGGGCGACCGCGCGCGCAAGGAGAACCTCGTCAACTACGGCTTCCGGCTGCCGTCGGCGCTCGACAACCGGCCGCTGCGCTTCGACGAGTTCGAGCGGTTGTTGCCGCAGACGGTGTTCGTGTCGGCCACGCCCGCCGACTACGAGAGCAAGCATGCCGGGCAGGTCGTCGAGCAGGTTGTCCGGCCGACCGGCCTCGTCGACCCGCTGCTCGACGTGCGGCCGGCGCAGACACAGGTTGACGACCTGCTGTCGGAGATCAAGCTGCGCACCGACCGGCAGGAACGCGTGCTGGTCACCACGCTGACCAAGCGGATGGCCGAAGACCTGACCGATTACCTGAACGAGCACGGCGTCAAGGTCCGCTACCTGCATTCGGACATCGACACCGTCGAGCGGGTCGAGATCATCCGCGACCTGCGTCTGGGCGAGTTCGACGTGCTGGTCGGCATCAACCTGCTGCGCGAGGGACTCGACATTCCCGAGGTGTCGCTGGTGGCGATCCTCGACGCCGACAAGGAAGGCTTCCTGCGCTCCGCGCGCTCGCTGATCCAGACCATCGGCCGCGCCGCGCGGCACATCAACGGAATGGCGATCCTCTACGGCGACAGGGTCACCGATTCGATGAAGGCCGCCATCGGCGAGACGACGCGGCGGCGCGACAAGCAGCTTGCCTGGAACGAGAAGATGGGGATCACCCCGATCGGCGTCCGCAAGCGGATCAAGGACCTCATCGACGGCGTCTACGACGCGGACGAGGGGAAGAAGCTGCAGAAGGCCGCGCAGGCGCACGCGAAGTACGAGTCGATGCCCGAGAAGGACCAGGAGCGCGAGATGAAGCGGCTCGAGAAGGAAATGCTTGACGCTGCCCGCAACCTCGAATTCGAGAAGGCGGCGCAGGCGCGCGACCGCCTGTTCCAGCTCAAGGAGGCGATGTTCGGGGTGGCGCTGCCGGTCGAGACGTAGGATCCGCGCCGGCCCGGCGGGCCTACTTCGCCGCCGCCTTGCGCCGCGCGACGTCGAGGTCGGCGTACTTCCACGAGCCGCCGAACGGCGACGGCCAGTAGCCCCGCAGCCACGGGTAGTGGATGACGTTACCGATTCCGTACGTGTGCAGCATCACCGGCATGTAGACCTGCGACAGCTCCGACATCTTCCGCGCCAGCGCCGTCCGCTCGGGCCCTGCCGGCGTGCGCAGGAACTGCTCGTACGCGGCGTCGTACTCCGCGCGCTTGAAGCCCGACGGGTTGGTGTCCCGCGGCTCCTTGCCCCATAGCGTCTGCAGGATCTGGTAGCCCGACGGCTCGAGCGACCGGTAGCCGAGCTGGAACATCGGCAGCTTCCCGGCGCGGCTCAGGTTGAGGAGCTCGGCGAACGTCTGCTGGTTGATCTGCATCCGGATGCCGATCGCGTCCATGTTCTTCTTCCACAGCGTGTCGGCGTCGCGGTACCACGACTCCGGCATCGACGCGCGGACCACCGTCAGCGGCTTGCCGTCGGGCGTCTCGCGAAAGCCGTCGCCGTCGACGTCGCGGAAGCCGAACCGGTCGAGCAGCGCCCGCGCCGCCGGGGGGTCGTACAGCGACCGCGACGGGCTCGCAGGATCATGCCCGCCGACGCCCGGCGGCAACAACTGGTTCGCGGGCAACGCGCTGCCCGCGTACAGCACGCGGATCATTTCGCCAACGTCGAAGCCCATCGCGATCGCGCGACGCAGCGCCACTTGCGCGGTGGAATATCCGCCGACCAGCGGATCATCGAGGTTGAAATAGGTGAACGTCACCGACGGTGCGCCGAAACGCAGATGGACGACGCCTTTCTTCGCCAGCTCGGGTTTCAGCCGCCCGTTGTCGAGCACCCGCGTCGAATCGTCGCCGCCGAGCGCCATGAAGTCGAGGTCGCCCTGCATGAACGCGAGCAGCTCCGGCTGCGACTCCTCGATGATGCTGAGGTCGATCCGGCCGATCTGGGGCAACGCCTTGCCGCGCATCGCGTCGACCAGCGCCTTGTGCTGCGGGTCGGAGCTGTCCGGAAATCGGATCGTCCGGTAACGCGGATTTGCTTCGAGCACGACCTTCGACGCCTTGCGCCACTCCGTGAGGCGGTAGGGTCCCGTGCCGACGGGGCGGCTCATCACGTCGGCGCCCGCCGCTTCCACGGCCTCGCGCGCGACGGCCATCGTGGTCAGGCCGGCGAGCCGTTCGAGCAGCGTGTAATCGGGGCTCCCGAGCCGGATCTGCAGCGTGTAGCGGTCGAGCGCGCGCAGGCCCTCGATCGGCGCGTCGTAGTCGAGCTTTCCGCCCGGTTTCTTCGCGGCGTCGACGATTGCCCGCGCGCCGACGATGAGGTCGGTCAGCGCCGGGTCGCCGCCGGTGCGCAGCGCCGGATCGAGATCGCGGGTGATCGAATAGACGTAGTCCTGCGCGACCAGCTCGCGCGGCCGGCCCTTGAACGCCGGGTCGTCGGCGAACAGGATCCCTTTCTGCAGCGCGATCGTCCACGTCCTGCCGCCGTCGGTGATGACGGGCATCGCGGCCGCGGTGTTCGGGATCACCTTCGCCGGTACGGCAAAATAGTCGAACTGGTAGAGCGCCTCGAAGATATGGCTGGTGACACGCGTCGAATAGAGGTCCGTCGCCTGCTGCGGATCGAGGCTGGTGATGTCGGGCGACGCAATCCGCAGCACCTTGCCCGGATCGGCGGCGCGCGCCGGAGAAATCGGTGCCATCGCGGCGATCAGCGGGAGAGCTACGGCGGCGATTCCACGAAGCAGCACGGCTTTCATCGGTGACTCCGGCAACGTCGGCGCGACTCCGGCGCAGCGTTGCAGAAACGGCGCAGTGACGCAAGCGCCGGTCGAGGTTCCGGACCGGGCAGATGCGGCCGGGAGCAGGTCTGCTGCCGGGAAAGCGCTTTTTTGGTTACCATGACGCTTCGCACGTCGAAAATCCCCGCAGCGCCCCGGCCCGGGGCGCTCCCACTCCATGGTCACCAAACGCCTTTTTCGCTCAGCACTGCATCAGAACGCCGACTCGGCGCAACGGGTCATCGGGGTGGCCGAGTTGCCACCGGAGTCGGACGAACTGGCCACGCTGCTCGCTACGGATCCGGCGCCGGAAGTCCGCGCCGCCGCGGCGAACCGGTGCGCGAATCTCGATGCGCTCGCCGCCGCCTGGGAGCGCGAAACCGATCCGGCGGTGCGGCTGGTCCTCGCCCCGGCGCTGGGCGCTGCACTCGCCGGGGTGCAGGACGGCGGTCGCGCAGCGACACTGCTCGATGCCGCCGCCTGCACCGACGCGATCCGTGCCGACGTGGCGCGTCGCGCATCGGATGTCGAACGTCGGCGCAACGCGATCGCCGGCATCCGCGCGGAAGACCTGCTGATCGATCTTGCGCTGACCGCGGAGCACGCGGAGACGCGCAGGGCGGCTGCGGAGCGCGTCCACACGCCGGAGGGGCTGCGCACGCTCGCCGACGGTGCCCGGAGCAAGGATCACGGCGTCGCGCGGCACGCGCGGAAGCGGGTCGACGCGTTGGCGGATCGCGAAGGCCGCGCGGCAGACGCGGATGCCGTCCTGGCGCAACTCGAGGCACTGGCGACGACGCCCGGTCCGATCCTCACGGCGGTGATTGAGCTCGATCGCCGCTGGCAGGCGCTGGCCCTTGGCGACGACCCGGCCCGATTCGCGCGCTTCGAATCGGTGCGCCGGATACTCCAGGAGCGCTTCGATCGGGAGCGCGAGGAGCAGCGGCTGCGGACGCGATTCGAGCACCGGCTGGCCGACTGGCTCGCCAAGGCCGATCCGCCCTCCACGGCGGATGGATTGTCGGTTCTGCTGGGCGAGCTGGCCACGCTGCGTGACGACGCGCGGACGTACGTGGATGCGTCGATCTCGTCGAGCCTCGACGAGGCGGAACAACGCATCGAGCGGTGGACGCTCGAGTTCCATGCGCTGGCCGGCGCCGAAGCGCTCGTCGTGGAAGCGGAGCAGCTCGCCGCCGGCACGTCGATCGACAACGCCAAGCTTCCAGAGAGGTGGCAGGCGCTGGACATGAGCATTCGAACGCCCGCGCTGACCCGGCGATTCGAAGCCGCGTTGATCCTGATCGAGCAGCGCCGGCTTGCGCAGGTACGCGCCGCCGAGCACGAGACGCAGGCCACGCGCCAGCACCTGCACGGCCTGCTGCACACCGCGGAACAGGCACTTGCCGCCGGCCAGTTGCAGGCCGCCCGCGCGGCCGCGGACGAGATCCGCGCGCGCAAGCCCGACGCCGGCACGCTGCCGAAGCCGACCGTGCAGCGCCTGAGCCGCCTGACGCAGCAACTGACGGAAATGGAGCGTTGGGAGTCGTTCGGGCAGCAGCAGGCCCGGCTCCAGCTCTGCGAGCGCGCCGAGGCCGCAGCCTCCGGGACGCTCGATCCGCCGCGCCTCGCTGTCGAGGTGCAGACATTGCGCAACGAGTGGAAGACGCTCGACCAGCAGCACGCGGGAGTGCCTAAGTCGCTGTGGGAGCGTTTCGACCGTGCGTGCGAGAAGGCCTACGCGCCCGCCGCCCGGCACTTCGCGGAACAGGCGGCGCAGCGCAAGCAGGCGCGCAAGCAGCGCGAGGATTTCATCGCCGCGGCGACGGCGCACGTGCCAACGCTCTTGGCCGAGCCGCGCGACTGGCGCGCGATCGAGCGCTGGCTGCGCGAGATCGATCACAAGTGGCGCGAGGGCGATCTCGGCAGCGTCGAGCCGAAGGCATGGAAGCACTTCGACACCGGATTCCGCGCGGCGCTTGCCCCGCTGCGCGATGCGTTGTCCACGGCGCGCGACGAGGCGAAAGCGCGCCGCGTGGTGTTGATCGAGGAGGCCACCGCACTCGCCGGGAAAGCGATGGAGCGCGATGCCCCGTCGCAGGTCAAGGCGATCCAGGCCCGATGGCAGGCAGAGGCAAAGGGACTCTCGCTGGCGCAGCGCGACGAGCGGGCGCTGTGGGAGAAGTTTCGCGAGGCCTGCGACGCGGTGTTTCGTGCACGCGAGGCGAAGCGCAAGCAGGAAGACGACCGCAAGCACGAAGGCCGGCGGGCACTCGAGGACATCTGCGTAGAGCTCGAACGGCTCGCGGGCACGCCGGACGGTGAAGAACAGGATCTGCGGCGAGGGCTACGCGATCTGCAGGAGCAGTGGAAGCAGAAGGCGCGCGGCGCCGATCCCGCGCTGCGTGCGATCGAAACGCGGTTCACCAAGGCAAGGACGGCAGTCGAGGCCGCGCTGTCGGCGCGTGCCCGCACCCGGGAGGCCGCGGTGTGGCAGACGCTGGCGGCGAAGGAACGCCTGTGCGAGACGCTGGATAGCCTGCTGCGCTCGGGCGGCGGCACCGCCGACGCGGCAGAGGCGGCGACGGCACGGTGGACGGCGTTGCCGGTTCTCCCCGCCGCGTGGGAAAAGGCGATGCTTGCGCGGCGCGACGCCGCGCTGCGTGCCCTTTCCGACGAGGCCGCCGCCACCGCGCACCTGACGCGGATCGAGCGCGCCGCCGAATCGCGACGCGAGTCATTGCTCGAGCTCGAAATGGCGCTTGGGCTGGAATGCCCGCCCGAACTTCAGGCGCAGCGGCTTGCGCTGCAGGTCAAGCGGCTGCGCGATCGCTTCCAGACTGCGGCGGCGACCGGCGCCAATACCACCGGCGACCGCCTGCTCGCGTGGTGCGCCCAGCCCGGCATCGCCGACGCGCCCGATCGGCAGCGCAGCGAACGCGTTTTTTCGGCGGCCGAGCGGATGCGCTGAGCGGGCGGTTGGCGGACGTCGGCGCGATCAGCCTGCCGGCGGCTGCTCCTTCTGCGTCTCGACGATCTGCAGCGGCTCCTCGGCGATCACGACGCGTGGCGGACGCACGCGGCGCGGCCCCCCAGGCACCGGGTCCGGCGCGTTTGCGGGCGCTGCCGCATGCCGAGTCTCGATCAGCTCCAGCCCCGAATCGGGCGGCAATGTCAGCGCGACCGGCGGCAACTCCTTGATGATCCGCGGTGTGGCTTCGCGCTTCGGTTGCGGCGTCGGCTCCGGTTGCGCGGGTGCGACCTCGACGACGCGTTCCGGCGCCGGCGGGGCCGGCGGCACCGTTGCTTCGACATCCGACCTCTCGCGGGACGGGATTTCGTGCGCCGGTGCTGCCGCGATCGGCAACGTCGTCTGGACCGGCGCCGGTTCCACGGCAACCGACGTCAACGCAACTGCTGCGACATCGGGCGACGCGCCGGCCTCGGTCTGCGGCTCGGACTCGCGACGCTCGGGCTTGTCCCCGCGCTCACCGCGATGGCGACGGTCGCGCCGCCGGCGGTTGCCGCCGTCGTGGGCTTCGCCCTGCTCGAGCGCCGACACCGCCTCGCCGTGGTGCGGCATTGCCGATTCGACGCCTTCGACGGCGGGTGATGCGCCTTCGGTCGCGGGCACCTGCGGCCGCGGCTCACGCGGTTCTCTTGCTTCGCGCGGCTCCCTCGGCTCGCGCGGCGGCCGCGGCTCACGGGGCGGCTGGCCTTCGCGCGGCTCGCGCTGCGGTTGACCTTCGCGCTGTTCACGTGGCTCGCGCGGTTCGCGCGGCGGGCGCGGCTCGCGCGGCGGCTGGCCTTCGCGAGGTTCGCGCTGCGGCTGGCCTTCGCGGGGTTCGCGCGGCGGTTGGCCTTCGCGGGGCTCGCGCGGCGGTTGGCCATCGCGAGGCTCGTTACGCTGCCCGTCGCGCCGCTGCTGCCCGCCGCGTTGCTGCGGTGCCTGCCCGTCGCGCCGTTCCTGCGACCCGCTGCCACCGCGACGGCCATCGCGGCCTTCGCCGCGCGCGTCATTGCGTCCTTCGTTGCGGCCCTCGCCGCGCCGCTCGTCGCGGCGTCCGTCGCGCCGGTCCTGGCCGCGCTGGCGGTCGCGATCACCGCCGCTGCCGCCACCACCGCGGTGATCGCGGTGGTCACGCGTCTCGCGCCGCTGATCGCGGCCTTCGCGCGGCTTGTCGGCACGCGTTGCGGGCGCCGACAACGCCGGCTTCGTCCGGAACCATCCGAGGACGGCGTCGAGCCAGCCCGGCTTCGCGGCTTCGGCCGGGGGCGCTGCCTGCGGCTTCACCTCGGGCTCGACCGGCATCGGTGCCGGCTGCGCCGGCGTGATGCCCTTGACGACGGCTTCCTGCTTCGGCTCGTTCGCCTCTTCCTTCAATTGCTCGGCGATGTCCGTTTCCTCGGGCTGCTCGACGAGTTCGAACGACGCCGGCAGCGGCTCGCTCTGGTTGAGATCGTCGTGGCGAAGCCGCTGGATCTTGTAGTTCGGCGTTTCGAGATGGCGATTCGGCACCAGCAGCACGTTGACCTTGAAGCGGGTCTCGATCGACATCACTTCGTTGCGCTTTTCGTTGAGCAGGAACGTGCCGACGTCGACTGGCACCTGGGCAACGACCTGCGCGGTGTTCTCCTTCATTGCCTCTTCCTGCAGGATCCGCAGGATGTGCAGCGCCGACGACTCGGTGCCGCGGATGTGGCCGATGCCGTGGCAGCGCGGGCAGGCGATGTAGGCCGATTCGGCGAGTGCCGGGCGCAGCCGCTGCCGCGACAGCTCCATCAGCCCGAAGCGCGAGATCTTGCCGAGCTGCACCCGCGCACGGTCATAGCGCAGTGCGTCCTTCAGGCGCACCTCGACCTCGCGCTGGTTCTTCGCGCTCTCCATGTCGATGAAGTCGATGACGATGAGGCCGCCCAGGTCGCGCAGCCGAAGCTGGCGGGCGATCTCGTCGGCGGCCTCGGCATTGGTGTTGAATGCCGTCGCCTCGATGTCGGAGGCCTTGGTCGCGCGCGCCGAGTTGACGTCGACCGAGACCAGCGCCTCGGTGTGGTCGATGACGATTGCGCCGCCGGATGGCAACGGCACCGTCCGCGCGTACGCGGTCTCGATCTGGTGCTCGATCTGGAACCGCGAGAACAGCGGCACGTCGTCCTTGTACAGCTTGACCCGGTTGACGTTGTCCGGCATCACGTGGCTCATGAACTGCTGCGCCTGCTCGTAGATCGCCTCGGTATCGATCAGGAGCTCGCCGATGTCCGGATGGAAGTAGTCGCGGATCGCGCGGATGACGAGGCTCGATTCCTGGTAGATCAGGAACGCGCCGCCCTGCAGCTTCGCGGCGTCCTCGACTGCGTGCCAGAGCTGGAGCAGGTAGTTGAGGTCCCACTGCAGCTCTTCGGTGCTGCGGCCGATGCCGGCGGTGCGGGCGATGACGCTCATCCCGGCCGGGACTTCGAGGCCGCCGACGGCGTCGCGCAGCTCGTTGCGGTCCTCGCCCTCGACCCGGCGCGACACGCCGCCGCCGCGCGGATTGTTCGGCATCAGCACGAGGTAGCGGCCGGCGAGCGAGATGTAGGTCGTCAGCGCCGCGCCCTTGTTGCCGCGCTCGTCCTTGTCGACCTGGACGATCAGCTCCATGCCGTCGCGAAGCTGGTCCTGGATGCGGCCGCGGCTGCCTTCGCTGTCGCTGTCGTCGCCGTTGCCGCGGCGACCGCCCTTGAGGAACTGCTTCGCGATCTCCTTGAACGGCAGGAAACCGTGGCGATCGGCGCCGTAGTCGACGAAGCAGGCTTCGAGGCTGGGCTCGACCCGGGTGATGACTGCCTTGTAGATATTGCTCTTGCGTTGTTCCTTGTTCGCGGACTCGATGTCGAGGTCGATCAGCTTCTGGCCGTCGACGATCGCCACCCGAAGCTCCTCCGCCTGGGTGGCGTTGAACAGCATGCGTTTCATGGTATTTTCCCGGCGCGATCCGGCCGGGCTTGGGGCGGGGTGAAGCGGACGCCGCGCACCGCGCGGCTTGACGCTATCGGGCGGCGGACGCGGACGAAAACGCGCGGACTCGCAGCGGTGGCTGCGGGAGAACGAGAGCGACACGGACGCTGCTGCCGATCGGCAATGCGTCAGCCCCGGGCGTGCCGGGGCGGTTCGGTCTCGAGCGGGCGGTCGGTTTCGTTGTCACGTACAAGCGGTCAACACCGCCGGCTGTCGATCGCGTCCGTTGGCGATTGCGCCGGGACGGGCGGGAAACAGCCAGCAGCAGAATTCGTCGCTGGGGCGCCGCGCAATGCGCCGCTTCGAACCGGCCCAAGCCGGGTGCGGAGACTGCGCTCTTCCTTTAACATCCTTACTTTTCCGGGGCGCAACGCCCGGACGGTGAACGGATTTAACCGGCGGCCGGTTTTTTTGGTGCATGGCCGACTTTGCCCCGCATCGCGGGGCGTTCGTCCGGCTGATGCGACCGCCGGAACCCCTGCGGGATTTTTCGGCTGGCCACCCGCGGTGCCGACGATGAGGTCGGGCCGGGGCCGGGACGTGCTGCGGCTGATATTTATAAAGCAAATGAATGATTTAAGCAAGGATGCTGTCAACCGGGTTGCGGTCGGCGACGAAGCGGCCGGCCAGCGGGTCGACAACTACCTAGTGAAAATCCTGAAGGGGGTTCCGAAGAGCCACATCTACCGGATCCTCCGCAGTGGCGAGGTCCGCGTGAACAAGGCCCGCGTCGGCCCGGACACGCGGCTTGCGGCCGGCGACGTGTTGCGGATTCCGCCGATCCGCGCGGCGGCGCCGGAGCGCAGGCACCCGGCGCCGGTCGGCGGCGCGGCCACGGTTCCGCCGATCCTGTACGAGGATGACGATCTGCTTGCCATCGACAAGCCGTCCGGGCTCGCCGTTCACGGTGGCAGCGGGATCAGCCACGGCGTCATCGAGCGGCTGCGGCACGCGCGTCCGGAAGCGAAGGTCCTCGAACTCGTCCACCGGCTCGACCGGGATACCTCAGGCGTGCTGCTGATCGCCAAGCGGCGGCCGGCGCTGATCGGGCTGCACGCCCAGTTGCGCGAGGGAAGTGTCGACAAGCGCTATTACGTGCTGGTCCGCGGCAAGTGGCGCGACGAAAAGCGCGCGGTCGACCTGGCACTCGAAACGTACGTCACCGCCGACGGCGAGCGCCGCGTCCGCGTCGATCGCGACGGGCGTGCGGCGCGGACGATCTTCCGCCGCAGTCGCACTTGGCCGAAAGCGGATCCGCCGGTCGCGCTGCTCGAAGCCGAGCTCGAGACCGGCCGCACGCACCAGATCCGCGTCCACCTAACGCATCTCGGCTTTCCGCTCGCCGGCGACGACAAGTACGGCGACTTCGCGTGGAACAAGGCGCTCGGCAAAGTGGGGCTGAAACGGATGTTCCTGCACGCTTTCCGCGTCCGTTTCGCGCATCCGGTCGATGGACGCGAGATCGTCGTCGAGTCCCCGTTGCCGCCGGACCTCGCCGGCTTTGTCGCGCGGCTCGATGCGGCGGAGTCTGCCGATGGCTGACTGGGCGCCGCGCCGGTTCCGCTTCGTCGTGTTCGACTGGGACGGCACGCTCGCGGATTCGACGACGCTGATCGCGGACTCGATCCGCGCGGCCTGCGAGGACATCGGCGAGCCGGTGCCCGACCAGTCGGCGGCGCGGTACGTGATCGGCCTCGGCCTCGCCGATGCGATGCGGCACGTCGCGCCCGGCCTGCCGCCGGCGCGCCACCACGAGCTGACCGAACGCTATCGCCACCATTATCTGACGCGCGACGACGAGATCCCGCTGTTCGAAGGCGTCCGCGCGATGTTGGCCGATCTCGGCACCGCCGGCTTCCTGCTCGGTGTAGCGACCGGCAAGTCGCGGGAGGGACTCGAGCGGGCGATGGCACAGCAGCGGCTGGCCGCGCATTTCGTCGCCACGCGGTGCGGCGACGAAGGCTTCCCGAAGCCGCATCCGGACATGCTGCTCCACCTGATCGACCGCGTCGGCGTCGAGCCGCGGGAGACACTGATGATCGGCGACACCACGCACGACGTCGAGCTGGCGAAAGCCGCTGGCGCGGCCGTGGTCGCCGTGACCTACGGCGCGCACGAGTCGTCGACGCTGGCGCGCCTCGGCCCGCTGGCAACCGTCGACTCGACATCGGAGTTGCGGCGATGGCTGCGCGCAAACGCATGATCGTTTATCACGCCCCGCAGGGCAAATCCCGAGAGGCAACACATGGCTGACCCAGGCAACGACCGCACGCTGTTCGAGCAACTGGCGCGCGACATGCTCGACGAGCGTCGGCGGGCGCGCCGGTGGAGCGTGTTCTTCAAGCTGCTGACGTTCGGCATTGTGCTCGTTGCGCTGCTGGCCGCGGCGGCCGCCACCAGGAGCCACGACCGCACATGCCTCGACAAGTGCACGGCGCTGGTCGAATTGCGCGGCGAACTGGAGGCGGGCGGACGCGCGGGCGCCGACCGGATCAACGCCGGGCTGCAGGCGGCGTTCACGCATGGCGGCGTTGCCGGCGTCATCCTGCGGATCAACAGCCCGGGGGGTAGCCCGGTGCAGGCCGGCCAGATCTACGACGAGGTCAAGCGCCTGCGGGCGGCGCACCCGAAGACCCGGCTGGTCGCGGTCGTCGACGAGATGGCGGCGTCGGGCGGTTACTACGTCGCTGCCGCCGCCGACGAGATCTATGTCGACAAGGCAAGCATCGTCGGCTCGATCGGCGTGATCATGGACGGATTCGGATTTCCGGGCGCGCTGGAAAAGCTCGGCGTCGAGCGCCGGGTGGTCACCGCCGGCGAGAACAAGGCGTTCATGGATCCGTTCTCGCCGGTCGACCCGAAGCAGCGCGCGTACGTCCAGCAGATGCTCGACGAGATTCACACCCAGTTCATCGACGCCGTGAAGGCCGGCCGCGGCGACCGGCTGCACGAGATGCCCGGCATGTTCTCCGGACTCGTCTGGCATGGCGCCAAGGCGATCGAACTCGGGCTCGCCGACAAGCTCGGTAACGCCGAAGCCGTGGCCCGCGACGTGTTCGAGGCCGAGGAGATCGTCGACTTCACTCCCGAAGACAACCTCGCAGAACGCGTCGCGCGCAGGTTCGGCGCGACGCTGGCAGGTCAGCTTGGCATCGCGCTGCGGCAGGGCGGGTCGGGCGTGCGGTAGCGCCCGGCGGGAGGCCGCCGGACGCGCGTCACGGTTCCAGTCGGATCGTGCCCTGCGAAATGGCCTTGGCTACGGCCTCCTGCCGGTTCAGCACGCCGAGCTTGCTGATGATGTTGCTGAAGTGGAAATTCGCCGTCCGCTCGGTGATTCCCAGCTTGAAGCCGATGTCCGGGCTGGTCATCCCGTGTGCCGCGAGCCGGAGGCATTGGCGCTCGCGGGTGGAGAGCGGAGCGCCTTGGTGGAACGGCACAACACCTCTTGCAATCACGCGTGCCATGAACACGTCATGGAATCGCGTTCCAATGACCATGAGTATGCCTAGTTCTTGCATGATCATCTCTCGGCGGACCGGATCAACCGGACTGATCGAAGAATTGAACATGATCCCGATTCGCGCATCGCTACCGTCACTGATCGGGATTGCGACCCCGCTGCAAATGCCGTATTGCGCGGCGTGATCGAGAAATCGCGCTGCCCGCGGAGTCGCGACGATGGTCGCCGAATCCCACACCAGCGGGGATGTGTGTCCGCGCGATTCCGTGATCCTTGGATCGACCTCGATATATGCGTTCTTATCGTATTCCTGCACCCACTCACGTGGAAGCGTAGTCCAACAGTACGAACGGCTCTCCCGATTTGGGCGAGGATCCGTTGTCATTGCATATAAGAAGCTGTCGAACCCTAGATTCTGGAGGATGGCTTCCATTGCAGCTTCAAGCGAGCTTCCGGACGCCGCTGCGGCAATCAGCGGTTGAAGAAGAATGTCGATGTCCGCCGGAACTATCGGTGCCGATATCTTCGGTTCTAACCGTGTAAGCATTGCCCCCCCGCGGAAGAATGCTGTCGACTCAGCGCAGCCGACCCAACGAGTGCGGCTCGATCCCTGATATTGGTACTTGTACGGGAAGGAGCCTGACGAACGGCATCCTATGCCCGCCGGACGGCGGTGCCAACCCCCGGCAGACGGCCGGTTACCTGCGCGCGGGCGGGAGGCCCTCGACACGGTCGCCGGCTCGGATGTGGCGGTCGTCGAACCAGCCCTTGCGCATCTCCACCGCGTAGAGGCCCGGTCCCCGCGACCAGTGGTTGTCCTCGGTCTGCGGCGCCATGTCCTCGATGTTGAGGATGCGGCCGTCGGCACCGACGAAGGCGATCGACAGCGGGATGTACGTGTTCTTCATCCAGAAGGCGAGCGGCTCGGCGCGCTCGAACACGAACAGCATGCCGTGATCCGGCCGCAGGCTGAAACGGTTCATGAGGCCGGTCGCGCGCTCGGTGACCGACGCCGCGACTTCGACGGTGAACTTCTGGCCGTTGATCGACAGCGACGTCGTCGGCAGTTCGGCCGCGCCTGCGGCGTGGGTGGCGAGCAGGAGAATGAAGCAGACGGCAGAAGCCAGGCGCATCGGGATTGTCATGCCGGGGTCAGCGCCGCGATCGGCGCGGGGGGATGAGGCACGCGGCAAAGCCCGTGCGTCGACGGGCGTCACTTTACAGGCGGCGGAGCGGTGCCGGCCAGCGCCGCATCGACCGTCGCGCTGTCCAGCGCCGGGGCGAATCGTTCGATGAAGTCGTAGACGTAGCCGCGCAACAGCACGCCGCGGCGGAGGGCGAGGCGTGTCGTCGAGGGCGCGAACAGGTGCGACGCGTCGAGTTGCTCGAGCGCCGCGTCGAGGACCGGGTCGTAAGCCATCTGCGCGACGATGCCCACGCCCATGCCGAGCTCGACGTAGGTCTTGATCACGTCGGCATCAAGCGCTGTCAACACGACGTTGGGCGTGAGTCCCTCTGCATCGAATGCCGCGTTGATCTGCGAGCGCCCGGTGAACGTGAAGTCGTAGGTGACGATCGGAAAACGCGCCAGTGCCGTGAGCGTCAGCGGCCGCACGCCGGCAAGCGGATGCCCGCGCGGGACGAGAACGCACCGGTTCCACTGGTAGCACGGCAAGGTGACGAGTTCGCGAAACGATGCCAGCGCCTCGGTGGCGATCCCGACGTCGACTTCGCCGCGGGCGGTGTGCTCGGCAACCTGGACCGGATTCCCTTGATGCAGCACGAGCTTGACCTTCGGATAACGGGTGGCGAAGTCGCGCAGGATCCTCGGCAGCACGTAGCGCGCCTGCGTGTGCGTCGTCGCGATCGACAGCGTGCCCTCGTCCTCGGCCCGGTACTCGGCGCCGACGTGCTTCAGGTTCGCTATCTCCTTCAACGCGCGCCGGGCGATGGCGAGGACCGCTTCGCCGGCAGGCGTCATCGACGCGAGGCGCTTGCCGTGGCGGGCGAAGATGCGGACTCCGAGCTCGTCCTCGAGCTGGCGGATCTGCTTGCTGATTCCCGGCTGGGAGGTGAGCAGCGCCTCCGCGGCGTCGGACACGTTGAGTCCGTGGTCGACGATGGCGCAGAGGTATCGGAGCTGCTGCAGCTTCATGGAATCGTTATAACCGTGGGTTAGAATACGGAGCGATTATATCGTCGATCCGATGCGCGGACCGGCGAGGCCCGGTGCTCTCCCATGGCCCAGTATTTCGAGATCCACCCGACGAATCCGCAACCGCGACTCGTGCGGCAGGCAGCCGCCATCCTGCGCGCAGGCGGCGTGATCGCCTACCCGACGGATTCGAGTTATGCGCTGGGATGTCAGCTCGGCGACGCCGCCGCGGCCAGGCGCATCCGGGAGATCCGGGGCGTCGGCGATGACCACCTGTTGACGCTGGTGCTGCGCGACCTTTCGGAGATCGGCCGCTTCGCGCGGCTCGACAACTGGCAATTCAAGGTTGTGCGGCAGGGAACGCCTGGGTGCTATACCTTCGTGCTGCCGGCAACGCGGGAAGTCCCCCGACGGCTTCAGCATCCGAAGCGCAGCACCGTCGGCGTGCGCGTTCCCGACCACCCGGTAGTGTCCGCGCTGCTGGCCGAGCTGGGCGAGCCGATCCTCTCGTCGACGCTGATCCTGCCCGGGCACACCGAACCCCTCAACGATGCCGACGCGATCCGCGCAGCGCTCGAGCGCCGGCTCGACCTCGTGCTCGACGCGGGCGCCTGCGCGGCGGCGCCGACGACCGTCGTCGACATGGCCGTCGATCCGCCGGCGATCGTCCGGCTCGGCGCGGGCGACCCCGCCCGGCTGGGGATTGCGCCGGCACCGCTGCCCGCCGACTGACCGCTACCCGGGCCGCCGGAGCCAGCCGGCCCGGAATCTCGGGTAAAATGCGTCCCCAATGGATTTTTCGCTGCTCGAGACCATCGCGCTCTACGCGGTGCCGGTGGTCTTCGCGATCACGTTGCACGAGGCGGCGCACGGTTACGTCGCCCGGATGTTCGGTGACCAGACGGCCTGGATGCTGGGCCGGGTCACGCTGAACCCGCTCAAGCACATCGACCCGGTCGGGACGGTCCTGGTGCCGGGGGCGCTGCTGCTGATGGCGAAGCTGCTCGGCGGCCCGGCGTTCCTGTTCGGATGGGCGAAGCCGGTGCCGGTGAATTTCGGCAACCTGCGAAACCCGAAACGGGACATGTTCTGGGTGGCCGGCGCGGGACCGTTCGCCAATTTCGTCATGGCGATCGCGTGGGCGCTGCTGTTCAAGGATGCGCTGCCCGGCGGCGTGGTCGCGAGCGACGGCCTGAGCGAGATGGCCAAGGCCGGAATAGAGATCAACCTGATGCTGCTGGCGTTGAACCTGCTGCCCATACTTCCGCTCGACGGTGGCCGAATCGCGGTCAGCCTGCTGCCGCACCGGCTGGCCCTGAGCTACGCACGGCTGGAGCCGTACGGCTTCATGGTCATAATCCTGCTGCTGGCCACGGGCGTCCTTAACCGGTTGATGGACCCGATCATCCGCGTCGCCATCTACTTGGTGGGTCAGCTCGTCGGCCTGTGACAACCGCTACGCCGCAGCGCTAACGCAAACGCATGTATATCGACCGCGTGTTATCGGGCATGCGCCCGACGGGCCGGATGCACATCGGCCACTACCACGGCGCCCTCAAGAACTGGGTGAAGCTGCAGGAGGAGTACGAGTGCCTGTATTTCGCCGCCGACTGGCACGCGCTCACCACCCACTACGACGAGACCGAATCGATCTCCGAGAGCGTGTGGGAGATGTTCGTCGACTGGCTTGCCGCCGGCATCAACCCGTCACGGTCGACGGTCTTCATCCAGTCGCGCGTGCCGGAGCACGCCGAGCTTGCGCTGCTGCTCGGGATGATCACGCCGGTGGGCTGGCTCGAACGGGTGCCGACGTACAAGGACCTGCAGGCGAAGCTCGCCGACCGCGACCTGTCGAACTTCGGCTTCCTCGGATATCCCGTCATGATGTCGGCGGACATCCTGATCTACCGCGCCAACATGGTGCCGGTGGGCGAGGACCAGGTGTCGCACATCGAGGTGACCCGCGAGCTGGCCCGGCGCTTCAATCACATCTATGGGCGCGAGTCCGGCTTCGAGGAAAAGGCGAAGGCGGCGATCAAGAAACTGGGTACGAAGAAGGCGCGCCGCTACGAGGAAATGCGGACCGCGTTCCAGCAGAAGGGCGACGAGGCGGCGCTGGAAGCCGCGCGCAGCCTGCTCAACGAAACGCAGAACCTCGCACTCGGCGACCGCGAGCGGCTGTTCGGCTACCTCGAGGGCGCGCGCCGCGTGATCCTGCCCGAGCCGCAGCCGCTGCTGACCGAAACGCCGAAGGTTCCGGGGCTCGACGGGCAGAAGATGTCGAAGTCGTACGGCAACGCGATCCTGCTGCGCGAGGATCCGGCGGAGGTCACGAAAAAGGTCCGCACGATGCAGACGGACCCCGCGCGCATGCGCCGCTCCGACAAGGGCAACCCGGATCGCTGCCCGGTGTGGCCGCTGCACCAGATCTATTCGGACCAGGCGACGTGCGACCGGGTGGTCAAGGGCTGCACGACCGCCGGCATCGGCTGCCTCGAGTGCAAGCAACCGGTAATCGACGGCATCATCCGCGAGCAGGCGCCGCTGCACGAGCGCGCGCAGCGCTTCCTCGACGACCCGCAGCTCGTGCGCAACATCGTGGCCGACGGTTGCGAGCGTGCGCGCAAGCTGGCCGAGGAGACGATGCGCGACGTCCGCGAGGCGATGGGGCTCGATTACACGTGAGGCCTTGCAACGTCTTCCTTCGGGTGCACGCCGGCAACGACCGGAGATGCGGATCGTGACCACCGAAGCCGTCGCCGATCTCGCGCAGCAGGCCGGCGCGCCGGTCGCCCGGATCTACGGCGAGCCGCTGCTCGAGATGCCGCGGGACCTGTACATCCCGCCAGAGGCGCTGAAGGTCTTCCTCGACACGTTCGAAGGGCCGCTCGACCTCCTGCTGTATCTGATTCGCCGGCAGAACATCAACGTCCTCGACGTCCCGATGGCCGAATTGACGCGGCAGTACCTGGGCTATGTCGAGATGATGCGGCGGACGCAGCTCGAGCTTGCCGCCGAGTACCTGCTGATGGCGGCGGTGCTGATCGAGATCAAGAGCCGGCTGCTGCTGCCGAAACCGCCGGCGTTGCCGGGCGAGGAGGGCGAGGATCCGCGCGCGGAGCTCGTCCGCCGGCTGCTCGAGTACGAGCAGATGAAGCAGGCGGCGCGCAAGCTCGACGAACTGCCGCTCGCCGACCGCGATTTCGCAACGGTGCGGGTATGGTTCGAGCGCGTCGCCGCCGCGCGGCTGCCGAACGTGTCGCCGGATGACCTGCGCGCCGCCTGGGCGGGGCTCGTCGCGCGGGCGAAGGTCAACCGCCATCACCTCGTCAGCCGGGAGCAGCTCTCGGTGCGTGCCGAGATGAGCCGGATGCTGAAGATGCTGGAGCCGTCGCGGTACGCGGAGTTCACGGCGCTGTTCGGCGCGCACGCCGACATCCCGCATCTGATCGTGACGTTCCTCGCGCTGCTGGAGCTCGCGCGGGAGCAACTGGTGTCGATCGCGCAGGCCGAGCCCTACGCGCCGATTCATGTGCAACTGACGGGCGGCCCGGGCTTCGCGCTCGAAGCCTGACGCCCTGCCTGCGAATGGTTCCGGTCATGGATGATCTGAAGGAAGTCAAAGGCATACTCGAAGCCGCGCTGCTGGTCGCCGGAGAGCCGGTGCCCGTGACCCAGCTCGCCCGGCTGTTCGAGCCGGCGCTCGACGCCGAGCTGATCCGCAAGGTGCTCGACGAGCTGCGCGACGACTGGTCCGGCCGGACGGTCGAGCTGGTTCAGGTCGCGTCGGGCTGGCGCTTTCAGGGCAAGCCCGTGATCCAGCGCTATCTCGACCGGCTGTCGCCTGAGAGGCCGCCGCGGTATTCGCGCGCGGTGATGGAGACACTGGCGATTATCGCCTATCAGCAACCCGTGACCCGCGGCGACGTCGAAGCCATCCGCGGCGTCGCCGTGTCCACCAACGTCGTCAAGTCGCTGGAGGACCGTCAATGGGTCGAAGTGGTCGGCCACAAGGAGACGCCCGGACGCCCGGCGCTCTACGCGACCACCAAGACCTTCCTCGACGATCTCGGCCTGCGCTCGTTGTCCGAGCTGCCCCCATTGGCCGAGCTCGACGCTTCCCACCTGCTGGAGAT
>JBDTVU010000047.1:0-23154 GCA_040007035.1 Betaproteobacteria bacterium | reverse complement strand
GACGAACCGGCGACGGCGACGCTCACGCGCATCGCCCGCACGCTCGCAGTCGCGGTGTTGACGACTGCGGCGGCGGCGGTCGCGCTGCTGCTCGCCGGCTTCCCGGGGCTCGCGCAACTCGGGCTGCTGACGATGGTCGGGGTGCTGGGCGCGGGCGCGGTGACGGCGTGGGTGCTGCCTTCGTGGGTGCCGCAGGGACGCCACGCGGCGCCGATCGCTGCCGCAATGCGGGTTCCGCGTGCCCTGCCGTCGCCAGCCGTCCGGATCTCGATCGCCGCGGCGCTCGCGATCGCAGTGCTGTTTGCCGCGATGGTCAGGCCGTGGTGGGATGACGATCTGGCGCACATGAATCCGTTGCCCAAGGAGCTGATGCAGCGCGATGGCGAACTGCGCGCGGCGTTGGGCGCTCCCGACGTGCGCTGGATGCTGTTCGTCGACGGGGCGACGCAGGAAGAGGCGCTCGCGAGCGCGGAGAAGGTGCGGCCGATCCTGATGCAGGCGGTCGCGGCGGGGACGCTTCGCGGGTTCGAGCTGGTCAGCGACTATCTGCCGTCGAACGCTACCCAGCGCGCTCGCCGGGCCGCATTGCCCGCGTCTGCGCAATTGCGCGCCAACTTGACGGAGGCGGCGCGAGGGTTGCCGCTGCGCGTCGAAGCTTTCCTGCCGTTTCTCGACGCGGTCGAGCGTGCGCGGACGGCCCCACCCGTCACTGCCGATGACCTTGCCGGCACCGCGATCGGGCTGAAGCTCGACGGCCTGCTGCGACACGAGGGCGCGCGCTGGTACGTCGTGGTGCCGCTGACCGGCGTGCTCGACGCGGCCGCGGTCGAGAACGCCGTCGCGCAGGGGGGCGGGGCGGCCGTGCGCTGGGTCGATCTCCAGGCGACGTCGCGCACGATGATGGCCGAGTTCCGTGAGCGCGCGCTCACTGCTTTCGGTGTCGGCGCCATCCTCATCGCCGCCGTCCTCGTCGTCGGTTTGCGCAGTGTGTTTGCTGCCGCGCGGGTCTTGCTGCCGGTGACCGTCGCCATCGGCGTTACCGCTGCCGCGATGGTCGCCATCGGTTCACCGCTGACGGTCTTCCATCTGGTGGCGCTGATGCTGGTGGCTGGCATCGGCACCAACTACGCGCTGTTTCTGGCCCGCGCCGCGAGCGTGGACGATCCGGCGTCGACGACGTTCCGCTCGCTCGCCGTCGTCGGCAGCACGACGCTCTGCGCATTCGGCACGCTCGCTTCGTCGCAGGCACCGGCGCTGCGGGCCATCGGGCTGACCGTCTCGCTGGGCGTCATCGCGAGCCTCGTGTTTGCCGTCCTGCTGTGGACCGGACATATCTATCCTGCCCGGCGAGCATGAAGCCACGCCCCCTTGTCGTCGTCGCGGCGACGCTGACCAATGCCTGCGGCGTCGGCTGGAATCCGGTGCGTGCGACGCTGCACCGGGGCGAGACCGCACTGCGGCCCTTCGACCTCGAATGGGCGCCACCGCTGACCACGTGGATCGGGCGCGTGGCGGGACTCGAGTCGACGTCGATGCCGGACGGCTTTGCGTCGATAGACTCCCGCAGCAACCGGCTCGCGCACCTCTGCCTCGAGCAGGACGGTTTCCGGGCTGCCGTTGCGGACGCGGTCGAGCGGCACGGACGCGGGCGCGTCGGGCTCTTCATCGGCACAACGACGTCCGGCGTTCTGTCGACGGAACTGGCCTGGCGCGGATCGCCCGGCGCCTGCGCCGACGCGACGGCGCGACCGCCGCCGGTCATTGCGCGCGACGTGCACAACATGCACGCGACGACGAGATTCATCCGGCGTCGGCTCGACCTCGGCGGGCCCGTGCAGACGATATCGACCGCGTGTTCGTCGAGCGCGAAGGCATTTGCTGCCGCGGCACGATTCATCGCCGCAGGCCTTTGCGACGCGGCGGTGGTCGGCGGCGTCGAATCGCTCGCACTGTCCACGCTGTTCGGCTTCAAGGCGCTCGATCTCGTGTCGCCCAGTGCCAGCCGGCCGCTGGCGACCGATCGCGACGGCATCTCCATCGGCGAAGGCGCCGGCTTCGCACTGCTTGAAGGCGGCGGAGAGGGTCCGGTCCGGCTGCTCGGCTGCGGGGAGAGCTCCGACGGGTGGCACATGTCAACGCCACATCCCGAGGGCGTTGGCGCGGCCCGGGCGATGCGCGCGGCGCTTGCGGCGGCTGGAATCGGCGCCGCGGACGTCGACTACGTGAACCTGCACGGCACCGCGAGCCGCGCCAACGATGCTGCGGAGGATCGTGCGGTGACGGCGGTCCTCGGCACGCACACGCCGGTCAGTTCGACCAAAGGCTGCACCGGTCACACGCTGGGTGCCGCTGGCATCACCGAGGCGCTGATTTCGGTGCTGGCGCTTGCGGACCAGTGGATCCCGGGAACGGTGAACTGCGACGTGGTCGATCCGACGCTTGAGGCCGATGTCGTGCTCGAGTCTCGGGCGCAGCCGATGGCCGTCGCGATGAGCAATTCATTCGGTTTCGGCGGCAGCAACTGCACGCTCGTGTTCGGGGTGTCGCCATGAGACCGGTGCGGGTGTGTGGCATCGGCGTCTGTGCCCCGGGACTGCCCGATTGGGCGTCCGCGCGGCAGGTGCTCGCCGGCGATTCGCCGTTCGCGCCGGGCCGGACCCCAGGTCGTGCCGTCGACGCGCTGCCGCCCACCGAGCGCCGGCGCATCAACGAGACGTCGCGGCTCGCCTGCCTTGCGGCCGGGGATGCGTTGGCCGCGCTGCCGCCGGGCGCGGCGATGACACTGCCTTCGGTCTTCGCCTCGTCGGACGGCGACGGCGTCGTGCTGGCACAGGTGCTCAATGCGCTGGCGCAGCGCGACGTTGCCGTGTCACCCACCGCGTTCCACAACTCCGTTTACAATGCCCCGGCCGGGTATTGGAGCATTGCGACCCGGGCATCGGCGCCGTCGACGACCGTCTGCGCCGATTCGGCGTCGTTCGCCGTGGCTCTGCTGGAGGGATATGTGCAGTTGCAGGCGAACGGCGGGTCGGTGCTGGTAGTGGCGGTCGACGCGCCCTATCCAGAGCCGCTGCGGGATCTGGGTGCGAGCGTGGCGGCGTTTTCCTGTGCGCTGGTGCTCGAATGCCCGGAACAGCCGGCGGCGGGGCCGTGGTTAGGACGCTGGACGACATGCAGCGCGAGCGGGCCGGCACCGGACGTCGATGGCATTGCGTCGGCATTCGCCGGCAACTCGGCCGCCGCCGCACTGCCGCTGCTGCGCGCGCTGGCGCGACGCGACGGGATGCAGGTAGCGTTACCCTATGTGGACGGGACGTGGCTCGAACTCGAAGTGTCGCCGTGAAGATCAGCCGCCGGGACATTGCGGCGCTTGTGCCGCATGCCGGTGCCATGAGCCTACTCGACGCCGTCATGGCGTGGGACGACGGGCATATCGTCTGTCACAGCGGCCGCCATCGCGCGGAAGACAATCCGCTGCGCGACGGCGACCGCCTTGCGGCCGTGCATGCGATCGAATTCGCTGCACAGGCGATGGCGGCCCACCAGCGGCTGACGTCGGCACGGGTGACGCGCCCGCAATACGGGTTGCTCGTCAGCGTGCGTCAGTGCACCTTCGCGACCGATCGGCTGGAGGCCTGCGCATCGCCGCTGGTGATCGAGGCGACGCGCATCGCGGCGACGACCGAAGCGCTGACTTACCGCTTCACCGTGGGACCGGCCGGCAACGTCCTGGTCGCGGGGCGAGCGAGCGTGCTGCTGGCGGCGGCGGACGCATGAGGTACGCACTCGTCACCGGCGGCAGCGGCGAGATCGGCGCCGCCGTGTGCCGCGAACTCGCGGCGGCAGGCCATCATGTGCTGGTGCATGCCCATCGCCGCGATGCGGAGGCGAGCGCGACCGCCGCGTCGATCGTCGGCGCAGGAGGCCGCGCGGAGCCGATCGCGTTCGATGTCACCGATGCCGCGGCCGTGGCGGCTGCACTGGGGCCGTGGAGCACGCAGGGGCCGATCCAGATCCTCGTCAACAACGCCGGCTACGCGGACGATGCGCCGCTCGTCGGCATGACGGCCGCGCAGTGGCATGGTGTGATCGACGTGATCCTGCACGGGTTCTTCAACGTGACGCAGCCGCTGCTGATGCCGATGATCCGCTCGCGGTGGGGCCGGATCGTCACGATTGCGTCGGTGGCCGCCCTTGCGGGAAACCGCGGGCAGGCGAATTACGCCGCTGCCAAGGCAGGCGTCATCGCGGCCGCGAAGTCGCTTGCGCAGGAGGTCGCGCGGAAGGGCATCACGGTGAATGCCGTCGCGCCCGGCATCATCGAATCGCCGATGTCGCGACAGGCGTTCGACGACGCGCGCGTGCACTCGCTGGTGCCGATGCAGCGGATGGGAACGCCGGCGGAAGTCGCTGCGACGGTTGCCTTCCTCGCGTCGGACGCCGCGTCGTATGTGTCCGGTCAGGTGATCTCCGTGAACGGCGCGATGTACTCGTGAAGGCCGTCGTCGTGATTCCCGCCTTCAACGAAGCGCGGACGATCCGCTCGCTCGCGCAGCGGGCGCTCGCCTGCGGAATCGAGGTCGCCGTCGTCGACGATGGTTCGGACGACGGCACCGCCGACGCCGTCGCCGGATTGCCGCTGACGTTGCTGCGCCACGACGCGAACAGGGGAAAGGCGGCGGCGCTCGCGACCGGTTTCGACTGGGCGCTGGCGCGCGGGGCAACGGCCGTCGTCACGCTCGACGGCGACGGCCAGCATCGGCCCGAAGACATCCCGCGCCTGCTCGCGGCGGCGGAGCGCTACCCCGACCGGCTGATCATCGGTGCGCGGCTCATCGGCCGGGACGCCTACCCGAAGGCGCGCCGCCGCGCGAACAAGTTCGCCGACTTCTGGATCGCATGGGCGGCAGGGCATCCGGTGGCCGATTCGCAATCGGGGCAGCGGGTGTATCCGGCGTCGCTGCTGCAGCGGCTCGGGCGCCTGCGCGCGCGCGCGAATGGATTCACGTTCGAAAGCGAGGTCGTGATCTGCGCGGCACGCGGTGGCTGCACGACGGTTGCGGTCCCGATTGCGGCGGTTCATCACGCAGCGGGGCGCCGCAGCCATTTCCGGCCGGTTCGTGATATCGCGCTCATCGTGGTCATGGTGGCAGGGTACCTGCTGCGATCGGGAATGAATCCGCGAGGCCTCTGGCGCAGCCTGCGCGAGGCACCGTGCATCGTGGACTGGCCGGAACCGGCAGGCCGGCAGGATGCGCGAAGCCGTGCCGACTCGTTGACGGTCGAATAGCCGTCGGCACACCGCGCTCCGTCAACACCTGACCCATGCCTTCCGTGCCGCCCGCCCGCCCCGGCGACGCCACTTCGGCGATCGACACGCCCGCGCTCGTCGTCGACCTCGACGCGCTCGAGCGCAACCTCGACCTGATGGCCAACGCTGTCCGCGGCTCGGGCATCGCGCTGCGCCCGCACGCGAAATCGCACAAGTGCCCGGAGATCGCTAAGGCGCAGCTCGACCGCGACGCCGTGGGGATCTGCTGCCAGAAGGTCGGCGAGGCCGAGGCGTTCGTCGACGCCGGCATCCACGACGTGCTCGTCACCAACGAAATCGTCGGCGCGGCGAAGCTCGCGCGGTTGGCGGCGCTCGCCACGCGCGCACGGATCGGCGTGCTCGCCGACGATGTGGACAACGTCGCCGCGATCGGCGCCGCGGCTGTCGCGGCGGGCGTGACCCTCGACGTGCTGGTGGAGATTGACGTCGGCGCGCATCGCTGCGGCGTCGCGCCGGGTGCGCCGGCGGTCGCGCTGGCGCAGGCCATCGCGGCCACCGCCGGCCTGCGGTTCCGCGGGCTGCACGCGTATCACGGCGCAGCGCAGCACCTGCGGGCGCCGGAGGAGCGCAGGGTAGCTATCGCCTCGGCGAGCGCGATGGCGAAACAGACGAAGGCGCTGATCGAGCGTGCGGGAATCGCGTGCCCGGTGGTCACCGGCGCCGGCACCGGAACGTGGCAGCAGGAACGCGACAGCGGCGTGTACACGGAGATCCAGGCCGGCTCGTACGTGTTCATGGACGCCGACTACCACCGCAACGCGCTGGCGGGGGACGAGCACCACTTCGAGCAGAGCCTGTTCGTCGTGGCGACGGTGATGAGCGCGCCGGTGCGCGAGCGCGCCATCGTCGACGCCGGCCTCAAGGCGTTTGCGTTCGATTCGGGGCCGCCACAGGTCTACGGCGCCAGCGGGCTCGACTACGTGAAGGCGTCCGACGAGCACGGCGTCGTCGCTGTCGCGCCGGACGCCGCCGCGCCGCGGATCGGCGATCGACTGTGGCTGATCCCGGGACACTGCGACCCGACGGTCAACCTCTACGACTGGATCGTCGGTGTTCGCGGCGACATCGTCGAGTGCGTGTGGCCGGTCGCGGCGCGCGGGGCGCTGCGCTGAGCTACGACGACAGCGTGACGAACCCCCGCGGCGTGCGCAGCATCGCGGCGAGCCGCGTCTCGCCGTCGTACGTGACGTGGATCGCCTCGCCGAGGCCGAGTGCGGCGAGCGTCGCGCGCACCGTTGCGGCGTCCGGATGCGTCGCCGCGAGCTGCGCCAGCGTCACCGGCGACCGCGGCAATCCTTCGGCGGGATGCTGCGCGACATCCCACTGGATCAGCGTCGGCAGCACGCCGTTTCCCGGCAGCGCTCCGTCGTCGGGGATCGTGATCCGCCAGCGGTAGTCGCCGCGCGCCATCGCCTGAACGGGACCAAGCGCGATTCCGCACGCCGCGGCGGCCGCGTCGATGTCGTCGGTGCGGGCGACCCAGTGGACGAGCCGCGGACGCTCGGTCAGATCCGACTGCAGCGCGACGCGGTCGAGGCCAAACCAGCGGGGGCGGGCCGGCTTCGCGCCGTCGGGGTCGATTGCGATGATCTCCAGATAAACGCGATCGCCTAACCGCAACAGCGCGTTGTGCGTGCCCATCGCGACGTGCCGGCCGCCTGGTACCGGCGTGACACCGGTGACGTGGCCGATGAAGTCGATGCCGTCGGCGAGCGTCGATGCGGCGACGACCAGGTGATCGAGGGTCGCCGTCGCCGCGCGCGCTGGCGGTGCGGGCGTCACCGCGCCTCGGTCGCCGCGAAGTCGAGCTCCACGCGCGCACCGTTGGGATCGAAGAAGAACACCTGCCAGACGCCTGCCGCCGCCAGCGGTTGGCTCGTGTGCTCGATCCCGTGCGCCGCGAGCTTTTCGAGCATCGCCGCGAGGCCGGTCGCGGAGAACGCCATGTGGTCGATGACGCCGGGTCTCAGGTACGCCTTCGTCTTTCCGCCGATGACGTGCAGGATCGGAACGCCGCCCGCGTACAGCCACGCACCGGGGAAGTCGAAATCGGGACGGAAGCCCTCGGTCAGGCCGAGGAAGTCGCCATAGAAGCGGACGGTGTTCGCGACATCGTCGGTGAGGATCGTGAAGTGGCTCATTGCCGAGACGGGCATGGCGTCCTCGCGTCGAAGGTGGAAACCGTGAGCGCATCAAATAGCCGCGCGGGCCGGTGCGCCGCGACCGGAAAGTACGAGCTGCGGCGATCGCGCTGCCGTCAGATCAGCACGATGTCGTACTGCTCCTGCGTGTAGATCGACTCGACCTGCAGCGAGATCGGCTTGCCGATGAAGTCGCCGAGCTGCGCCAGCGACTGCGACTCCTCGTCGAGGAAGAGGTCGATCACCGGCTGTGCGGCGAGGATCCGGAATTCGCGGGTGTTGAACTGCTTCGCCTCGCGCAGGATCTCGCGCAGGATCTCGTAGCAGACGGTGCGGGCGGTCTTCAGCTCGCCGCGGCCCTTGCACGTCGGGCAGGCTTCGCACAGCACGTGCGCCAGCGACTCGCGCGTGCGCTTCCTCGTCATCTCGACCAGCCCGAGCTGGGTGAAGCCGTTGACGGTGAGCCGGGTGCGGTCCTTGTCCAGCGCACGGTTGAGCTCCGAGAGCACCGCCGCGCGGTGGTCGGGGTTCTCCATGTCGATGAAGTCGATGATGATGATGCCGCCGAGGTTCCGCAGCCTTAGCTGCCGTGCGATCACCTGCGCCGCCTCGAGGTTGGTCTTGAAGATCGTGTCGTCGAAGCTACGGCCGCCGACGAAGCCGCCAGTGTTGACGTCGATCGTCGTCATCGCCTCGGTCTGGTCGACGATGAGGTAGCCGCCGGACTTGAGGTCGACCCGCCGGCCCAGCGCCTTCTCGATCTCGTCCTCGACGCTGTTCAAGTCGAACAGCGGCCGTTCGCCGCCGTGGTGCTCGATGTGGTCGACCAGCGCCGGCGTGTACTCGCGCGCGAACTCCTGCATCCTGACGTACGTTTCGCGCGAGTCGACGACGATCCGCGCCGTCTCCTCGGTCGCCATGTCGCGCAGCACGCGCTGCGCCAGCGACAGGTCCTGGTACAGCAGCACCGGCGCCGGCATGCTGGTCGCGCGGACGTTGAGGTCGCCCCAGAGCTTGGTCAGGTACTCGATGTCGTTCTGCATCTCGCGCTCGGTGGCGGTCTCGGCCATCGTGCGGATGATGAAGCCGCCGGTGAGGCCCTCGGGCAAGAGGTGGGTGAGCTTCTCGCGCAGGATCTCGCGCTCGGCCTCGTCCTCGATCCGCTGCGAGATGCCGATGTGCGAATCCTGCGGCAGGTACACCAGCAGCCGGCCGGCGAGGCTGACCTGCGTGGACAACCGTGCGCCCTTGGTACCGATCGGGTCCTTGATCACCTGCACCAGCAGCGGCTGGCCCTCGTGCAGGATCTTCTCGATTGGGCGCGAATCGCTGCCGCCGTGGCCGTTCTGGCGGTGCTCCCAGATGTCGGCGATGTGGAGGAACGCCGCCCGCTCGAGACCTATCTCGACGAACGCACTCTGCATCCCGGGCAGCACGCGCGCGACGCGGCCGAGGCAGATGTTGCCGACAAGTCCCCGCGCGCTGGACCGCTCGACGTGGAGTTCCTGCACCACGCCCTGCTCGAGCATCGCGACACGGGTTTCCTGAGGGGTTACGTTGATATGGATTTCATGGGTCATTGGCGGCGGTGGGATGCGATGCGGGAATTCCTTGTCGGCGCCGGCACGCGAAGCGCGGTGGCGCCCGAAAATCAGGCAGTTGGCGCCGTTATAGCACGGAGAACCCGATCCGGGCGAGGATGTCCGCCGTCTCGCACAGCGGCAAGCCCATGACGCCGGAGTAGCTTCCTTCGAGGTGGCTGACGAACACTGCGGCGCGGCCCTGGATCGCGTAGCCGCCGGCCTTGTCGATCGGCTCGCCGGTGGCGACGTAGCGCTCGATCTCCTCGCGCGACAGCTTGCGGAAGCTCACGTCCGACGTCGACACCGCCCGGATGACCTGCTTCTCCCACGCGACCGCGACGGCGGTGATCACCGCGTGCGTGCGGCCGGAGAGCAGCGTCAGCATGCGCACGGCGTCCTGAGCGTCCTGCGGCTTGCCGAAGATAGTCCCGTCCAGCACGACCTCGGTGTCGGCGCCGAGCACCGGTCGCGGCGGAAGGCCGCGGCGCAGCATCCGGTGCCAGCCGACGGTCGCCTTTGCGCGCGCGATTCGCTTGACGTAGTCGAGCGGCGTCTCTTCGCCGCGCGGCGCTTCGACCAGGTCGCGGCGGCGCCCCGGCGCCTCGCGCAGCAGCAGCTCCTCGAACTCGACGCCGAGCTGGCGGAGGAGCTCCTGCCGGCGCGGGCTCTTCGACGCGAGATAGAGGGCAGGGGCGGTCATCGATGTCCCTTCGTGCTGCGCACTCCGGCATTCACCCGGTGGGCAGACCCCGCCACCGTCGCGTCACTCGCGGTGGTACGGATGGCCGGACAGCAGGCTCGCCGCGCGATAGAGCTGTTCGGCGACCAGCACCCGGACGAGGCCGTGTGGCAATGTTAGCGCGGAAAGCGCGACCCGGGCGGCGGCGCGTCGCTTGAGGTCTGGATCGAGGCCGTCGGCGCTGCCGATGACGAACGCAACGTCGCGCCCGTCGTCGCGCCAGCGGGCGAGATGGTCGGCGAGCGCGCGCGTCGTCCACGGCGCGCCGCGCTCGTCCAGCGCAACGACGACCGCCCCGGCGCAGGCGGTGTCGATGCGCTTCGCCTCGGCGGCGAGGAGTTGCGCGACGGGCTTGCCGCGGTCGCGCGGCTCGGGCTTCAGCGGGACGAGCTCCAGCGCGTATTCGCGCGGCAGCCGGCGCGCGTAGTCGTCCCAGCCGGCAGCGACCCACGCCGGCATCCGGTGACCGAGGGCGACGACGCGGATCTTCATCGACGCTGCCCGTCCGTCGCCGTGGCGCGGCGGCGCCGGCGCGTCAGGCGGCCTTCGCCACCGCGCGCGGCTTGACGCGCCGGACGGGTGTCGGCGGCGTCCACAGCTCTTCGAGGTTGTAGTACGCGCGCACTGCCGGCTGCATGATGTGGACGACGATGTCGCCGGCGTCGACCAGCACCCATTCGCCCGACTCCTCGCCCTCGACGCCGATGATCGTCGCGCCGTCCGCCTTCAGCTTGTCGCGGACGTGGTGCGCCAGCGCCTTCACCTGCCGGTTGGACTCGGCGGAGGCGACGATCAGCGTGTCGTACAGACTGGTGAGCTTACGGACGTCGAGGACGGTGACGTCGCGCGCTTTGATGTCCTCGAGGGCGGTGACGGCGGTCTTCTGGATTTTGTTAAGTCGCATCCGGATGGGGTCGGTAAAGCCGATGGTGGTCAATATAGGCCAAAACCGCCGGCGGGAGCAATCCGCGGACGGCGGCGATTCCTTCGGCGCCCCGCGCAAGCTGCGCGCGGATCGCGGACGCCGAGATGTCGTGCGGCGTGATCGGCTGCACGACGATCGCGCCTGCGGGCGCGTCGGCGAGCGCGGCGGCCGAATCGCGGAAGCGGCGCCGCCACACGTCGGCCAGCGGCGGCGGCAGCGCGCCGTCGAACGCCGTTCCGGGCCGCGCGACGACGACGAAGTGCGCGAGGTCGAACAGCTCGTGCCAGCGGTGCCACGTCGGCACGCCGAGAAAGGCATCCGCGCCGACGATCAGCGCCAGCGGACGCGCCGGGGCGTCGCGCCGCAGCTCCTCCAGCGTCGGCACCGTGTAGCTGCGACCGGCCCGGGCAATCTCGCGTCCGTCGACTTCGAGCCCCGGGTAGTCGTGAATCGCCAGCTCGATCATCGCCAGCCGGTGCATCGCCGAGGCGACCGGCGCCGCGCGGTGCGACGGGTCGCCGGCCGGAATCAGCCGCACCGCGGCAAGGCCGAGCGCAGCGCGCACTTCGCGCGCGAGCTCGAGATGCCCGAGGTGGATCGGATCGAACGTGCCACCGAGGAGGCCGAGAACGCCGGGGCGCGACGCGGCAGTCATCGTTCAATGTTCCTGCCGCGGCGCATCGCTGACCAGCGACTCCGCGTGGTCGAGTTCGGCCTGCACGATGCGCAGCGTCTGCTCGTTGATGACCTCGGCATCGCGCAACGCGAAGAGCTCCGCACGCTCGGCGTCGAGCGCCGCGCGCCGCAGCTTGCGGGCAGTCGCGTGGGTGGCGCCGAGCTGCTCGCGACGCTCGGCGTTTGCGGTGTGGAGATGGATACGCTGCTCGTAGTCGGTGATGAGCCGCTGCGCGTACGCGGCGTCCTCGGCGCGCATGAGCTTCGGCACTTCGCGGCGCAGCGCGTCGGCAGCGGCCTGGGCGACGGCGAGCCGGGCGGCCCGCTCCTCGCGCTCGGCGCCGCCGTCGCCGCGCACCCCCAGCACGCGAATCAGGTACGGCAGCGTCAGACCGTTGCCGAGGAGCGTCAGAACAATCGTCGTCGCGGCGAGGAAGATCACCAGGTGGCGGCCGGGAAACGGCGCGCCGGTGCTGGTCACGAAGGGGATCGACAGCGCCGCGGCGAGCGTCACCGACCCGCGAATCCCCGCCCAGCCGACGAGGAACACCTCGCGCGCGTCGCGAGGTCCCTCGCGGGCGCGGATCTTCGGGAACAGCAGGTGCGGCAGGTAGGCGGCCGGGTAGACCCAGGCAAGGCGGACGACGACGAGCGTCGCCACGAGGGCCAGCGCGAGGCCCCCGAGCTCCAGCCACGACGCGCCAGCGAGCCCGGCGAACACGCCCGGCAGCTGCAGCCCGAGCAGCAGGAACACGAGACCGTTGAACGCGAACAGCACCATCGACCACACTTCCCAAGCGTGCTGCCGCGTCGGCGGGTCGAGATGCCGGGTGTCGTGCTGGCCCGCATACAGCCCGGCGGCGACGACGGCGAGGATCCCGGACACGTGCAGCGACTCGGCCGCGAGGTACGCCGCGTAGGGCGTGAGCAGCGAGATCGTCGTCTGGACGTGCGGGTCGCGGACGCAGTAGCGGACGAGCCGCACGCGCACCTCGCCGATCGCCCACGCGATCGCGAAGCCGAGCGCGAGGCCGCCGCCCGCCATCAGCGCGAAGTCCCATGCCGCGTCGGTCCACGAGAACGCACCGGTGGCGACGGCAGCGACGGCGAGCTTGAACGCGACCAGCCCCGAGGCATCGTTGATGAGGCTCTCGCCGTTGACGATGTGCGTGACCCGCGCCGGCAAGCGCAGCGTGGCGGTGACGGCGGCGACGGCGACCGCATCGGTCGGCGAGACGACGGCGCCGAGCGCGAACGCCGCCGCCAGCGGCAGCGACGGCACCAGCCAGTGGACCAGGTAGCCGACGGCGACGACGGTGAGCAGCACGAGGCCGAACGCGAGCAGCAGCACCGGCCGCATCACGGCGACGAAATCGCGCCGCGGCATCAGCCAGCCGTCCGAGAACAGCAGCGGCGGGATGAACAGGAGGAAGAACATTTCCGGCTCGATGTGCAGCGAGCGCAGCGCCGGGACCAGCGTCAGCGCGGCACCGCCGGCGACCAGCAGGATGGGCAACGGCAACGCAACCCAGCGGCCGATCGCGGCGACGACGGCGACGGCGAGCAGCAGCGCCAGCGTGATCTCGATCGTGGTCATCGGCGGGATTGTACCGGGCAGCCGGGCGTGTCGACGCAAGTGCCGGGAAGCCGGATCCCGGGGTTGTCTTCCGATCTCCCGGACCCCGCTCGCATTCTATCCGCGAGTCTTGATCCACGCATCGACCTGCTCATCCAGGATTTCGAGCGGTAGCGACCCGCCACGCAGCACCACGTCGTGGAAGGCCTTTTCCGCCTCGGCGTCGAACCGCGGCCCGAGCGCATTCTGCGCACGTTCCCGCGCCGCGCGGATGCTCAGCATGCCGACCTTGTAGGCGCAGGCCTGCCCAGGGTCGACGATGTACCGCTCGATCTCCGTGACCACCTCGGCCTCGGGCATGCCGGTCCTCTCCAGCATGTAGGCGATCGCCCGCTCGCGGGTCCAGCGCTTGTAATGGATGCCGGTATCGACGACGAGGCGCACCGCGCGGAGCATTTCGTCCTGCAGGCGGCCCAGGTCGCCGAAAGGATCGTCGGTGTAGAGCCCGAGCTCGGTGCCCAGCCACTCGGCGTAGAGTGCCCAGCCCTCGGCATAAGCAGTGAACGGCAGCACCCGCCGGAAGGTGGGCCCGCCCTGCTGTTCCTGCGCCAATGCGATCTGGAAGTGATGGCCGGGCACGCCTTCGTGAACCGAGAGCGTGCGCATGCGAAACTTGGGCACCTCGTTCATGTCGCGCAGGTTGGCGTAGAAGACACCGGGCCGCGTGCCGTCGAGCGCGGGCGGGCTGTAATAGGCGCCCGGCGCGGTCTTCTCCTTGAACTCGGGGACCCGCCTCACCTCGATCGGCGCCTTGGGGACGAGCCCGATCACCGCGCGTGAGCGGGCGAGTTGGTCTTCGATCATCCCGGAGTAGTCGGCGAGTGCGGCCTTGCGGCCCTCGTCGGTGTTCGGGTAGAGGAAGCGCGGGTCCCTGGTCAGCCGGGCAAGGGCCTGTGCCGGCGTCTCTCCGGGCTGCAGCTGCGCCTGCGCAGTGAGGATCGCCGTGATCTCCCGCTCGATGCGCGCCACTTCCGACAGGCCGAGGTCGTGCACCTTCTGCGGCGTCATCCGCGTGGTGGTCTGGCTGCGCAGGCGATGCGCGTAATACGCATCGCCGTCGGGCAGCTTCCACACGCCGTCGTCCGTGGTGGCCCGCGACAGCTGCTCCTCGAGGAAGCCGATCAGCTTGCGGTAGGCCGGCACCACGCCGCTCTCGATCACCTGAACGCAGCGCGCTTTCAAAGCCTGCCTGTCGGCCGGCATCACTCCGTCCAGGGCCTCGACCTTGCCGGCAAAATGCCTGTACAGCGGATTCTCGACCGCGGGCTTGCCGGCAAAACCTCGCATCTCGGTGAGCACCCGCTCGATGACGAAGCGCGGCGGCACCACGCCCTTCTGCTCGCGCAGCACGAGCCCTTCCTGCACCTGGTCGAACTTGCGGCCCACCTCGCCGAGCCGCGCGAGATAGTCTTCGGCGCCCCGCCGGTCGGCAATGCGGTGCTGCTGAATGAGAAACTCGGGCGTCTGGCTCTGCACGCCCCAGAGCTGGTTGACCGGGTAGTCGTGGAAGCGGAATTGCTCGCCTTCGAGCTGGCTCTCGATGAACCAGGTGAGCACCTGCGTGGAGAGCCGCTGCGCCGGCATCTGGGCCGCAAGGTCGTAGGACTTCAGGTCGGCGAGATATTGGTGCCAGAGAGCGAAGTCGTGTTCGGTCTTGGCGATCGAGGCGTCGTCAAGATGGGCGTTGTGCCGTCGGTAGCCGAACTGCTCGGCGATGCCCAGCGAGGTCAGCAGCTCCGGGTTCTCCAGAACGAAGGTGACGAAGATCTTCTCGTAGAAGAGGTCGAGGCTGAAGGGCCGGAACCAGATCAGGTTGACCACGAACACCGTGACGACAAGGACGCCGGCGGCGAGCAGCGCACCGAAGGCCTTGAGGAGAGTCTTGCGCATCACTGCAGCGTACACGAGTGCCGCCCGCGGCGACAAACATCGCGGGACGCGTTGGCAAGTCCGGTAACGAGGGGGCGATCGCCTCAGAACCGCGAGCCGGGCGACGCGAGGAAGGCAATCTCGTCGGCCGTCGACACGCGGCCGAGGATCGCGTTGCGGTGCGGGTAGCGGCCGAACAGGCGGACCACCGCCGCGTGCCGCTCGGCCCAATCGAGCGGTGCGGCGTGCCCGGTTTCGTCGCGAAGGCGCGTGAACAGCGCGAGCGAGCGGTCCTGCATCGCGGCATCCTCGCTGTGCTCGAACGGCAGGTAGAGGAACCAGCGCTCGAACGGATCGAGCGCGGAATCGTGGCCGGCGTCGACGGCAGCACTGGCCGCGGCGAGTGCCGCAGCATCACCCGCGAACGCGCGCGGCGTGTCGCGGAAGGCGTTGCGGGTGAACTGGTCGAGCAAGAGCACGCGGGCGAGCGCGCCACGCGGCGCCGTCGCCCAGTCGGCGTACCCGCCGGCGAGGGTGGCCTCGATCGCGTCGCCGAAGCGGTCGCGGATCGACGCGTCGAACGCGGCGTCCTTGCGGAACCAGGCGTCGCGCGCGGCGTGCGGCGGCGGTCCGAACCAGAAGGCGAGGATGTCGGCGGCGAGCGGGTTCATCGACGCTGATATAGTGGAGGTTCGCGCGCCGCGCAAGGGGTGCCCTCCGGGCCCGCCGCGCCAGGGGCGTGTCGCCTCCGCCCCGAGCTCCCGATGCAGACCTCCCGCCGCGACATCATCCTGCTCGCCTGCTGCCAGGCGTTGCTGCTGACCAACGCGGCGGGGCTGATCTCGATGAGCGCGCTGATCGGGTATTCGCTCGCGGAGACCAAGGCGTTGGCCACGCTCCCCGCGACGGCCTACGTGCTGGGGTCGGCGGTGGCGACGATGCCGGCGTCGCTGTGGATGGGCCGGGTCGGCCGCCGGCGCGGCTTCATGACCGGCGCCGCGATCAACATCGCCGGCTGTGCGCTCGCGGTACTCGCGCTGTCGCTCGGCAGCTTCCTGTTGTTCTGCGCCGCGACCGCGGTCGTCGGCATCTACAACGCGATCGGGCTCCAGTACCGGTTCGCGGCGGCCGAGGTCGCTGCGCCGGACTTCAAGGCGAAGGCGATTTCTCTGGTGCTGGCCGGCGGCATCGCCGGCGGCTTTCTCGGCCCGGCGGCGACGCGGCTGGGGCGCGACGCATTTGCGACGCCTTTCCTCGGTTCGTTCCTGATCCTCGCCGCGGTGGCGCTGGTCGCGATGGCCGTGCAGTGGCAGGTGCATGTGCCGAAGCCGACGGCTGAGGAGCGCGGTGGCGGCGGCCGGCCGCTGTCGGCCATCATTCGCCAACCGGTGTTCGTCGTCGCCGCGCTCTCCGCCGCGCTGGGCTACGGCGTCATGAACCTGCTGATGGTCGCCACCCCGCTGGCGATGAGCTTCTGCGACCATCCGTACAGTGCCGCGGCGCTGGTCATCCAGTGGCACGTCGTCGGCATGTACGCTCCGGGATTCGTCACCGGGTCACTGATCAAGCGGTTCGGCGTGCTCAAGGTGATTGTCGCCGGCGTTGCGCTCGTCGCGTGCTGCGTCGCCGTCGCGCTCAACGGCAACACCGTCGCCCATTTCGTCGTCGCGCTGATGCTGGTGGGCGTGGGCTGGAACCTGATGTACACGGGAGGCACCACGCTGCTGATCGAGAGCTACCGCCCCGCCGAGAAGGCGAAGACGCAGGGCGCCAACGACTTCATCGTGTTCTCGACGATGGGGATCTCGTCGTTTTCCTCCGGCGCGCTGGTGTCGATGGCCGGCTGGGAGCGGATGAACGCCGCCGCACTGCCGGTGCTCGCCGTCGTCCTGATCGCCGTCGGCTGGCTCGCGTGGCTGCGCTCGCGCCGACGCTACGCGCGGAATTTCCAGTAAACCGCGTCGACCGTCTTGCCGTGGGCGTCCTTCAGGTGCGCCTTCAGCGCCTCGCCGACTGCGAACGACTGCGGCACCTCGCGCGCGGTCCGGATGAACACGACCGCCCGGTTGTCGTCGAGGATCAGCGAGCGCACCTCGGCCTGCGTCGGGCGGTCGGCGAGGAAACGTTCGGCGGCACGGTCCAGCGTCTGGTCGGACGTGTCGATCAGCAGCCGGCGATTGAGGCCGGCGAGGAACAGCGCCATCGCGCCGAGCAGCGCGCCGACGGCGATCGCGACGGCAGCGTCGAATGCCGGACGCGGCCCCCACACGTACGACACGCCGGCGACGACGAGCGTCAGCAGGATGCCGAGGAGCGCAACAGCGTCTTCCAGCAGCACCGCGAGCACCGTGACGTTGGCGCCGCTCCCGCGAAGGCCTTCGATCCCGCCGATCTCCTTAAGCGCGACGACGAACGTCCACGATTCGAGCGCCAGCGAGAACAGCAGCAGGCCGAGCACCAGCAGCGTGAACGGCTCGACCGCCGCCGGCTGCAGCAGCGAATGGATGCCGTGGTAGACGTTGATTCCGCAGCCGACGAAGAACACGCTGACTGCCGACACCAGCGCCCAGAAGAACTTCTCCTGGCCGCGGCCGAACGGATGCACGCGATCGGGACCGGCCTTGCCGCGGACCTCGCCGACCTTCAGCAGCACCTGGTTGCCGACGTCGGCGAGCGAGTGGACCGTCTCCGCGAACAGCGTCGGCGAGCCGGTGACGAAGTAGCCGAAGCCCTTCGCCGCGGCGATCGCGGTGTTGGTGGCGATCGAGAGGGAGACCGACGAAGACACGTGATTGTCGGGTTGGGAAAGTAGGATCAGACTCGACTTTTCCCGCGCGTATCGCTACCCGCTCGTGTGCTGCAAAAGTCGAGTCTGACCCTGCTTTCCTACGGCCGGACGTTGACCCAGCCTTCGCGCTGGCGCTTGATGATGTGCTCGATGCCAGCCTTGACGTAGATGACGTCGCCCGCCATGTCGTTGCGCGTGAGCTTGTTGCGGCCCATCGAGTTCTCGCAGGCGTAGACTTTCGCGCCCTGCTTCGTCTGCGCGTCCAGCAGGCGGGATGCCACAGGCGCGTCGAACTTCAGCATGTTGATGCCTTGTCCGAATGCGACGAGCTCGATCTGCGTGTCGGCGCCATAAGCCTCACGCAGGTTCTCGACGACGTTGAGCGCCTGGTTCCAGGTCTGCGGATTGCCGTCGCTCACCTGCAACACGATCTTCTCGGCAACGGCGGGCAGGGCAGCACCGAGCGATGCAATGGCGAAGAACGCGAGAGCAATCGAGCGGGCGAAACGCGACAGTGTTGGCACGGGATCCTCGGAGCGGGAAGGAGAGGGGGTGGGCGGAAAAGCAGAGTCCGACTCTGCTATTCCCGGATCTGCCCGGTACCGAGCACGATCCACTTGCGGCTGGTCAATCCTTCGAGCCCGACCGGGCCCCGCGCGTGCAGCTTGTTGGTCGAGATGCCGATTTCGGCGCCGAGGCCGTACTCGAAACCGTCGGCGAAGCGCGTCGACGCGTTGACCATCACCGAACTCGAGTCGACCTCGCGCAGGAAGCGCATCGCGTTCGCGTGGTCGGACGTGACGATGGCGTCTGTGTGTTGCGAGCCGTATTTCGCGATGTGGGCGATCGCGTCGTCCAGCGAGTCGACGACGCGCACGGCGAGGATCGGCGCCAGGTACTCGGTGTACCAGTCGTCCTCCGTCGCCGGCTTCATCGACGGGACGAGCGCACGCGCCCGCTCACAGCCGCGCAGCTCGACGCCCTTCTTCGCATAGATCGCGGCGAGCGGCGGCAGTACCTGCGCGGCGATTCCTGCGTGGGCGAGCAGCGTCTCCATCGTGTTACACGGCGCGTAGCGCTGCGTCTTCGCGTTGTCGGCGATGCGGATCGCCATCGCGACATCGGCGGACGCGTCGACGAACACGTGGCACACGCCGTCGAGGTGCTTGATCACCGGTACCCGCGCGTCTTTCGCAATCCGTTCGATCAGGCTCTTGCCGCCGCGGGGGACGATGACGTCGACGTTCTTCTCGTCGGCGATCAGCAGGCCGACGGCGGCGCGGTCGGTCGTTGCGACGACCTGCACGGCGTTCTCGGGCAAGCCGGCCGCGCGCAACCCCTCGTGGACGCAGGCGGCGATCGCATGGTTGCTGCGGATGGCTTCCGAGCCACCGCGCAGGATCGTCGCGTTGCCGGCCTTGATGCACAGGCCCGCGGCGTCAGCGGTCACGTTTGGCCGCGATTCATAGACGATGCCGACCACACCCAGCGGCACCCGCATCAGGCCGACCTGGATGCCGGACGGCCGGTACTTGAGGTCGCCGATCTCGCCGACGGGATCGGGCAGCGCGGCGATCTGCTCCAGACCTTCGGCCATCGCCGCGATCGACTTCGGAGTCAGCGTGAGGCGGTCGATGAATGCGGGGTTCTGTCCAGCTCCCTTTGCCGCAGCGACGTCTTCAACATTGGCCGCGAGCAGCTTCGCTTCGTCGCGGCGGATCGCTGCCGCCATCGCCGCCAGCGCCGCGTTCTTCGTCCGCGTGTCGGCGCGCGCGAGCTCACGCGCCGCGGCGCGCGCAGCCCCGCCGACGCCGTGCATGTAGGCGCCGATGTCCGCGAAAGTCCCGAGACCGGGGACGGCGAGGTTGGTCATCGGTGGATTCTACCGCAGCGGCCTGCGCCAGGTCCGGCCGGAAGCGGGGCGTGGATCCGGCGTCGCGCCCCGCCCCGTGGCAGTGCTACTTCGGCAGGATCGTCCGCACGCCGGCCTCGGTGCCGAGCAGAATCACGTTCGCGCCGCGCGCGGCGAACAGGCCGACAGTGACCACGCCGACGATGGCGCGGATCTTCGCTTCCATCTCGACCGGGTTCGTGATCGCGAGCCCGTGAACGTCGAGGACCACGTTGCCGTTGTCGGTCGTGAAGCCCATCCGCCATTCCGGATGCCCGCCCAGCAGCACGAGCTGCCGCGCGACGTAGCTTCGCGCCATCGGGATCACCTCGACCGGCAGCGGGAATTTCCCGAGCGTGCCGACGAGCTTCGAGCCGTCAGCGATGCAGACGAACTTCCGCGCGACGGCGGCGACGATCTTCTCCCGCGTCAGCGCGCCGCCGCCGCCCTTGATCATCGCGCCGTGCTCGGTGACCTCGTCGGCGCCGTCGACGTAGACCGGCAGGTCGGCGACGTTGTTCAGCTCCTCGACGAAGATGCCGTGGCCCTTCAGCCGCTCGGCGGTCTTCATCGAGCTCGCCACCGCGCCCGCGATCCGATGCTTCATCTTTGCCAGCTCGTCGATGAAGAAGTTCGCCGTCGAGCCGGTGCCGACGCCGACGATCGTGTCGTCCTCGACGTACTTGATCGCCGCGCGGGCGACAGCGAGCTTCAATTCGTCCTGGGTCATCCGGCATTTCCTTCCGATGGGTCAATGAATCGGTGGCAACGCTTCGAGTTTCCGGACGACTTAGCGGCAGGCCGCGAGAAGGTCTGTGACCAAGCGTTCGTCGACGTTCAGGTTGCCTTCGTATTCACCGAGATTGCGAATCTCGTGACCCTTGGCGAGCACCCGCCACACCTCGGGTCCCAGGCCGAGCGTGTGCGGCAGCGTTTGCAACACGAGATAGCGGTTTGAAGGTCGGAATCCATGATGACGCAAGGCCGCGAGACAGAGTGCATGGGCCGCGTTGTACGCGAGATCGAACCGTCCTTCGAGCGAGTTCGAGGCGTTGGCCGCGTCGGCGAGCCGTACCTGTCCCGAGCGCTTGAGACCGGCAAACTCCGCGGCGTCCGGCGGCTCCACCGTCAATCCCTTGCCCGGGCCCGCCAGTCGATCAAGCGGCGATGTCATGCTCGGTTCCGAAAATCCAGACCTTGGGTTGGGCCATGACGCGTTTCACGAACGCATTGTTTCCAGCGCGCTTTTCCTGCAGGGCGGCGCGGCTGTAGACCGTCGGATTGACGGTGCGGCCGAGTTCGGCCTGCAGCGGTTCCAGCGCCGCGAATACGTCCGCGTAAGTCAACCGGTTGCTCACGACCATCAGATCGATGTCGCTCTTTGTCGTGTCTTCCCGTTTGGCGACGGACCCGAATACGAACGCCGCGGCGATCTTCGGTGCAAGCACAGCGAGCGCGCGTCGTAGCGGCTCGGCCAACCCGAAAGTCTTTCTCGCGATGCTGCACAACTCGGTGAACAACGGCGACTCGGGATCAGCCTGATAGTGCTTCTGCGTCCCGAGTCGGCGGACCGTCACCAGGCCGCTCTGCTCCAGCTGGGTCAACTCCCGCTGCACGGCGCCCGACCCGGACCCGGTAAGGCCGATCAGTTCGGTGGCGTAGAAGCTTCGATCCGGCTGGCCGAACAGCAGTCCAAGAACACGTTGCTGTGTCTTCGAAAATAGTGCGTCGGCCAGCCCGGACGATCGACGTGGACGAGGGGGAGGGGCTTTCATACCCATATTGGGCATAAGCATACCCAGAATGGGCATTTCCGACAAGTGCGCTGTTCACCGCTTGCTCGGGAGCCACGTCTGTCAAGCAATCCGTGGTCCGAAATTCCCAAGGTAGGTCAATGGGACGAATAGGCGCAGCAAATCAATGCCCGCCAGCCCCCATCAGCGCAAGCACCACGCCGCCCGCAACCACGCTCGCGATCTGGCCCGCGGCGTTGGCGCCCATCGCGTGCATCAGCAGGAAATTCTCGAAGTCTTCTTCCTGCGCGACGCGCTGGACGACGCGCGCCGCCATCGGGAACGCGCTGATGCCCGCGGCGCCGATCAGCGGGTTGATCTTCCCGCCGGAGAGGACGTTCAAGAGCTTGGCGAACAGCAGGCCGGCGGCGGTGTCGACGCCGAAGGCAATGATGCCGAGCACCAGGATGGCGAGCGTGCTGGGTTTCAGGAACTCGGTGCCGACCATCGTCGAACCGATCGCGAGCCCGAGGAACAGCGTCACCACGTTGGCGATTTCCTCCGACGACGCCTTGGTCAGCCGCTCGACGGCGCCGGACTCCTTCATCAGGTTGCCGAGCATCAGCATGCCGATGAGCGGCGTGGCGAACGGCACCAGCGTGCCGACGAGCACGGTGACGACGATCGGGAACAGGATGCGGGTGCGCCTGCTGATCTTGCGCTTGCTGTACGGCATCCGGATCCGCCGCTCCTTCTCGGTGGTGAGCAGGCGCATGATCGGCGGCATGATGATCGGCACCAGCGACATGTAGCTGTACGCGGCGACGGTGATCGGCCCCAGCAGATGCGGCGCGAGGATGCCGGAAACGTAGATCGACGTCGGGCCGTCGATGGCGCCGATGATGCCGATCGACGCCGCCTCGGGACGGCTGAAGCCGAGCACGAGCGCGAGGATCAGCGTGAGAAAGATGCCGAACTGGCCGGCGGCGCCGAGCAGCACCAGCCGCGGGTTCTCGAGCAGCGGCCCGAAATCGGTCAGCGCGCCGATGCCGATGAAGATCAGCAGCGGGAAGAGCTCGTTGCCGATGCCCATCGAGTAGAGCACCTTCAGCATCCCGTCGTCGGCGATGAGCGGCGACAGCGGCAGATTGGCGAGCAGGCAGCCGGCGCCGATCGGCACCAGCAGCAGCGGCTCGTAGTCCTTGGCGATGCCGAGGTAGAGCAGCACGCAGGCGACGGCGAGCATGATCACCGCCTGCGGCGTCACATTGGCGATTCCCTGCATCAGCAGGCCGAGCGTGTCGCCGCCGACCATCGCCTCAGCCCTCCTCGAAGCGGACGATCGTGTCGCCGTGGCCGACCGCCTGCCCGGCGTCGACGCAGACCTCGTGGATCGTGCCGGCGCGCGGCGAGCGGATGTTGTTGTGCATCTTCATCGCGTCGAGGATCGCGACCAGTTGGCCGCGCGTCACCGTGTCACCCACCTTGACGGCGATCTCGATGATGACGCCGGGCATCGGCGCGTTCAGCGACGCGGCCCCGCCCGCGGCCGGCTTGCGCGTCGCGGCGACGGCCGCGGGCGCCGCCCCCTTGCGTGCCGGACGCGCACCGATGCTGGCGCCCGGTGCTGCAGCGGCGGTGCCGGTCGGCGACGCAGGACGGAGGTCCGGCGTGATCGCGGACTCGGCGACGTCCTCGTCGCCGGCCAGCGTCACCGTGTACGACTCTTCGCCGACGACGACCTCGAAGCTGTCGGCCGCCAACTCCTGCACGTCGATCACGTACTCCTTGCCGCGAATCTCGATCGTATAGCGTCGCATCACTTTCCTCGCATCACTTTCC
>JBDTVU010000046.1:0-23754 GCA_040007035.1 Betaproteobacteria bacterium | reverse complement strand
TATTTCCTGCTCGTCGTCGCCATCGGCGGCGCGGGGACGATCAAGGGCGGCCTCGTAGCCGCGATGATCCTCGGCATCTGCGACGTCGCCGGCAAGTACTACGTCCCGCAGATCGGCTCGTTCATCATCTATTTCCTGATGGTCGTGCTGATGATCCTGTTCCCGGCGGGCCTGTACGGACGTCGGATCTGATGGAAACTTCGATGGAAAGCGCGGGGGCGCGCCCGCCACCTACAACGGTCGCGGACGCGCTGGCGATGGCGCCGCGCCTGCCGACGGATCGCTGGCGCGCGATCGAGATCGCGTTCTGGTGCCTGGCACTGGCGGCGTTCTTCGCCTTCCCGAATCACCGCGTCCTCGGCAGCCAGATCCTGATCACCGGATTGTTCGCGCTGTCGCTCGATCTCATCCTCGGTTACGCCGGCATCGTTTCGCTCGGGCACGCGGCGTTCTTCGGCATGGGGGCGTACGCCGCGGGAGTCCTCGCGGTGCACGGCTGGGGCGAGCCGGTGAGCGGACTCGTCGTCGCCGGCGCGGTCGGTGCGCTCGCCGGCTTCGCCACCAGCTTTCTGGTCGTCCGCGGCGCCGACCTCGCGCGGCTCATGGTGACGCTCGGCATCGGCCTGATGCTGTTCGAGGCGGCAAACCAGATGACCTCGATCACCGGCGGCGCCGACGGCCTGTCCGGCGTGACGATGGGAAAGCTCTTCGTCCGGTTCTCGTTCGACCTCACCGGCAGCACCGCCTATCTGTACAGTCTCGGCGTCCTGTTTCTGCTGTTCGTCGTCGCGCGCCGCATCGTGAGCTCGCCGTTCGGTCTGTCGCTGCGCGGCATCCGCGAAAACGGGCGCCGGATGCCGGCGATCGGCGCGCCGGTGACCCGCCGGCTGGTCGTGATCTACACGGTCAGCGCGGCGATGGCGGGCGTGGCGGGCGGCCTGCTGGCACAGACGACGCAGTTCGTCGGGCTCGACGTGTTCGGCTTCCCGCGCTCGGCCGATCTCATGATCATGCTGGTGCTGGGCGGCGCGGGACGCCTCTACGGAGGGCTGGTCGGCGCCGCGGTGTTCATGATCGCGCATCACTACCTGTCCGATCTCAACCCGGTGTACTGGGAGTTCTGGCTCGGCCTGCTGCTGGTCGTGGTCGTGCTCGTCGCGCGCGGCGGCATTCTCGGCGCGATCGAGCGTTTGCGCGAGCGCATCCGCGGGGAACGGGCATGACGGCGGCGCTGCGGACCTCCGGCCTGTCGAAGCAGTTCGGCGCCTTCGCGGCGAACAGCGACGTCTCGCTCGCGTTCCCGCGCGGCGCCCGGCACGCGCTGATCGGCCCGAACGGCGCCGGCAAGACGACGTTGATCAACTTGCTGACCGGCGCGCTGGCGCCCACGGCCGGCGACGTGTTCCTCGGCGACGAGCGCATCACCACGCTGCCCCAGCACAAGCGCGTCAAGCTCGGCATGACGCGCACGTTCCAGATCAACACGCTCTTTGCCGGCCTGACCGTGCTGGAGTCGGTGGTGCTCGCGATCTGCGAGCGCAAGGGACGCGCAGGTGTGTGGCACCGCACGGTGGCGAAGCAGCGCGAGGAGAGCACCGAGGCGCGCGCACTGCTGGTCACGCTGCAGCTCGGCGCGGAGGCGGATACGCTCACGCGCAACCTGCCCTACGGCAAGCAGCGGCTGGTCGAGATCGCGCTCGCGCTCGCGACCAGGCCGCAGATCCTGCTGCTCGACGAGCCGGCGGCGGGCATCCCGGCCGGCGAGAGCGCGGAGCTGTTCGCCGTCATCGCCGGCCTGCCGAAGGACGTCACGATCGTGTTCATCGAGCACGACATGGAACTCGTTTTCCGCTTCGCCGAGCGGATCACCGTGCTGGTCGGCGGCCGCGTGCTGACCGAGGGCACGCCGGCGGAGATCGCCGCCGATCCGCGCGTGCGCGAGGTCTACCTCGGCGAGGCGCAGCATGGCTGAGCTCCTCGCGCTCGAGGGCGTCACCGCCGGCTACGGCGACGGCATCGTGCTGGAGGACGTGTCGCTCGCGCTCGAGGAGGGCGACAGCCTGGCGCTGCTCGGGCGCAACGGCATGGGCAAGACCACGCTGCTGGTGACGCTGATGGGGCTCACCCGCCTGCGCGGTGGCACGCTGCGCTGGCGCGGCGCCGACCTCGCGGCGATGCCGACGTATCGGCGCAGCCGGTCCGGCATCGGATGGGTTCCGCAGGAGCGCCTGATGTTTCCCTCGCTCACGGTCGAGGAGCACCTCACCGCGGTTGCCCGGCCCGGCCCGTGGGACGTGGTGCGCGTGTTCAAGCTCTTTCCGCGCCTCGCCCAGCGGCGCGGGAGCTTCGGCAACCAGCTCTCGGGCGGCGAGCAGCAGATGCTGGCCATCGGCCGCGCGCTGATGGTCAACCCGGCGCTGCTGCTGCTCGACGAACCGATGGAAGGGCTCGCCCCGATCGTCGTCCAGGACCTGATGGGTGTGATCCGCAAGCTGGTCGACGACGGCGGCATGGCGGTGATCGTCGTCGAGCAGCACGCCAAGCTGGCGCTGTCCTTGACGCGGCAGGCGATCGTGCTCGAGCGTGGCCGGATCGTCCACCGCGGGCCGAGCGAGGCGCTGCTGCGCGATGCGGACGCCCTGCACCGGCTGATTGCCGTGGCGTGAACGTGCGAACGTGGCGCGGCCATCGGCGATCGCCGATGCAGCGCAATCGGGGCGGCCTGCGACCTGTTCGGAGCGGGCCGGACGCGAAGTCCGGTGCCGCCGCGCGCTCAGAGGAACGGCTTAGCGCGCTCGACGAGCTCGGGGAGCCCCGGCTCGTTCGGATTGCGGGGCTTGCCGGGATGGATGATCGCGACCTGGCAGACCTCGGCCGCTTCGATGAGCTGCCGGTACGTGCCGGCGTCGATGTCCTTGATGTACGCCTGCTTGTTCTCGTTGTAGGTGAACATCTTGTCGTTGATGTTCTGGCACTCGTTGCAGCTCGGGCAGCGCGCGGTCTCGATCCATGCTTCGTCGGACGGCGGCTTGTCGGCCGCGGCGTCGGCCGCAGCTACCGCCGGCGCGGCGGGGGCGCCTGCTGCCTCCGTCCCGCCGGCGGGCGTTGTCGCGGTCGCCGTCGCCTTCTGCAGCGCTTCCTGCGCCTGCTGCTTCTCCGCCTCCCAAACCGCCCTCTCGCGCGCCAGCAGCCGCTCGGCGTGCGAATCGTGAATCCCGCCATGCTCCTGCAGCCGGTGCCACAGCAGCAGGCAACGGCGCGTTGCCTGCATCAGCCGGGTGTCGACGATGACCCGGTGCAGCCCGTCGTCGGCGTCGACCGCCCACACGTACGGAATGCGGTCGCCCACCTTGCCTTCCGGCAGCGCCAGCCAGTCGTCGGCAGGCAGCATCGCGGCGTTCCACCGGTCGCGCGGCACGACGGCGAAGTGCGGCGCGTAACGACGGTCGCACAGCACGAAGTCGGCATAGGTGAACGCGACCTGCGCGGTCACCCGTTGCAAGGCCTCGTCGGCGTATTCGAACGGTTCGACCGGCCAGTCGGCATCGATGTCGCGGTTGTTTTCGAGCGAGAACCGGGCCGCCCAGTTGGTGCCGGCCGTGGCGTCGTAGGTGAACGCCGGAAACGCCCGCGACTCCTTCGCCGCCGCCGCGGTCAGGTACGGCGGCAGGTCGCCGGCCGCGGCGGGCGAGCCGGTGAACACGGAGAGCAGCGCGGGTCCGCGGCACGACAGCCCGCGCGCGACGCGATCACGCAGTGCGTAGAGGTCGGCGCTGGTCGCCTGCAGCACGAACATCCCGCCCAAGCCCATCGCCGTCGTCGCGAGGCGCGCGCTGCGCACGCCGAATGCGAAGTGCCCGGTGCCGATCGAGGCCTCTTCGAGCAGGTCCGTCTGCAGCACCAGCACTTTTACCGGCAGGCCGGACGACAGCATCTCGATCAGCCCTGCGTTCTCCGGCGCGTCGTTGCGCTCGGCCGGGATCGACACGAGGTAGTCCGGGAACAGCGCGAGGTCGTCCGCCGTCAGCGCGTTTTCGTCGTAGCGCTCGAAGAACGGGTCGTGGTCGATCTCGACGTAGGCGCCGCTCGATTCCAGCTCGGCGATCGCGATGGCCTTGACCACCTCGACCAGGTGCGGCAGCCGCGCCCGGTACGCAGCGACGGCGGCAGCGCAGTTGTCGAATGCGAAATCGTAGGCCGCGTCATCCGCGATGGTGCCCGTCGGGTCGGCGTAGAACGGCTGCGCGCAAAGCACCGCCAGCGCCCACTCGATCCGGCCACGACGAGCGGCCGGCAATTCGTCCTTCGGTGCGCCGCGCGCGACGAGCTTCGACATCACGTCGAAATCGAACACGTCGGCGTGCCCCGAGCCGATCGACGCCGCCAGCGCCTCCGGCTGCTGGCCCGCCGCAGAGCGGGCGAACGCCGCCCGCCGGATGTCGGACAGCTTGCGCACGAGTTCGTCGACGAGCGCCTGGAACTGGTGCGCCTTCTGCGCCTGTGCATGGCGCCATGCCGCGGTGACGAAGCGCGTCGCGAGCTGCGGACCGCAATCGACGACTTCGCCGTCGATCGTCAGCGAGTCCCCGACCTGCGCCAGCACCTTGCCGACGGTTTCGTCGGCGCCGGCGCCGAGCCGTTCGGCGGTGCTTGCCCAGAGCTCGGACAGCAGGCCGGTGGCACCGCTGCCGACCATCGCCCGCACCTCGCGCTCGACGCGCAGCACGTGCTTGCGCAGCCGCTCGCCCTCGAGCCCGCGCGGCGCGAGCTCCTCGATCAGCGCGTTGACGATTCCAGACAGCGAGTGCACGTACGCGGGGCCGGCGCAGGACTCCGGCAGCACCAGCGGAAAATCGTAGCGTAGCCGCGTGAGGTCGCGGTAGCCGGCGAGCAGCGCCGGGCGCAGCGCACCGACGTCGATGGCCCCGAGTCCGTCACCGGCGCGCTTGCCGGTCATGTGAAAGACCATCTGGTCCTGGGATTTCGCGGCCATGTCCATTGCGGCGTGCTCTGCGTTTGGGTGTCGGCGGGTCTAGGCGACGCGCTGCTGCGTGCGGCCGTCTTCTGGCCAGATGGTGACCTTGTCGAACTCGGCCTCGAGGCCGGCCCGGGTCCGCTCGGCAGTGCGCGGCGTGCCGGCGCTGCGCAGGTCTTCGTAGCAGGGGATGTCGGGGTTCTGGTACAGGATGCCGACCGGGATCGGATCCTCGGTCGACGCGATCTCGCGCGCACGATGGATGTCGAGCGGATCGTGCTCGCGCTGGTTCTTGTAGATGCGGCTCGTCTCGGCCGAAGGCTGCAGGCCGTTCGGATGCGTCAGCAGCAGCGTCTTCGACGGGTCGTGCAGCCAGGGCTCGAACATCTTCGGCAGGAACTCGGGGCAGCGCTGGATGATGCGAATGAACGAGAACCCGCGATGCTTGAACGCCTTCGAGACGATGTCGTAGAGCAGATCCGGGATCCAGTCGACGCCCTGCGCGACGAACGACGCGTTCTGCACGCCCAGCGTCACCGTCAGCGGATTGAGCGCCTCGAGCACGGCGCCGCGCGGCGTCGTGTTGCTCTTGAAGCCGATCGGCGAGGTCGGCGACGCCTGCTTCTTGGTCAGCCCGTAGACGTGGTTGTCGTGCAGGATCACCGTCATGTTCATGTTGTACCGGATTGCGTGGATCCAGTGCGCCGCGCCGATGCTGCAGCAGTCGCCGTCGCCGGTGTTGACGAACACGTGCAGGTCCGGGCGCGCCATCTTCACGCCTTCGGCGATCGGGAACGCACGGCCGTGGATGCCGTGGAACCCGTAGGTCTTCATGTAGTGCGGGAACCGGCTCGAGCAGCCGATGCCGGAGACGAAGATCGTCCGCTCGGGGGCGAGGTCCTCGTCACGGCAGAGCCGCTGCACCGCGGCCAGGATGGCGTTGTCGCCGCAGCCGCTGCACCAGCGCGGAACGCCGCCCTGGTAGTCCTCGAGGTTGTGGTGCTCCTCGTGCAGCTTGATGATGCACCGAGTGACGGGCGTGGCCATCGCTATTTTCCTTCCTGCAGTTTTGCGCGCATCACTTTCAGGACGTCGCCCGGCTTGATCGGCTGGCCGCGGGCCTCGCTCCAGCAGTCGATGTCGACCAGGAAGCGCGACCGCAGCATCAGCGCCAGCGCGGAATAGCGGCGGTTGTCCTCGTCGATCAGTTCGTCCTCGCGCCGGTCGGACCAGTTGGCTTCCACCGTCATCACCTTGCCGAAACGCTGCATGATCTCGCGGATCCCCGACGGCATCGGCTGGATGAAGCGCAGGTGCAGCGACGAGACCTTGAGTCCGTCGGCGCGCGCACGATCGACCGCCTCCTCGATCGCGCCCTTGGTGCTGCCCCAGCCGACGACCAGCAGGTCGCCTTCCGGATCGCCGTGCACCGACGGAGTTCGCAGCGTCTTCTGCAGCGCGGCGATCTTCAGGCTCCGCGCGCGCAGCCCTTCCTCGTTGATCGCCGGATCGTAGGCGACCTTGCTCGCGCGATCGTGGGCCAGCCCGGTGAGTGTATGCATCCCGTTCGGCTGCCCGGGAATGAACCGGTGCGCGATGCCGGTGACCGGGTCCCAGTCGTACGGCCTGGCGCCCTCGGGCACCGGGCTCTGGTCGAGCGGCGGCGCCAGCCAGTCCTCGGAGAATTCCGGCCGCGGGAACGGCTGCTGCGCCGTGGCGAGGCTCGCGTCCGACAGCACCACGACGACGGTGTTGAAGGTCTCGGCGATCTTGCGCGCCGTGATCATCGAGTAGAAGCAGTCCTCGATGTCGCTGACCGCGAGCACGACCTTGGGCGCGTCGCCGTGACTGCCGTAAACGGTGCACAGCAGATCGCCCTGCTCGACCTTGGTCGGCTGGCCGGTGGAAGGACCGCCACGCTGGACGTTGACGACGACCAGCGGGATCTCGGCCATGACGGCGAGCCCGATTCCTTCCTGCTTCAGCGAGTAGCCCGGACCGGAGGTGATCGTCACCGCGCAGCGGCCGGCATACGAGGCGCCAATCGCGAACGCGCAGGCGGCGATCTCGTCCTCGGCCTGGTGGACCATGCCGCCGACGCGCTCGAACACGTCGGACAGGTAGTGCGACGCCGACGTCGCCGGCGTGATCGGGTACATCGCGCAGATGTCCATGCCCGACGCGAGCACGCCAAGCGCGATCGCGGTGTTGCCGTTGACGACGATCTGCGGCACCTGCGACTTCTCGGCGGGAATCGCGTACTTGAAGTCGAGGTTGGCCTCGGCCCAGGCGTAGCCCGCCTCGAGCAGGCGGACGTTGGTCGCGATGACCTTCTCGTCCTTCTTGCCGAAGATCCGCGCGACCTGGTCGCGCGCGAGCGTCATGTCGAGGCTGTAGATGCTGCACAGCATGCCGAGCACGAACATGTTCTTGCCGCGCTTGGCGTCAGTCATCAGCGCCCGGCACTCGCGCTCGAGCGGGGTCTCGATTACCCGGTAGCCGGCCTCGTGCAGCGACTTCACCGTCTCCGTATACGAGGCGACGATCTGCGGGTCCTTGTGGTCGCGCCACATGCCTTCGAGCAGGATCGTCGCACCCGGCTTCAGTTCGCCGGCGCGGACGCGGCCGAGCAGCACCTGCTCGTTGAACGCCACGACGAGATCGGTCTGGTCGCCACCGTTGGTGACCCGCTGGGTGCCGATCCGGATCTGGATGCCGCTCGCGCCGGCGACGCTGCGCGCGGGCGGCTGGATCTCGGCGGGAATGATCTCCACCGTCCAGATGCCGTTGCCACTGCGGGCGGCGATCGCGGCCAGCGACTGGCCGCAGCGCTGCGCGCCTTCGCCGGAATCGCTGATCACCTCGACGATGTGCTCGGTCAGGATCTGGGCGCGCTTGGCGCCACCCGGGCCGGACTTGGTGGGGCGGTCGATGACTGCGGCGTCGTTCATGTTCGGGCCTCGGATGACGGGTGGCGCGGCGGCGGTCGGCAACATTCAGGCGATGCGCACACGCGCGAAGCCGTGCTCGTCGCGCGGGATGCCGAAGCGGGTCCCGGCCGATTCGGCGGACTGGTACACGGCGTCGGTGTCGCGCAGGCCGAGCCAGGCCTTCATGCCGCGCGCCGCCTTGCGGCCGGCGCCCATCGCCTCGATCACCGTGGCTGCGCCGGTGACGATGTCGCCGCCCGCGAACACGCCGGCGATCGACGTGGCGAGGTTCTCGTCGGTGGCGATGTAGCCGCGCTTGTTGAGCTTCAGCTTCGCCGTCTGGCCGAGGATCGGGTTGGCGTTGGTGCCGATCGCGAACACGACCATGTCGGTCTCGAACTCGAATTCGCTTCCGGGGACCGGCACCGGCCGGCGACGGCCGGATTCGTCCGGCTCGCCCAGTTCCATCCGCACGCAACGCAGCGCACGCACGCTCTTGTCCTCGTTGCCGAGGATCTCGATCGGGCTCGACAGCCAGTTGAAATCGACGCCCTCCTCCTCGGCGTGGTGGATTTCCTCCGCCCGCGCCGGCGCTTCCTTCTTCGACCGGCGGTAGATGCAGTGGACCGACTCCGCGCCGAGGCGCAGCGACACGCGTAGCGCGTCCATTGCCGTGTTGCCCGCGCCGATCACCGCGACGTGCTTGCCGGGTTTGAGCGGCGTGTCGAAGTTCGGGTAGTCGCGTGCGCGCATCAGGTTGCAGCGGGTCAGCAGCTCGTTGGCGGACAACACGCCGTTGAGCGACTCGCCGGGGATGCCCATGAAGCTCGGATAGCCGGCACCGGTGCCGATGAAGACGGCGTGGAAGCCCATCTCGGTCACCATCTGCTCGATCGTGAACAGGCGGCCGACCAGCGTGTTGCACTCGAACGTGATGCCGAGCTGCTTCAGCTTGTCGATCTCGGCGTCGATCACTTCATTCGGAAGCCGGAAGTCCGGAATGCCGTACTTGAGCACGCCGCCGGGCTGGTGGAACGCCTCGTAGACGATGACCTCGCAGCCGGCCTTCGCCATGTCGGCGGCGCAGGCCATCCCTGCCGGGCCGGCGCCGACGATGCCGACCTTGTAGCCGGACGGCTCGATGTACGGGATGTTGGCCCAGCCTTCCTTGATCGCCATGTCGCCGACGAAGCGCTCGAGGCGGCCGATCGCCACCGGCTCCAGCGTGTCGCCGACGGTGCAGACGCCCTCGCACTGGTTTTCCTGCGGGCACACCCGCCCGCAGATCGACGGCAGCAGATTGGTGTCGGTGATGATGTCGTACGCACCGTGGTGGTGCTTCTCGACGATCTTCTGGATGAAGCCCGGGATGTCGATGCCGACCGGGCAGCCGCGCACGCAGGGCTCGTCGGCGCACTGCAGGCAGCGGTCGGCCTCGCGCAGCGCTTCTTCCAGGCGGTAACCGCAGGACACTTCGCTGAAGTTGCGCGCGCGCTCCTTCGGCTCCTGCTCCAGCATCGGCGTCCGCTCCTGCGGAATCGTCCGGATCGTCTTTTTCTTCGCGGCCATGGCTCAGTACAGTTCGGGGTCGGAGCTGTCGGCGGGCGTCATCGCGTCCGCCTGCTTCATCAGCTTGCAGGTGTCGTTCCAGTGCTCGAGCGCCATCCGTTCCTCGGCGGTAAACCGCTTCAGCCGCGCCATCAGGTCGTCGAAGTCGACCTTGTGCCCGTCGAAGTCGGGACCGTCGACGCACGCGAATTTGATTTCGTCGCCGATCTTTACCCGGCAGCCGCCGCACATCCCGGTGCCGTCGACCATCAGCGGGTTGAGGCTCACCATCGTCTTGATGCCGTGCGGCCGCGTCGCCTCGGCCGAGCCCTTCATCATGATCGGCGGTCCGATCGCCACGCACTCGTCGATGTCGGGGTGACGCTCGATCGCGAGCCGGATGCCCTCGGCGACCGTGCCCTTGACGCCCATCGAGCCGTCGTCGGTGCATACGATCACCTCGTCGCAGCACGAGCGGAACTTGTCGTCCCAGAACACGAGGTCCTTGGTGCGAAAGCCGATGACGCCGATGACGTAGGCACCGGCTTCCTGGAATGCGCGGGCCTGCGGATAGGTCGGCGCGACGCCGAGGCCGCCGCCGACGCACAGCACCTTCTTCACCTTCGGCACCGGGCTCGGCACGCCCATCGGCCCGACGACAGCGTAAAGCGCCGAGCCGACCTTGCACGTCTGCTGCATCTCGCGCGTCGTCTTGCCGACCGCCTGGATCACCAGCGTGATCGTCCCCTTGGCGGCGTCGAAATCGGCGATCGTCAGCGGGATCCGCTCGCCGTGCTCGGTCGCCATCACGATGACGAACTGGCCGGGCTTCGCCGCCTTCGCCAGCATCGGGTAGCTGACCTCGAGCAGGTACGTGACGTCGGAGAAATCCTCGCGCGCCACTATCTCGTAGCGGGACATGTCATGCGTCCTCGGGACGGTTCGCCGGCCGCGAACAGCAGGGCAGCGCAAACCGGGAGTGGGTGGCGGACGGGCATGGCTGCCGCGCCCACCGGGAGTGGGTGCCGGGACTGGTGCGGTCGGCATGAACGCCGTCGCTGTGCTTCAAGACCGGCTCCTGTGAAGGGTGCCCGGTCGAGCGTCGCGCGCCGCGTTGTTCGCTTCCGTGCAGCCGACCGTTTTCACCGTGTGCCGATGCTACAGGAGGGCGGCGACGGGCGAGTCCGCCGGGTTTGATCTGCGTCAGGGTTACCGCGATATTTCGTCGCACCCACCCCTGACGGCGCTCGGGTATCAGACGGCGAGCACGCAAGTCCGGAATCCGACAAAAGGATCGTGCCGCTCGGGCCGGTAGAAATTGCGGAAGCGGTGATGGACGAGCCGCGCGCGCGTCGCCCACGAGCCGCCGCGCAGCACGTGATGATCGCCGAACCACGGCGCCGAATAGTCGGCATAGCGGCCGGCCGCGAAACCGGGATACGCGGCGAACGGCGTCGCCGTCCATTCCCAGACGTTGCCGAGCATCTGGATGGGGCCGGCGGTGCCTGCGTACGCGTGCGCCGCGACCGGCGCGCCGTGCGCGAGGTCGAGATTCGCGCGCCCCGCCGCCGACGGCCACGGCCGGTCGTCGTCGCCACCGGCCGAGCGCCGTGCCGCGAACTCCCATTCCGCTTCGGTCGGCAGCCGGCGGCCCGCCCACCGGCACCACGCGTCGGCCTCGTACCACGACACGTGCTGGACCGGCGCCGAGGGATCGAGCGGTCGCCAGCGGTCGAAACGGCGCTCGCTCCACGCATCGCCGTCGCGCCGCCAGTACGCCGGACGATCGCGATCCACCGACAGCAGCCACGCGCGGCCGGCGGCGGACCAGTGCCGGACCTCCCGATAGCCGCCGTCGTCGACAAATGCGGCGTACTCGGCGTTGGTCACGCAGCGGCGCGCGAGCGCGAACGGGCGCAGCGTGACGTCGTGCGCGCGCACCTCGTTGTCCCAGACGAAGCGGTGCGCAGCGGTACCCGGTCCGCTCCCCAGCGCGAACGTGCCGCCCGCGAACTCGACGTCGCCAATCGCGGCTTTTTCATCGACATCGACCGCCACCGGGCGCACGTCGGTCAGATGCGGCGGCGCCGGCAGCGCCAGCGTCTGCAGCGTCATCAGGAGCGCCTCGGCGTGCATGTCCTCGTGATGGAGCGAAAGCAAGAACGGATACCGCGCGTCGTCGCCGACCGCGTCCGGTGCGGACAGCGCATCGAGCGCATCGGCGAGCGTGGCCTCGAGGTAGCCGCGAATCGCCGTATCGTCGGGCAGCGGCAGGTCCCAGCGGATGTCGTGCGCGACGCGGCTGGAGTTCCACCAGAGATCGGCCGACGCGATCCGCGACGGCGTCCGCGCGCCCTCCGGATCGTCAGCCCGATAGCGCCGGCACCAGAACTCCTGGAACCAGCCGACATGGCCCTGCTCCCATGCCGCCGGATTCACCATCGCCAGCCGCGGAAACTGCCGCTCGACCCCGGTCAGGTGCGCGTAGATGCGCAGCGTATACTCGCGGGCGTCGCGCAGTGCCGCTGCGAGCGCCGCCGCGGACCGCGGCGCCAGCGCCTCGTCGACCGAACCCGCGTCCTCCTTTCGCGCGATGTCCCGTTCCGGCGTTCCCACGCTCATCCTCGTCACTCCGTACGGTGCCGCTGCCAACAACGGCAACTGGCGGACTGCCGCCCGCTGGGCGCGGATGCTCGCGCCCCGTTGGCGGGTCATTCTACAAGGCGCCGACGACCCGGTGACCGGCGGTCGCCGCGACGGTGCGACCGCGCTGATCGCGCTGCACGCGCGCCGCAGCCGGGCCGCGATCTCCGCGTGGCGCGCCGAGCGACCCGACGCTGCGTTGATCGTCGCGCTGACCGGCACCGACCTGTATCGCGACCTGCCAGACGGCAATGCCGACGTCCGGGCATCGCTCGCCGACGCCGACCGGCTGCTCGTGCTGCAGGACGCAGCGCTGCACGCCGTGCCTGCGGCGCACCGGGCGAAAGTCGACGTCGTCTTCCAGTCTGCACGCCCGCTCGTGCCATGGTCGGCGAAGCGGGCCGACCGCCTGCATTGCGTGCTGGTCGCCCATCTGCGGCCGGAGAAGGACCCGCTGACAGTGTTCGCAGCGTGGCAGCGGTTGCCGCGCGACCTGCCGATCACGCTGACGATCATCGGCGATGCGCTCGATCCCGCGCTGGGCCGCGCCGCGCGCACGCTCGCCGCCGAGGATGGGCGCGTCCAATGGCTGGGTCCGCGGCCGAACGCGTGGACGCGACAGGCGATCAAGCGCGCGCATCTGCTGCTGTGCCCGTCGCGGATGGAGGGCGGCGCGAACGTCGTCGTCGAGGCGCTCATGGCCGGAACACCCGTGCTGGCGAGCCGGATTTCCGGTAATGTCGGGATGCTGGGCGGCGACTATCCGGGATATTTTCCGGTCGGCGACGCCGATGCGCTTGCTTCGCTGTTGCGACGTACGCTCCGCGAGCCGGCGCTCCGCGCACTGCTCGCGGCCCGATGCGCGGCGCGCGCGCCCCGATTCGAACCGGCGGCCGAGCGGGTCGCGCTCGAACGTGCGGTCACCGCCGCCCTCGCCGCGGCCGCTGCCCGCGCCGGTAGAATGAGGGCCGCGCCCCCGCGCCGCCCGCAGAGGACCCCCGCATGAACGCTCCCGACGTCGTCCCGCTCCGCCTCACGCAGTTCAGCCACGGCGGCGGCTGTGGTTGCAAGATCGCGCCAAAGGTGTTGAGCGAGATCATCGCCAAATCGGGCCCGCTGCCGGTGCCCGAGGCGCTGCTCGTCGGCATCGAAACTTCCGACGACGCCGCCGTCTACCGGATCAACGACCGGCAGGCGATCGTCGCGACCACCGACTTCTTCATGCCGATCGTCGACGACCCTTACGATTTCGGCGCCATTGCCGCGACCAACGCGATCTCCGACGTCTACGCGATGGGCGGCACGCCCCTGTTCGCGCTGGCGTTGGTCGGCATGCCGATCGACCGGCTGCCGGTGGCGACGATCCGCCGGATCCTCGACGGCGGCGAGGCGGTGTGCGCAAAGGCGGGCATCCCGGTCGCCGGCGGCCATACCATCGACTCGGTGGAGCCGATCTACGGCCTGGTCGCGATCGGACTTGTCGATCCGGCGAACCTCAAGCGCAACGCGGGCGCGCGCGCCGGCGACGCACTCGTCCTCGGCAAGCCGCTCGGCGTCGGCGTGTACAGCGCTGCGCTGAAGAAGGAGCAGCTTTCCGCCGCCGGCTACGCGGCGATGATCGCCAGCGCGACGAAGCTCAACACGCCGGGGATCCGGCTGGGCGCGCTGCCGGCGGTACACGCGCTGACCGACGTCACCGGCTTCGGCCTCCTCGGCCACCTGCTCGAGGTCTGCCGCGGGAGCGGTGCCGGCGCGACGATCGAGTTCGCGCGGATTCCGCTATTGCCCGGCGTCGTCGACCTCGCGCGCGCCGGATTCGTCACCGGCGCGTCGGCACGAAACTGGGCCGGCTACGGTGGCGACATCGCGCTCGGCAGCGGCATCGGCGACGTCGAGCGCGCGCTCCTCACCGATCCGCAGACATCGGGCGGATTGCTCGTCGCGTGTGCGCCGGACGCCGTCGACGACGTGCTGGCTATCTTCCGCGACGAGGGCTTCGCCGACGCGACGATCATCGGCGGGATCAATGCCGGCGCGCCGCGCGTGATCGTCCGCTGACGCGCCGACCACGCGATGAAAGCCGCGATCATCGTCGTCGTGCTGGGCCTCGCCGGATTCCTCGTCTGGCAGAAGCTCTTCTCCCCCACCGCGCGGATCGAGCGCGCGTATCTGACCTGCATGAAGGAAGCCGAGGTCGCCGGCGACAGGAGGAAGTCCGACCTCGCAGCGAAGGCTCCGACAGCGAAGATGAACGACCCTGCCGGCGCCGTGACCAACGCGATGACCCAGGGCACCGGGCAGGCGATGCAGGCAATGGTGCAGAGCCTGTCGGGCGCGATGTGCGGCGCGCTGCGCGCAAGCTGCCGGTCCAACTTCAACGGCGGCGCCTGCCAGGGCGCCCTCGCCCGGTACAAGTAGCCGGCGCGCATGCCGGAACCGACGATGCACACCCCACACCCCGGCTTCGGCGCCGCTGACGCCGGATCGTCACCCGCCTCCAATCTCGGCGCGCGCTACGCCGCGATCCGCGCGACGACGGCGACGCTCGCCGCGCCGCTGTCGGCCGAGGACTGCGCGCTGCAGTCGATGCCCGACGCGAGCCCCGTCAAGTGGCACCTCGCGCACACGAGCTGGTTCTTCGAGACGTTCGTGCTCGAGCGCTTCCAAGCTGGCTACCGACCGTTCCATCCGCAGTTCCGGACGCTGTACAACTCGTACTACCACGGCGTCGGCGCGCGTCATTCACGGCCGGAGCGCGGCCTGCTGTCGCGGCCGTCGCTCGCCGACGTGCTCGCGTATCGTGACCACGTCGATGCGCAGATGGCGCCGCTCGTCGCGCGCGTGGGCAACGAGCCCGACCTCGCTGCGCTGCTCGAGCTCGGCCTCCAGCACGAGCAGCAGCATCAGGAGCTGATCCTCACCGACGTGCTGCACCTGCTGTCGCGCAATCCGCTGCAGCCGACGTATCACGCGGCGAAGCCATCCGTCCCGGCCGCCGCGCCCACACCGGCCTGGCTTCCGTACGCAGGCGGCCTCGTCGACGTCGGTCACGACGGCGCCGGCTTCGCCTTCGACAACGAGACACCGCGGCATCGCGTGTTCGTCCTGCCGTTCGCGCTCGCTTCGCATCCTGTGACCGCCGGCGAATTCTCCGCGTTCGTCGCCGATGGCGGCTACCGGCGACCGGAGCTGTGGGTCTCGCTCGGCTGGGACGCCGTCGTCGCCCGCGGCTGGGCTGCCCCCTGCCACTGGGAGACGAAGGACGGCGCGACGACGACGTTCACGCTCGCCGGCCGCGTCGCGCTCGATCCGCGGGCGCCGATGACGCACGTCAGCTGGTTCGAGGCCGACGCGTACGCACGCTGGGCCGGCGCACGGCTGCCCACCGAGTTCGAATGGGAGGTTGCCGCCGGCGGCGTTCCGTTCGACGGCAACTTCCAGGATGACGGCCTGCTGCAGCCGGTGCCGCCGCGGATCGCGCCGGCCCCCGGCGTTCCGGCGCAGCTCTTCGGCGACGTCTGGGAGTGGACGGCGAGCGCGTACGCGCCGTATCCGCGCTTTCGCCCCGCGCCGGGCGCCGTCGGCGAGTACAACGGCAAGTTCATGTGCAACCAGTACGTACTGCGCGGTGGCTCCTGCGCGACGCCGCGCTCGCATGTCCGCGCGACGTACCGCAACTTCTTCCCACCCGAGGCGCGCTGGCAGTTCTCCGGGCTGCGCCTTGCCCGCGACACCGCAGGCTGACGCGTCGGCGCCGCCCGCGGGTCGCTCAGGCGGCGTGGAACACGGCGAAGTCCCCGGCATCGTCCTGCCACTGCTGCACGCGATCGAAACCGGCGTCGTGCAGCAACGTCGTGAACTCGGCCGGCAAGTACTTGTACGAATTTTCGGTGTGGATCCGCTCGCCGGCGGCGAACCAGCGCGGCCCGTCCGGCAGCCGCACGACCTCGTCGCCGATCGCCTCGAGGTGCATCTCGATCCGACCGCGCGCGGGATCGTAGAACGCCCGGTGCGCGAAATGCTCCGGCCGGAAGTCGCTGCCGAGGACCCGGTTCACGTTGCGCAGGATGTTGCGGTTGAACGCGGCGGTGACGCCGAGCGCGTCGTCGTAGGCCGCGTCGAGCCGCGCCTTGTCCTTCTTCGTGTCGACGCCGATGACGAGCCCGCTGCCGGCGACGGTGCAATGGCGGCGGATCGCCGCGACGAACGCACGCGCGTCGTCCGGCGCGAAGTTGCCGATCGACGAACCGGGATAGAAGAACGTCGCCGGTGCATCGCCGAGGTCGCCGGCGAGATCGAGCCCGGCGCCGAAATCGGTGACGACGCCGGCCATCCCGATCTGCGGATACCGCGGCGCCATCCGCGCAAGCGCCGACTCGATCGCGTCGCGCGCGATGTCGACGGCCAGATAGCGCGACGGTGCCAGCACCGGCAGCCAGCGCTCGGCCTTCGCGCCGTCGCCTGCGCCGAGGTCGACCAAATGCGTCCCGGTGCCGATGGCGCCGGCGATCGCGGCGCGGTGGGTGTCGAAGATCGCGCGCTCGGTGCGCGTCGGATAGTACTCGGGCAGCTCGCAGATCGCGCCGTACAGCGCGCAGCCGACAGGATCGTAGAAATACTTCGGCGGAATCGCCGCCGGCGTCGCTTCGATCGCGGCGGCGAGCGCGCGCCGCTCCGCCGCGGGATCGCGGACGATGCGGTCGACGATGCGGAAGGCGGACATGGGCGCAAGAGAGGAATCCGGCAAATCTGCGGAGCGATGATAGCCTGTGCGAGCCAGTCCGGCGTGGGCATCCTGGCCGGCGCCGCTGGCTGCGGCGTTCACCGCGGGGGGTATTCGTTCCCGGTGCCCGCGTTTTGCGATAATCGGCCACACCGCCGACTGGCCGCGGAAAGTCCGCTGTCCGGCGCTGCGGGTGTGCACCGCGCTGACCGATGACCTCCCTTCCCTCCGACGCCGCTCCATCGCCTCCCGCACCGGTCGCCGTGGGCACCGAGGGTCGGCTCGGCATTTATCCCGCAGCGGACTTCCGGGTGACCGACGGCCGCGACGCCGACGCCCCGACGATCCGGCAGGCGCTCTGGTATTTCCGCGACGAGACGATCGCGGTGCCGAAACCGGGACTGCCCGTTGCCAGCTTCACGCCCGGCGTTCGCACGTTCGACGACGTGCGCGCATGGGCGGCGGCGCGACCCGCCGACGCGCCGGTGGACCTGCCGCCGCTGGTCTGGCTCGCGGCGCCGCAAGTGCTGCGCGGCGCGCGGCTGTCCGCGGATGCGACGCGACTCGAGACCGCCGGTGACGCGCTGCCGCTCCGGCTGGTGCCGAAGATCCCGCTCAACCGCTCGTACTTCGACGCGTCATCGGCGGCGTTCCTGCGCGAACGCACCGTCGCCGCGCGCGGCACGGTGGCGACGGACGGCTTCATCGCCCGCACGCTGTGGCCCGAGGATTTTCGCCTCGGCGGTGACGCACCGCTGCGGGTGCTGCCGAAGAAGCGCTCGGCGGCGAAGGCACTGCGACGGATGATCCGCGACGTTCCGCGCGGCGGCGCCGCGAGCCCGTTTGTTGCCAACGCGTTGTGGCGGCGCGACGCCGGCGACTGGACCGGGCGCACGGTGCTGGCGTTCATGCTGAACGGCGCGCAGGGTGACGACGACGAGGCGCACGGCGGCCACTTCGCGATCGTCACCGGCCAGATCGAGGCCGACGGTGCGATCGGCAACTGGCTCGTCGACAACTTCTACACGCTCGACTCGGAGAGTGAGAAAGGCATCCTTGCGGCACCGGTGCCGCTCGACGATTACCTCGCCGACCTCAACGCCGGCCAGGCGTGGTATCGGCCGTCGTACCTCGTCGTCGCCGTGCTGTCGTCGCCGCGCGCGGCGGAACTTGTCCAGTCTGCGCTCGGACGCGTCTACAACCAGTTCTACCGCCACCAGTTGAGCTACTACCACCCCGACCAGAACTGCACCAGCATCAGCGTCGACACGCTGCGCGCCCTCGGCTGGAAGGTGCCGGGGCGCGGCGCGACCAGCACCGTGCTGGGCGCGCTGACATTTCCGCTGATCGCGCTGAAGGACCGCTCCATCTCGAAGGCGAAGCTCGCGTTCGACTATCTCAACACCGACCAGACGCGGATGCTGCCCGCGGCCGCGTTCGAGCAGATCTTCGCCAGCCTGTGGGCGATGGCGCACGATCCGGGTGCGCGCGCCGCCGGCAGGAGCGGCACGCTCGGACAGATGCTCGCCGAAGACCTCACCGCGATCGCGTGGCTGCGCTTCCCGCAGCTCCCGTCTTCCCGCGCGCTCGGTGCCGCGCCGGCCGTCACGACCTGGGAGTACCGGGCGATGGTGCCGGCCGATCCGGCGATGGCGCAGATCGTCCCGGTGCCGCCGCGTCCGTTCCCCGACGAACTGCGCGATCCGGACCTGCTGCCGCCGCTGCGGCCGCCGTCGGACATCGTCGCGATGGTCTGGGGCGTCCTGCTCGTCGTCGGCATTCCGTGGGTCGTCCGCGCGCTGTGGCAGCGTTGGCGCGAGCGGGGCACCGGGGCTGCGGCGCGCGAGCGGTGACGCCCGCTCGCCGGTTCATTTGCGGTCGTCACCAGCCGCCGCCGGCATCAGGTGGATGCCGTCGGCCAGCAGCGAAACGCTCGCCGGCTGCCCCGGCGCGACACCGTTGCGCGCGGCGACGTGCGTCGGCACCGAGAAGAAGATGTCGGCACGCTCGGCGGCGACGACGCGCAGCGAGACCGCCGTCATCGCGCCCATCGGCAGGCAGCGGACGATCGTACCGGCGACCGGGTTCTCGCGCTCGCCGCGCGAAGGCCGGTCGCGCCGGTGCAGCAGGATGTGCGACGCCGGCACGCTCCACGCGACGCGCGCGCCGACGGCGAACTGCGGCGCGTGCGCGGCTTCGAGCGTCGTGCCGAACCAGCGAATGTGGGTGAGCCCGCTTGCCGCGTCGTGTCCGACGACCTCCGCCTCGAAGATGTTCTTCAGGCCGACGAGCCGGGCCACGAGCGCACTCGCCGGCCGCGTCATCACGGCGTCGGGCCGGTCGGCCTGCAGCGTCGTGCCGCGATGGAGGATGCACATCCGGTCGGCCAGCATCGCCGCCTCGTCGAGCGCGTGGGTGACGAGGACGATCGGCACGGCGAGGTCGCGGCGCAGCGTGGCGAGCTCCTCGTAGAGCTTCTCGCGCGTCACCTGGTCGACGGCCGAGAAGGGCTCGTCCAACAGCAACACCTGCGGATCGCGCGCCAACGCCCGCGCGACGGCGACGCGCTGCTGCTGGCCGCCGGAGAGCTGCGCCGGCCGCCGCGATTCGAGGCCGCCGAGGTTCGTCCGCTCGAGGAGCTGCCGCGCCCGCGCAGTCCGCTCGGCCGGCGCCACATGGCCCATCGCCTGCAGCACGTTGTCGAGTGCGGTCAGGTGCGGGAACAGCGCGTAATGCTGGAACACGAAGCCGACCGAGCGCTCGCGCGCTGGCCGCCGGACGCCTGCCGCGGTGTCGAGCCAGGTCTCGCCGCCGACGTCGATCCGCCCGCGTGCCGGCGCGTAGATCCCGGCGATCGTGCGCAGGATCGTCGACTTGCCGCTGCCCGACGGCCCGACCAGCGCCAGCATCTCGCCGCGGGCGCAGCCGAGCGTGACGGCGAGCGGAATCGGCCGCGCCTGCGCCAGCTCGACGATGAGCGCGTCAGCCGTCATGGCGCTGCCGCCGTCGATGCGACGACGAGGTGAGGAAGGTGACGCCGATGGCGACCATGGACAGCAGCAGCAGCACCGCCGACATGAAGCCGGCCGCGCCCATGTCGAAGCCCTGGACGCGGTCGTAGATCGCGAGCGCGATCGTCTTGGTCTCGCCCGGAATGCTGCCGCCGACCATCAGCACGACGCCGAACTCGCCCAGCGTGTGGGCGAACGTCAGCGCGACCGCCGACAGGAGGCCACTCCACGCCAGCGGCAACTCGATCCGCCACAGGCTCTGCCAGCCCGACAGCCCGCAGCACGCCGCCGCGTGCCGGATGTCGTCGGGGATGCCTTCGAACGCGCGCTGCAGCGGCTGGATCGCGAACGGCAGGTTGAACACGACCGACGCGACGAGCAGCCCGTCGAACGTGAACACCAGCGGATGGCCGAACGTCGCCTCGTACCAGCGGCCGAGCGGCGAACCGCCGCCGAGCGCCACCAGCAGGTAATAGCCGAGCACCGTCGGCGGCAGCACCAGCGGCAGCGCGAACAGCGCCTCGACGAACGGCTTGCCGGTGAAGTCGCGAATGGCGAGCCAACGCGCGATGCCGATGCCGGCCGGCACGAGGATCGCGACGGTGAAGAACGCGAGCTTCAGCGAAAGCAGTAGCGCGGTGGTGTCCATCGCGTCACTCGCCCGGCAGCGTGAAGCCGTAGCGCCGGAACACGTTGCGGGCCGCCGGCTGCTGCATGTACCGGTAGAACTCGCGCGCCGCGGCGGTCGCGCGCTTCGTCAGTACCATCCGCTGGATGAGCGGCCGGTGCAGACGTTCGGGGATCGCCGCAAAGCGCGCGGTGCCGAGCGCGCCGGGCGCCATCGCCAGCGACAGCGCCACGATGCCTCCCTGCGCCGACCCGGAGGTGGCGAACTGCGCCGCCTGCGCGACGTTCTCACCGAACACCAGCCTGCCCTGGAGTCCGTCCCACGCGCCGACCGCCGTCAGCGCTTCCTGCGCCGCGCGGCCGTACGGCGCGTGCTCGGGATTGGCCAGCGCGAACTTGCGCACGCGCCCGTCGCCGGCCGCCAGCGCAAGGTCGCGCAACTCGCCGTCGAGCGCCAGCGGCGAACCGGCGGGAACCACGAGCGCGATGCGCCCGATCGCGTACGGAACGCCCGTGTCGACCGTGTGCCCTTCCTTCACCAGCGCGAGCACGTACGCCTCGTCGGCGGAGAGGAACAGCTCGAACGGCGCGCCCTCGGCAATCTGCCGGCGGAAATTGCCCGACGAGCCGTAGACGATCCGCGCGCCCTGCCCCGTCTCACGTTCGAACTGCGCGGCGATCTCGTCGAGCGCGAAACGCAGGTCGGAGGCGGCGGCGATAAGCGGCGACTCGGCTGCGATTGCAACCGACGCGCACAGCAGCGCCAGAAGCGATACCGCGCCCGCGACGACGCCGCGCACCGCCGCGCGCACGAAGGAACTGTCGACCATTGGCCGGAATCTGCCCAATTCCAGCGGCGAGCGCAAGGGATTGCAGCAGGGGCCACGCGCGGCGCTGCCCGGCTCCCACGGGCGGCGCCACTTGCCCGAGACCTTCCTCTATGACGTCCTGCAGGTCGTCCGTCGCAGACGCGGAGCAGCCCGCTCGAATTTCACCGTGCTGCGCCAAGCCACGCACCGATCTCGTCGGCGGTGGGTACGCGCCCGCTGTGAACGACCTTGCCTTCGATCGCGACCGCGGGCGTGCGCATCACGCCCATCGCGGCGATCCGCTGCATGTCCTTCACCTTCTCGATCTCGACCGGGATCGCCAGCCGCTGCGCCGTCTCGCGCACCATCCGCTCGGTGATCTCGCACTTGCTGCAACCCGAGCCCAGCACCTGTATCTTCATTGCCACTCTCCGTTACAGGACCGCATTGAATACGTAGCCGACCAACAGGATGCCGCTGGCCACGACGCCGATGAAGGCCGCGATCAGGCGCGGCTTCAGCACCTTGCGCAGGATGATCATTTCCGGCAGCGACAGCGCGATCACCGACATCATGAACGCCAGCACGGTGCCGAGCGCCGCGCCCTTGGCGAGCAGCGCCTCGACCACGGGAATGATCCCCGCCGCATTGGAATACATCGGCACCCCGATAAGGACGGCTGCCGGCACCGACCACCAGGCGTCCTTTCCCATCAGCCCGGCCATGAAATCCTCGGGCACGTAGCCGTGGATACCGGCGCCCACCGCGATGCCGGCGAGGATCCAGGGCCAGACCTTGCCGACGATCTCCCCGACCGCCTGCCAGCCGGCCGCAAGACGCGCGCCGAACGGGACCTCGTCGGGCGTCGCCGCGGCGGCCGTTTTCGGCAACGCCGTTACCCAGTCCTCGACGTGGCGTTCCATGTGCAGGTGCCCGAGGACGATGCCAGCGGCGATCGCGACGCTGAGCCCGAGGCCCATGTACAGCAGCGCGATCTTCCATCCGAACAGCCCGAACAGCAGCGCCAGCGCGATCTCGTTGACCATCGGCGCCGACACGAGGAACGAAAACGTCACCCCGAGCGGCACGCCGGCGGTGAGGAAGCCGATGAACAGCGGAACGGCCGAGCAGGAGCAGAACGGCGTCACGATGCCGAGCCCCGCGGCGAGCACGTTGCTCAGCACGCCACCGCGGCGGGCCAGGATGGCGCGCGTGCGCTCCGGCGAGAAGTAGCTGCGGACCACGCCCATCGTGAATACGACGAGCACGAGCAGCAGCATGACCTTGGGCGCCTCGTAGACGAAGAAATGGACGGCGTCGCCGAAGTGCGTCGTCCGGTCGAACGGCGATGCACGCATCACGGCATCGGCAAACGCTCCCAGACTCGCGTAGACCACGCCCCATGCGACGACCGCGGCGGCCACCAACGTCAGCGCCCGGTGGTCTCGCGGGACAATGTGCATGTCCATACGCTTATCGTGCACTCAGTGTGGCGCGGTGAGTCTGATGCAGCGCAAGGATCACCGCCGTGCGGTGGCGGTGGCCGCGACCTCGCCTTCGTACCACCCTTTGGTGGCGCCGACGATGCGGACCACGGACAGCATCACGGGGACCTCGATCAGCACGCCGACGACAGTTGCCAGCGCGGCGCCCGATTCGAGCCCGAACAGGCTGATCGCGGTGGCGACGGCCAGCTCGAAGAAGTTGCTGGCGCCGATCAGCGCCGACGGCCCGGCGACGCAGTGGGCGACGCCGAGCCGCTTGTTCAACCAGTACGCGAGCCCGGCGTTGAAGTAGACCTGAATCAGGATCGGCACGGCGAGGATCGCGATGACCAGCGGCTCGCCGAGGATCTGCCTGCCCTGGAACGCGAACAGCAGCACCAGCGTGGCGAGGAGCGCCGCGAGCGACACCGGATGCAGCCGCGCGAGCACCGCCGCGAGACGCTCCGGCCCGCCGCGCGCGAGCAGGTGCCGCCGCCAAAGCTGGCTGACGACCACGGGCACGACGATGTAGAGGGCAACCGACAGCGCCAGCGTCTCCCACGGCACGGCGATGCTCGACAGGCCGAGGAGCAGCGCGACCAGCGGCGCGAACGCGAACAGCATGATCGTGTCGTTGAGCGCCACCTGCGACAGCGTGAAGTTCGGCTCGCCGTCGGACAGGTTGCTCCAGACGAACACCATCGCCGTGCATGGCGCCGCGGCGAGCAGGATCAGCCCGGCGATGTACGAATCGATCTGGTTCGCCGGCAGCCACGAGGAGAACGCGTGGCGGACGAAGATCCACGCCAGCAGCGCCATCGAGAACGGCTTCACCGCCCAGTTGATGAAGAGCGTAACGCCGATGCCGCGCGCGTGGCGCCGGACTTGGCCGAGCTTGCCGAAGTCGATCTTCAGCAGCATCGGGACGATCATCAGCCAGATCAGCACGGCGACCGGGATGTTCACCTCTGCCGCCTTCATCCCGCCGATGGCGGAGGCCAGCC